>JBAWWJ010000289.1:0-8569 GCA_037146815.1 Planctomycetota bacterium
ATATCGCATTGATTCTGGATGTTCTGGGCATAGCCAGGAACTCCGGTTTACTAGCTGAAGAGCAGGCCATGCTCTGTGGTCCCGTAACTGTCAGGGAAGACTTGGCAAGAATTGACGAACAGGTACTGGTCTGTACGGTTGGCGAAGAGCGCCAAGTCGCCTTGCCGCTATGTGACGTCGTCTGCCTTGAGCAAATTCCTGCGAAATCGATCGAACACTCCATTGCCGGAATGGCATTTCAATATCGAGGTGAAATCATGCCGCTGCAGGATTTGTCGGGCGGATCAGCTTCGTTCGAGATTCCCGACGTTCTTTCGATTGTGATCTATAAAACAGCCGAATCGCAAATCGGCCTGATGGTGGATCAGATCATCGATGTGGCCGATCGCCCTGCCGATCTGAAGCCCTTTGAAATGCTCCACCCGCCCAATAGCCGTCACCGGGTGATCGCAACTGCCATCGTGCTGGGCCGGATCACGGATTTCATTCAAGTCATTTAGTTACCAATGTTGCGATTCATCTTCTATTCCTGATTCGAATCTTGATTCTCTGCCGAGACCGACGCCATGCCAAACCTGCTGACATCACGACGCATTCCCAACAAGCTGCTCTGGATCAGCATGAGTTTCTCACTACCGATTGCCGTGCTGCTGTATTTCATGGTGGCCGGCATCAACGACGACATTGGATTTGCCGAGCGGGAACTCGCCGGGAACGAATACCAGCGCCCCTTGCATGACCTGCTGCGTCATCTGGCACGACATCAGGTATTGGCTGGCGGCGCCGAATTGGAAATCGTCAGTGAACAGGGAAAGATCGATCAGGCGCTGCAGCGTCTGGAAGGAGTACAACGCCTTTTCGGACAGTCGTTGCAGGTGACCGATGCGGGTTTGGCTCAACGACAGCGATCTGGAAGCGCACCGAGTGACATTGCCACCTCGTGGCAGAAACTGAAGTCCGAACAGGGAACGCTGACTATCGCCAGCAGCGAAGTGCGACATCGACAATTGCGTGAGGCCATCCGGCAACTGGTCACTCATGTAGGAGATACATCGAATCTGATCCTCGACCCGGAACTCGACACATACTACCTCATGGACGCGACTCTGATCGGAATTCCCCGCATTCAGAACCGCATGTCCGATCTCCGGCAATCCGTTCGTGTGGCATTTGCGAAACCGGAACTGGATGCGACAGACCTGCTGAACCTTGGTGCGATGGCGCGCCTGCTGAGGGAAGCAGATTTCAAACATGTGGTCGACAGTCTTCGATCTGCGCTGGCCGAGGACCAGAACTTTCACGGCATCAATAATTCGATCCGACAGATCGAACCGGCGCTGGAATCGTTTATCAATCTGGTCGAAGGCTTGCTGAAGCAACTCGACGTTTCCACGATCGAGCAAGCCAAGGGACGGGGCTCCGAAATTGATGCCCAGCTTGTGAAGTCACTCGACGCCAGCCATCAGTTGAGGGAGACGGCATCGAGAGAACTTGATCAGATGCTCCGTATCCGGATCAGTAACCTGAAAAGTAAACGACTCTGGTCGCTGCTGCTGACAGCATTGGCGCTCATAATTGCAATCACACTGGTCATTCTGGTCGCCCGCAGCATCACAGTCCCCCTTTCAAACTGTGTGACAGGGTTGCAGTCCCTTGCCAATCGCGATCTGACGCGTCGACTTCATTATCAGTCAGAATCTGAGATCGGTGACATTTCTGCTGCGGTCGACCAGGCCGCAGACGGAATGCTTGGTGCCATCAAGTCGATTCGAGCCAGTGCCAGCGAGTTGAACCGGGCAGCGGATCGACAAACCGACGTCAGCAGCCAGATGTCTGCCACAGCCGAACAAACATCGCAGCAGGCTCAGCGCGCCTCTGCCGTCGCAGAGCAGGTAAGCCAGAATACGCAGGCAGTGTCTATGGCAGTCAGTGAACTGAGCACCGCGATTCGCGAGATTGCCAATAACACCCAACAGGCGGCACGCGTCGCGACCGATGCTGTTCAGATTGCGGCGACGACAAACACCACGGTGACAAAACTGGGGCAAAGCAGCGCCGAGATCGGGGAAGTCATCAAGGTGATTACGTCGATCGCAGAGCAAACCAACTTGTTGTCGCTCAACGCAACAATCGAGGCGGCGCGTGCCGGGGAAGCGGGGAAAGGATTTGCCGTTGTTGCCAACGCCGTCAAGGAACTCGCCAAGCAGACT
Organism: Planctomycetota bacterium; assembly: GCA_037146815.1. Taxonomy (GTDB): domain Bacteria; phylum Planctomycetota; class Planctomycetia; order Planctomycetales; family Planctomycetaceae; genus Schlesneria. The sequence goes on from JBAWWJ010000289.1 coordinate 2,211, forward strand.
GCGACGGCAACGGAAACGATTCGCCGCAAGATCGATGTGACCCAGAGCGACATCCGCGATTCGGTGGCCGCGATCAACCGGATCAGCCACACGATCCAGCAGATCAATGATTTTCAAAACTCCATTGCGGGTGCGGTTGAGGAGCAGACGGTTGTCACACGCGACATCAGTCGTAATGTTGCGGACGCTGCAAAGGGAACGTCCGAGATCGCAGGGAACATTACACTTGTCGCGCGGGCCGCGGAAGGAACGGCCGCAGGTGCCAGCGCCACACGAACGGCCGCTCAGGATGCCACGCGTCTGGCGGCCCAGTTAAATGAACTCGTCACGCAGTTTCGTAGCGAGTAACGAGACTGAACCGAGGTTGTCCTGGTGGTGCCGGGGAGAAGCCGTCAATGTCGGACGTTGAAACAATCTGTACGTTTACGCTGGGAGACATGTTCCTGGGGATAAACGTCAACGAAGTCCATGAAGTGCTGCTGGCGCAGGCCGTAACACCCGTTCCGTTGTCGCATCCGGTCGTCGCGGGACTCATCAATATGCGAGGACAAATCGTTCCGGCGATCGACTTGCGCCGGTTATTGCACATTCCTGCACGAGCTGACGGGCTTGCTCCTCCTGTAAATGTCGTCGTCCGCAATGGTGAGGAATTAATGAGCCTGCTCGTGGACGATGTCGGCGATGTCCTGAGCCAGGAGGCACGATTTCTGACCGCACCTCCAGAAGCGACGCGCGTGGACTCCAGGAATCTTTTTCGTGGTGCCTATCAACTTCCGCAACGGCTTCTGCTAGTGTTTGACACCAACCTGGCGATCGAAGCCATCGTGTCGCAGGCCACATCCAAACACGCGCGGCGGGCGAAATGAATCTGATTCGAGTTCTGATTGTCGAAGAATCGTCGCTCATTCGGCGGAAATTGACGGCAATCCTGGGAAGTAATCCAGAACTGAACGTTGTCGCCGCAGTCGCTACCGGACGACTTGCGTTGGCGAATTTGCACGATCTGGTCCCCGATGTTGTGCTGGTTGATGTGTCACCCGCTGAACGAGAGGGATTGAAAACTCTCGCATCCCTGCGAAATGCCAGCCCGGACATTCCGATCATCGTCTTCAGTCAACTCACCGATCGCGGTTCACAGACGACCGTAGATGCGATGTTGCTCGGCGCCACGGACTATGTCACCAAGCCCGAAGCTGCTTCGGAATTGGATCGGTGTGTGCAGTTCGAATTGACTGCGAAAATCAAGTCGCTGGCGACACCAAGACAAGCCGCGCCGCTTGGTACGGTCGCAACTACTCATGCCAATCAACAGCAATCGTCCCCGCGATTAAACGTTAACATGCCCGAGAAGTTCGCGATCCCCACGCGGTCCGCGTCTTCCACCCGAACCGCTGAAATTGTGGCAATCGCCACCTCCACGGGGGGACCCAACGCTCTGGCGAGTCTTCTGTCGTCTCTGCCATCCACGTTCGCTACACCAATCGTCATTGTTCAGCATATGCCAGCGGGATTTACCACCAAGCTGGCAGAGAGCTTGCGCCGCCAAACCGGCCGAAATATTCAAGAAGCAAACTCCATTCAGCCCCTGAGTGCTGCACCAGTCTGGCTCGCTCCCGGAGGGCGTCACCTGGTCATCCGTCGGGACGGAATGCAACTGCAGGTCGAACCTAACGACGGGCCCCCTGAAAATGGTTGCACTCCTTCGGCAGACGTTCTGTTTCGATCCGTGGTAGAGCACTTCGGTTCGCGCTGTCTGGCGATCATTTTGACGGGAATGGGATGCGACGGCCTGGCAGGCAGCCGCATCGTTCGTCAGTCGGGAGGCCAGGTGCTTGCGCAGGATGAAGCAAGTAGCGTGGCGTGGGGAATGCCAGGGCAGGTAGTGACTGCCGGCCTGGCGGATGAGGTTTTTCCACTGGCGGACATGGCATACGAAATCCATCGGCGAACGAATCAACTTCGCCTGAATCGGACTGGCATGCAGTAACGTCCAGGAAAGATCGCTTACCTTTGGATGTCCGACAATGCACCTGACAAGAGATCAGCTTGAATTCCTGCAACATTGGCTCGAAGAACAGGTCGGGCTGGTCATTGAATCCGACCAGGCCTTTTTTGTTGCCAGCCGGTTGTATCCCGTCATCGTGCGACTGGGCTGGAACGATTACGGCCCCTTGATCACAAAGTTGAAGGATCGAACGGAGTTCGTGCTGGCCCAGGAAGTGATTGAGTCACTTTTGACACATGAAACGTCTTTCTTTCGTGATGCCCACTATTTTGATGAATTGGTCTCTCGAACACTCCCGCGCATCATCGATCGCCGTAAAGGGGATCGACGGATCGCGATCTGGTGTGCCGCCTGCTCTACAGGCCAGGAGGCCTACAGTATCGCCATGCTGCTGCGAGAACGATTTGCAGAGCAACTTCGCGGCTGGCAGGTTGAGATTCTCGCGACCGACCTTTCACATCGAGCAATTCAGCAAGCGCGCGCAGGCCGATACACAGACGTTGATGTTCACCGTGGACTGTCCGAAGGTCGCATTGCCCAGCACTTTCGCCGTGACGAAATCCATTGGAAAATCGATGATCGGCTAAAACAAATGATCCAGTTCCATCAGGTCAACCTGAAGAGAGCCTGGCCACCGATATCAACGATGGACCTGATCCTGTTGCGGAACGTCCTCGTTTATATGCATCCTTCGACGAGAGAGGAAATTCTGAAGCGAATGCAGCAGGTCCTGCACAGCGATGGCAACCTGATGTTAGGTAGCAGCGAATCCATGCCACTTTCGGGTATCCCAACGGTCAGTATCCGTTCGGTCATCAGCTGACGAAACACGGGACAAATTGAAAGAATCCCTGCGGAATGCAGGATGCTGAAGACGGCTTGCCTGAAAGTCGTGGTTCGCTCTGCGAACCTATGCCAAATCAAATATTCGCCTCTTCATCAGAAGTCATATCAACCAAGAAGCGTTGGTTCGCGGAGCGAACCACGACTATCTCACACCGCACGAATTCGGCGTTTTCAACGCATCTCCGTGTTCGAACACTGCAAGGCGACGTGTAAATCGTCGACCTGACTGGTACTAACGAGTCGGCCTAAGGCCTCGGACAATTCGGTAGTGTCCTAGAAGATTGGGGATGGCCGCTTACGCGGCTATTCCCCGCAATGCTCCTGATGATACGCCAAGAGAATTTCCTTCAGTCGATTCGCAAGATCGCTGTCGTCAATTTCGAGCTGACCTCCGCAGCACTCGATACTGGATGCACCTTCTCTGGATTTCATACCCAACCTTGATGCCAAGGGCTCCCAAAAAACGACTTTCATCGGCGTGCCACACTTGGGGCAAATCGCAATTTCAGGAACATCGCCAATCGGGGTCATGTCAGTTGTTACCTAAGATTACCTGCCTCCGAAAACGAACAAACCCCAGCATATCGCAGGGGTCGTTCGGTTTCGATCCAATCTCACGCTGCCGCAGCAGCCGTCAACAACCGCTCCAGCGTCCATTGTTCGCTGGCGATTCCAGACTTAACCGCTGGCGTGGTCTTCAGAGTCATGTGCTTTCGGCACCAGTTGTACCAAGCGAAGTACAAGCCGAGCATCGTATCGTGATTGCGAGTCTTCTTGCTGAAACCATTCGTCAACCGCGTAAACCGGCGAAGCGTCATGCGGGTTGTCAGGTTGAATCGTTCCATGCGACTGGTCCCAATTTCGTGTTCTGGAACGGCACCGCAGATCACCGTTTTCGTGACCGATGTTATAGCCCCTGGTGAGGAGCGAGCCTGAGCGGAGTTCCCAACACCGTTCTGGAAGTTCTTCACGATCTGAGCGTAATCGCAGTTGTGATGGAACGTGAGGGGAATCGCAGACGTATAGCTGGTGAATCCGTCCGTGTTGATCGTCGGACGACCAGAGACAGCCTTGAACAGCTTGTCAGTGAAAGTCCAGGTATCGTCTTGACCACGCTGCCCAGCATGCCGACGGCCAGCAGGCCACCTGATTGCCGTGAATTCCGGTCGGGTGATCAGACCACTACCTGGAATTATGGCACAACTCGAGCCGCTTCAGACATCGTCTCAAGCCAACTATTGGCGTCAATATCGTATCCCGATTCAGCGGAGCCTGGATAGCAGCCAGCCAGAGCCCGACGATCACGTTGTCACCCGGCAGGCGAAAGTGTCTGTCGCAGGGTGGCCACGGTTACCGCTTCATCTACCGGGGTCGCAACGCGACGAGAAGCTTGCAGTCAGGCCCGCCACATTTGCAAAACTTCTTGTGACTTCGTCACCGCGCGTAGAGCGCGTTGCGGTCTACGTGAGGCATTCCGTGGCAAGCGATTCCAGCTCGGGTCTTCAGCATACTTTTCATTCCATGCATCTCAACAGCATTTCCCCGTTCCTGATCCGGAATCGTGTCGTTTGGCTTGGGGTCGGCATGGGCTGGAAGCCCATGCCATGGAAGCACGCGGCCCGTTCGGATGTGGCGAGTGGGGCGCAGGAGTCATTGGGCAAAGCGTGGGATCGGGTGAGTTATTGATCGATCTTCTTCCCCTTCTGCTGCACTTCGACCTCCTTCCAGAACTCAGCGACTGGTTTGTCGTTGATCTTCTGCAAAGTCTTGATCGAGCGGAGAATTTCTGTGTTTCCGTCGATTCTGAAATTGCCAATGAGCTGTTCCAGGGGTAATTCCTTGAGCGGTGACAAATCGGACACCTGCCCACTCAGGACGAGTATCTTTAGCGGCATACCTTTTAAGGGAGTCAAATCGGAAACCGACGACCCAAGAATCGTCAGTTGAGTCAATTTCATTCCGGCCAACGGTTTCAAATCCGAGACCTTGGGCGCAATCATACCTAGAGTGTTGAGCGGTAATTCGCTGAGTGGCGACAAGTCGGAAAGTGTACTGCTGTTGAATTCCAAATGAGTGAGACCCATGTTCTTGAGAGGTGCCAGACTCGAAATCTCAGGCGGACCAATCAACAGCGTCAGCGGCATCCCCTCTAAGGGAGATAAGTCGGTAATTCGAGTGCTTAGGCAATCAAGCCAAGTGAGCGGCATTCCTTTCAACGGAGTCAGGTCGGCGACAGGTGATTCTATCAGGATCAACTTGGTCAACGGGAGGCCCTTGAGCGATGAGAGGTCGGAGACGCCGGTTCCATGCAGATTCAAAACTTGAAGGGGCATGCCCCGGAGTGGTGAAAGGTCGGACAATTGGGAACTAAAAACCAAGAAGAGACTGGTTAGCCGCATTCCGTTAAGAGGTGACAGATCGGCGAAAACTCCTTGAGAGCAGGCCAGAGACTTCAACCCGCTGAAGGCCCGCACCGGAGAAAGATCGGCCACCTTTGCAGCAGAAAAATGTACGTCGGTCACGACACCGCTCACAATCAACGGTGTTCCGCTTGCATCTGGCCCAGATAACTTCCCATCGAACCCCGGATTCAACTCCACCAACTTCTTGCTGACGGCTTCCAGTTGCTTCTCGGCCGTCATGGCCTGCACGTCCTTCATCCATTGCGGAAAGATGGGGTCGTGCATAAAGAGCTTGCCGGTAGCGGGGGGCGGCGTGGCTGCGGCAAGCGCCGCTTTCACTGCATCCACCACCAACGACACTCGAAATCCGATGGCGTCGCCACGGCGCGCCGGGTCGTTGGCGTTGCGAGCCGACGACCGGCAGCCGGACGCGAGGTAGTACCAATAGCCGCCCCGGACCACTCGCTGGGAACCGGCGGAAAACGGGCTGTTTGGATTGATCGCGGGTTTGTCCTGGAATTGGCCGTAATAGGTTGCATCCCAACCGTCCTGCACCCATTCCCAGACGTTCCCGTGAATGTCGGACAGCCCGAACGGATTCGCCTTCAACTCGCCTGTCGCATGCGTCCGATCACCGGAGTTTCCAACGAACCATCCCGCCCGCATCAGTTCTTCATCTTTGTCGCCAATCCAATATTTCGTGGTGGTCCCGGCGCGGCAGGCGAATTCCCATTCCGCTTCGCTGGGGAGTCGGTAGCCGGTCCCATCGAGCGGCGTGATCGTTTCGCCCGCCCGGAAGTAGAACGGCTTGAACTTCTCCTGCTTGCTCAGCTTGGCGCTGAATTCCGCTGCGTCGTTCCAACTCACCATTTCCACTGGGTAATCGGTGGTCTCCATCGCAGCGACGGCCCCTTTTCCAATACCCATGGGGGCGAAGTGCGAGGGATTCACTCCCATGACTTTTTCATACTCGACTTGCGTCACTTCATTCACGCCCACGTAGATCGGCTGCGTCACAAAACGTTAAAGGGACCTTACCCGTAACGGGCAACTCGCTTCCCATCAACTCGCCAACACTTTGAATCACCAGCGACTGCGGGTCAAGT
>JBAWWJ010000290.1:0-8347 GCA_037146815.1 Planctomycetota bacterium
GAGTCAGCTTACCGAACGTCCTGGCACAGCAGGCTTTAGCAAAGAACAATACGGGGCGACATACTCCGCAGATCGGTACAGATACGAACTGCATCCTGATCTGGACTCAGGGTGGGACCAGTCACCACGATACGTTTGATCCCAAGCCTCAGGCACCGGTCAGCGTGAAGGGTGAGTTCGGCGTGATCGACACGGCCGTTCCGGGTGTCCAGTTCACCGAAATTCTGCCGAGGATGGCTCAGGAACTCGGCCGGTTTGGCCTGCTGCGAAGCTGGAATCCGATGAATGGCAGCCACGGGATTGCCGATCAGCATGTCCTTTCCGGACGCAAATTCAATCCGGCGGTCCCGTATCCAACGATTGGATCGGTGGTCAGCCATGAGCTTGGTTTTAAATCGGCAATGCCACCGTTCATTCAGTTGGGGAGTTCCATCGACCATCGGTTTGGCGGAGGGACGTCGGGCATCCTGGGACTGGAACACAGCCCGTTTGAAATCCTGGCCGACCCCAATGCCGCCAGCTTTGTCGTCCGTGACATCACTCCACCCAATGGAATCAGCAACGAGCGTGTCGATCGGCGCAAGAAGGTGCTGGGGATGATCGATGCCTTCCAGCGACCAACCAGTGTCCAGCCCGTGGAATTCGATGCACTGGATGAGAACTACAAGACTGCGCTGAACATGATTACGGCTCAGGAAACGCGCAAGGCGTTCGAAGTCGACAAGGAAGATCCAAAGTTACGCGATCAATATGGGCGTAATCCATTTGGACAGAAGTGCCTGCTGGCTCGCCGTATGATTGAAGCGGGTGTCCGGTTCGTCACATTGACGGACGGTGGTTGGGACACTCATCAGAACAACTTCAAGAGCCTGAAAGACAACCTGATTCCCAGAATCGACCGGGCGCTGCCTCAACTGTTGATGGACCTGGAACAGCGAGGGTTGCTCGAAAAGACCGTCGTCGTCTGGCTGACGGACTTCGGCCGCACTCCAAAAATCAATTCTGCAAGCGGTCGCGATCACTGGGCTTCCTCTGGCTTTGCCGTGATGGCTGGGGCGGGAGTTCCCGGCGGCAGCGTCATCGGAGCGACAGACGACGAAGGGGGACAGCCCATTCGAAATCAGTATTTCAGCGAAGATATCGTCGCCACGATCTATCACAAGCTTGGTCTGCCACTCGATCTGCATGTGCAGGCTCCGGACGGTCGACCTGTGCGACTGATCGAAGGGAATCTGATTCGCGAGTGGGTGTGACTGGTGGAGCGGTCAGCTTTCAGCGGTCAGCCGATCGAAGGCAAGCTGATGCGTGAATGCCTGTGATGGCCATAGTCGCGGTGACGCACATGGAACCGCGACCGAACCGATGCTGCGCAATGCCTTTATTTGCATTCACTTACAACTCGCGAGCACAAAATCTCCAGTCTTTCCACGGATGACTGGAATGCAAACGAGGCAGAAGATATACTTTCCCTCCCTGTGCGGAACGGCGGTTTGCGCGGGGCTGATCGTTGGCCGCTGACTCAATAGCCTTTGCCCTTTGGTTTTTTATCCATGCCAAACACTGAAAGTGCCCGTCGTGCCCTGCGGAAAATGGAACGTCGCCGAGTGCGCAATCGTCATCAACGATCTGTGCTGCGAACGTCCGTCAAGAAGGTGCGCGCGGCTGCCGTTGCTGTTCCAGCCGGGACTCAGACTCTCGCTGAAGCCAAGTCGGCCCTGATGCTGGCGATCAAGAAAATTGATCAGTCGGCTGCCAAGCACCTGATTCATGCGAACAAGGCTGCTCGCGACAAGTCACGTTTGACGAAGCTGATCAACAAGCTGGGTGCTGCACCAGCGGTTCCTGCTGCTGAAGCCCCTGCGACGTAATTCGTCGAACGGGCGCCAAGCTCATTCCAAGAACGCCAGCATGCATGCTGGCGTTTTTCATTTGGTGTTCGGTTTCCGATGGCAGGTGGCCTTTCCGAAAGTAGCCTTCACGCTCCTGCGTGAAGATAGCCGTCTGCAATTGGGCGCCTGATGTTCATCGCACGTACGCCTGCCAGGTCGTCAAGAAAAAAGACGAGAAGAGGAGACCTTCGGTCGTCGGTTTCGGCGGGGTCGGGAGACCCGCGCCGAACAAAGGCGCGATTCGTGCATCAGCGCTCGGCTTGAGGTTTCTTGTGCTGCGCACCCAGCTTGAAGCAAGCTGGGCCACCCCGCGTTTTTCGTTTAGCGTTCGGATTTAGACGGCAGGTGCCACGTGATCTTTTCGGAATGGGCCGTTCACTGCTTAATTCCGTGATCCGTCGTTATACTCTGACGTTTCCAAGCCGGACTCCGGCGGGTTTCGGGGTTTGATTTCCTGTTGTTGGCGGAAGGGCTTCGTATGGTCTGGGCGGCGTTTGTGCTGCTGGTGTTGTTCATCCTCGCATTCGACCTGGGGATCTTCAGCCGGGAATCGAAAGCGCTCAGTGCCCGTGCAGCGCTGATCAGAACGACCGTCTATTTCGTGCTCGCACTCGCCTTCACCGTTTTCGTATTCTTCGCATACGAAAACAAATGGGGGGGGCTTGGTATCTATGCACTGCCGGAAACGGAACAGGGACACGAACTGGAACCCGGGACGCACCCGGCCAGCGACCTGCCCAAGAACGGTTGGGAAGCAGCCGCCCAGTTCTTCATGGGATACATTCTTGAGCAATCCCTGAGTATCGACAACATCTTCGTGATCGCGTTGATCCTCGGTTATTTCAAGGTGCCAGCAGCCTATCAGCATCGCGTTCTGCTCTGGGGGATCCTGGGGGCGCTCGTCATGCGTGGTGTCATGATTTACCTCGGAATTGAACTGATCAAGCATGTTTCCTTTACCATGTATTTCTTCGGAGCCTTGCTGCTCTTCACCGCCTTCAAAATGTTGTTCGCGGGTGAAGGGGAAGTGGACTTTGAGCAGAGTCGCATGATTCGCCTGACCCGACGAATCTTCCGTCTGCATCCGGCATTCGTCGAAGATCACTTCTTCACGAGGATCGAAGGCAAGCTGGCGATGACTCCGATGTTTCTAGCGCTGGTGATCGTAGAAACGACGGACCTGGTTTTCGCCGTCGATTCCATTCCGGCAGTGATCGGACTGACGCAGGACCCGTTCCTCGTCTTCACCTCGAACGTCTTTGCGATCTTGGGTCTGCGGAGTCTGTATTTCGCCTTGGCCGATCTGCTCGGGCGATTCCACTACCTCAAATATTCACTGGTCGCCATCCTGGCATTCGTCGGTATCAAGATGCTGGTTCACGACTTCCTGCCTCACAGCCAGACCGGCCTGATTACGCTGATTTCCCTGGGGTTCATCGCCGTCAGCCTGGGGGTCGGTATCACAGCCTCGCTGATGATTCCGGAAGCCTCTCACGAAGACAGCGAACCAACGTGATTGCCGCTGTCGGGGCTTAGCTTTCAGGTTGATTTTGAGTGGCCGAGGTTGGAGCGTCTTCGCGAAACACCGGCCACCCAACTCCCGGCGATCTTCCACGTCGCAAACCGTTTAGTTTCTTACGAATGTTCCCACTCGTGTTCCAGCGATGTTTGACACACTGACACCGCGTAGCAGATTGTGCTGGATCATGATGTCGCGATTTGTACCCGCCAGTCGAATGGCGCTCACCATTTGCACCGGGTTTCGACGATCGACAATGCTGTTCCCCGTCACCAGGGCCCGCTCACAATCTTTCACTTCAAGTCCCGCAAACAACGGGTCAATGATCTGGCATCCGGTGATTTGAAGGTCGCGGCAGCCGTGGAACATCAACCCAGCTCCCGTCTCTGGACCGCCCGAACAAAGGCGTTCTGCGGTCAGACCTGTGAGGGCAATCTGTTCGCAGCATTCAAACAGTAAGCCATCTCGAGGGGGCAGTGTCGCGTCCGACTTCCAACAGACGGTATTGGAACCGATGGCGATCCCTCGACAATGCCTGGCGAGAATCGAGAATTCGGCGTTGTCGTAAATCGTATTGCCGGTCACGGTCACTCGATATGCGTCCGCAAGATCCAGCCCTCGAGTATTGCTGCCGATGACATTTCCAGTGACTGCAATCAAGCAGGCTCCCTGAGTGGTTCCCGGTTGCGATCCCCGAATCCGGATGTTGGCTCCCCCGGGTTGAACAGTCGCCTGGATCGTGTTGCTGCTCAACGTCACTTCACTGATTGTTCCTTCGGTCGCGTCGAAATCAATCTCGGCTCCCCCTTCATCGACCGTATCAACTCCAGGGCGATTGTTGTATTCGATGTCATTCCCGGTGATTTGCAGATTGTGAACATCACCCGCCAGGGACTTGATCCCGGCCCGTTTGTTAAAGCTGATGTGGCAACCAGTCACATTGGTTTGATGCAGGTCGCAATGGTCAAAGTACACACCGTAAACATGGTTGTCGTACAGATGACAATCGGTGATCAGGACGTTCCGATTTCGTTCCGTGAGATGAACGCCGTAAAGGCAGCGACGAACCAGCACCTGCGAGATCGTCGGCTGAAAAGTTCGCAGCAGTTCGATACCCACGGCCTGCGGATGTTCCCCGACGATCTCCAGTCCACTGACAGAAGGAAAGCGTTCCTTTTGCCAGACGGTATCTGTGACTGACTTCGGCACAGAAGTCCCCTTGTGCGATCCGACGATCTTGATGGCGGGACCGGGGCCCGCCATGACAAGGCGCGAGGCCCCGCCGTCACCGATAACGGCCGCGTATCCGACTTGAGACAGGTCAATCACGAGTGACCGCGAGATTCGAAATGTTCCGTGATGAAGTCTCAGGACGCCATCACCCTCTTTCAGAGCATGCTCCAGAGCGGCGATGTCGTCCGTCTGACCATCCCCGCTGGCACCGAAATCGACTGCGTTGACCATCACAATTCCCCGAACTCAATGGAAACCCGGACATTCAGCCGTTATGTTCGGCCAGCAATTTTGCAAATTTGCGACCTGTCACCGACAACGGAAATTCACCGAAGCGATGCGCCGGGACCCATTCCCATTCTTCGTGCTTATGCAATGTCCCGCTGACGGACTCGGCCGTGAAGCATTTTAGCGTAATACGATACCGCGTGACGGCGTGCTTCAATTCGGCAATCTGTGGTCCCAGATCGATCTTCAGTCCCGTTTGATCCCGAACAGCACCAACGATCTGAGGGATCGACTCCGCTGGCACCAGTTCGAAGCGGACGAAGTCCCACAGACCGGCCCATCGCTCTCCTGCAGTTCTGCGACGCAGCAAATACGCATCCTTTTTTCGTACGGCGACCGAGGCTTCGATCACGGCGGTGATTTCAGCTCGCTTCGCCAGGCGAGGAATCGTCGCTTGCGTCTGATCGCGGAAGGCTCGACAAAATCCACTGACGGGACAAGTCTCGCATTGCGGAGACTTGGGGGAACAGACACTCGCTCCCAGTTCCATCAGTGCCTGGTTGAATCGGCCGGGCTGCGATTGAGGCAGCACCGCTTCGGCAAATTCCCACAACAGACGCTGGCCCTCGGTCGATCGGGGATCACCGTCATAGCCTAACAACCTCGCATAAAGCCGCAATGTGTTCGCTTCGACAATCGGAGCTCGCTCATCAAACGCAAACGAGACAATGGCACCTGCCGTGTAGCGACCGATCCCTGGCAACTGCTGCAGTTCAGTAACGGTCGAAGGAAAGACTCCATCGAACTGATCAACCACGATGCGGGATGCCTTATGGATGTTGCGAGCGCGGCTGTAGTAACCGAGGCCTTCCCACAGCTTCAGGACTTCGGATTCTTCGGCTTGGGCGAGTTCTTTGACAGTCGGGAACCGGGTCAGAAACCGTTCGAAATAGGGGACCACCGCTACGACGGTTGTCTGCTGCAGCATGATCTCACTGATCCAGACGCGATAGGGATCGCTTGTCCGCCGCCATGGCAGATCACGCGCATGTGCCTCGTACCAGCGAATCAGTGGCTTTCGAAACCGAGTGTATTGCGAGGGGTCCAGTGAAGGTTCCTTTTCGTTTTTGATCATGTCTCCGTCGGCAAGAGCCCGAAGGGTTACGTACTGGATGGTCGGCCGCTTGGGCTTGATGAAGTGGCAGCACCCGGTGATCCAGGGCGACCGGTCGGGACCGTGTAGAGGCAACAATCAACGGGACAAACATCGTGACTGGCACCGCAGGTTCCCAGTGCTCGACGTTCCGAGGTCTGACCGAGGCGTTCCTGAATCAACTCGCGAATCATTGAAACGAAGCGAGGGTGAGATCCCGGTGTCCCCGCGCGCACCATCGACATCCCGAGTTCATCGCAAAGTTCTTTGGCCTGCTCATCCAGGTCGAACAGGATTTCAATGTGGTCCGATAGGAATCCAATCGGAGAAATCACCAGACTTGACGTGCCGCTGTCGTGCAAGCTGCGAATGTGATCCAGAATGTCTGGCTCGAGCCATGGATCGGTCGGGCGACCGCTACGGCTTTGATAGACCAGCTTCCATCGTTCACGCGGGAGATTCAGTTCCGCCGCCACCAATTGACAAGTTTCGTTGAGCTGTGCGACGTAATTACAGTGGTCCGCCATCGACATCGGAATACTGTGAGCCGTGAAGGCGATGACGGTGGATTCGCGACTGGCAGCGGGGAGACTTTGCAGTGCTGCCGAGACGCGTTCCGCGTTGACTGCAATAAAGTCGGGGTGATTGTAGAAGACTCGAATCTTGTCGACGGCAGGAGCCCCCGGTCCAACTGCGGCCTGAGCCTGCTGGATGTTTTCGCGATACTGCCGGCAACCTGAATAGGAACTGTAGGCAGAGGTGAAAAAGGCAATCGCTCGTTTCACCCCGTCCTGAGACATCTGACGCAGGGTGTCAGGCAACATCGGGTCCCAGTTCCGGTTCCCCCAGTAGACCGGCAGGCTGATGCCGGCTTTTGATAATTCTTCCTTTAAGCCAGCAATCAACTCTCGGACCTGAGCGTTGATCGGGCTGACGCCACCAAAGTGATAGTAGTGCTCGGCCACTTCCAGCAGGCGTTCACGAGGAACCGGCTTGCCTCGAAGGACATTTTCCAGGAAGGGGATGACGTCTTCACGCTTTTCGGGGCCACCAAACGAAACTATCAGGATCGCATCATAGGATTCGGTCACGATTCACGGTCTTTCGAATGCCGCCACAGGCAAGTTTTCGGTTCAAGCTCTGGTAAAAGCCACGCCATCAGCCGGAACGCGCTAGCGCGTTCCGGCTGATGGACTGTTGCTGGTGGGTTATTGTAGATCGTCTGTCGCGGATCGACTATTGCTTGGCCTGGTCTGCTGCGGGTTTGGCAGCATCAGTCTCGGCACTCTTCTTCATCCGGTCGAGGAATTGGCGCGTGATGTCTTCGGGAACGACACCTTCGGGCGGTTCAAACGTGAACTGTTCATCATTCACGGGAGCATCAAACTCGACGTTCTTGAACTTCAGGCTGACGAGCGGCCGGTAGACTTTTTTCTCTTTTTCGATCACTCGCTTGATGTAGACGATTCGTGTCGGAAACATCGCTTTGGAATCGACCCAGATCCGGACGAGATCTGGAATATAGGCGGGAAGCATGTCGTCCTTGCCTCGCGGCCAGCGCTGGACGATTTCGGGTTTCCAGCGGCCCTGGATGATGGTTCGCGCCCCGTCGTCCCCAGATTCTTCTTTCATGGCATCAAAAACCATCGTCCGTTCGAGCGAAGCCAGCAGGGCCGTCAATCCCCCCAACCCCAGCTCCGCCGTCAGGACGACGTCGGGGACGTTGCGGTTTGCTGTGACGGCCGCCTTGATCTGCTGAACGTCACGGTGAGTCACACGCTGAGTTTTGCCGACGGTCGTCAGGCTCCACAGATCTTTCCCATCGCAGATTTCCAGCAGTGAACCCGCCACACCCTGATCCGGCCTGATCGCATATTCCAGACGCAACTTCTTACCACTGCTGAGGTAATGCCCATCGACCTGAAACTGTTGAGTTCCAATCGAAGCAGTTTGTTCGACATCAGCTTTAATCGAAGTCCGCGTGTAGAGTGACTCGTGCAGCTTCTTGACGAAGTCTGTGGCCGCCTTGATGGTCGCGGGGTCGGCGGGTTTGGGCTCCTTTTTATCGGTCGCCGGCTTGGCGTCCCCCTGTCCACGAGCCGTTCGAACCCCTTCGCCAATTGCCCAGACCGCCATGAGCGAAACTGCGAGCAACACGGAAAAACTGGTCAATTTCCGCCAAGGATTCGGAATATGCCGGATTTGCCAAAGATACAAGGCGATTCCTTCCGAAAAGAGAACAGACCGACGTACGACCAGTCCGGGTAGCGGACCGGCTTCACTTGGATCTCCAGACGACTGGAAGCCAAGTTCGCCCATTCTACC
>JBAWWJ010000291.1:0-8300 GCA_037146815.1 Planctomycetota bacterium
TTTTTTCACGTTCTTTCCGAACTCCGCTAAACAGGTTCGCTTACTTGAGGACTAGCGTTGACAATCGCGATGGCATGCGGCCGCAGTTCACGGGTTGCATTTTCCACAGAATCTTGCCGATGCAAACGCCAGTCCATCTGATCGCTTCGCAGTTTCGCTGTGCCCGCAGAGAACACAACTGTGAATTTCCGAAGAAATCATTTCCGTCGGACTGTTGCAGCACTCGCAGGGTAAGCCCTTCTCAGTGCGAATCATTCCCCAACCAGGAGCGTTACATACAGGGCATGATGCAAGAAGTCGGCGACATAACTTGACTGCCACCTCCTTAATGACCGACATCCGAGTGGGATTTCTGTGGGCACGCATGTCCGTTTCAACCCACACCATTCCGTCGGAAGAATTTCGTCGAGACTCTTCGAACGCCCTGGCCAGGTCATCATTTGAATGGATGCCCTTAAAGATGAGGGAACGGTCCTGCCATACGTTGGGACGCAAGATCAGTGCATGCGACGGGAATTGTGCGCTCACTCCAAACTTAACGAGTTCATCGAATGACTCCAGTGACTGCATACGATAGTTCGTGTTGGTGCTGAGGATTGATTCATGCAAACAAAAATTTCTTCTGGAATCGATGAAACACAGCAATTCGTAATCACATGGAATGAACGGAACTGATGGATGTGGACCGAAGCTCCCTTCGCTGGCAACGCCGAACTCGGCATCCGAGTATTTGATTCCGAGTTCGCACTTTCGTCGAACACAATCAAACGCAGTACCAACGCGTGCGACCTCCCCGGAAAACGTGCCGAGAGTATCGGTATCGAAGTCAAATGCAACGACTTCCGCCGACAATAACTCACGAAACACTGGTCCGATCGCGTCTCGCTTCCCATGCTTTGTCGTCAGGGCAATTCGACATCCTTCATAGACAGATTGTTGCACGCTGGTTTGCATGGCCCGTCCTGTCTCAATGAATGACCCACATAGCGTCCGACACGAGACAGGAACCACCAAATCGCTTTAACACAGGGCGAAGGGACTCGACCAACTGCCGTAGCTTCTCTTCCAAGATTGTCGTAACGATCATCAGATTTTGAACTTCTCCCGTCAGCGAGTCCCAGGAATCGACTTTCTTGTCGCCCTTTCCCAGCACTTGGGACAGTACCGCATAGCCAGTGACACCAGACTCCTCCAGGACATCGATCACCTGGCGAAACTCATGAGCTCCAGTGATGATTTCAATCCGCTTGACGACCTTCACGATCCGGCTCCTCAATAATGTTCTGAAATCAACAAAATCGCCCCGATGATTCGTACGGGCCGCGAATCAGCCTAAAGTGCCACTTTCACGAATGGCCGCCCGTCGCCTTTGGCAACGCGCTGCTTCTGCGAATCACTTGGCCCCCTGTCGTCTCGAAAGGCCCTTTCGGAAGATTGTTGCGAGAGGGTCATCATTGCAACCCGGTTGGATCGGTTCCGGCCTGCCATTCGCGAGTCGCGCTGGCTGAGCAAATCCTCCCATGGGTCCATTCTGTACGGATCATCGCGAAAGGCGATACATGCGTAGGCAACAATGACGCCAACCAAAGCGAAAATGAGAATGTGAAACATCTTATTGCTCCCGCACGATCGTAGGAATCTGCCTGCCAGGAAATCACCCGAGTACTCGAAGACACCGCCCTCAGCTCTGACGTACGTAGTGTAATACACGACACTGGTGTCGTCAATCGTCAGCCGCATATTTTCGGCAACAGAATCAAAAGATCTGAACTCAAACCCATTCATGCACAATAATTCGCGATAATTCACGTGTGCAAACTGCGGTGAATTCAGGAATTGCAGAGCAGCTCATTTACGGGCCACAGTCCTCTGTAGCTTGGTTTTCCGCGTAAATTCACTGTGCTTTGCCGTAAATCGCACCAAATCAACCCCCGTTTCGTCGAAAAACTTGCTGGCTGAAGCTCCGCTTTCGGATCTTGAACAATGACTTGGCACAGTTCGCCATCGCTGCTGTGATTTGTCAGCGACTGCCGCCAGGTGGGTGAAAAACAACGCCGCATGCCTTGCTTTCGCAGTTGTAAACTTTCCGATTCGGGGGTCCAGCACTCGGAAATGGAGGCTGCGCGTCTGACGATTTCTTGCGTCGCCGACAGTCTTGGGCGTCAGCCGCCAATATACGACGTGCAATTCCTGAATTCTTCGTAGGAAACGGCTTTTACCTGAGGAGTGGCCTTTGACGACGCTCGATACACGACATAAAATACGTGCATCACGGTTCAGGATACGCAATGCGTCAGTTTCGCCTGGCGTGCCGGACCACAGAGGCTTGCAATGCTGTAACGAAAACGGGGCACCAACGGTGAATAATCTGCTTCAATGGATACGACACAAATCGCGAATGATTGTTGCTGTGGCCGGTGTCATTGGACTTGGTGTGGAAGCCGGCATTAACTGGGAACTGGTGTCCAGTAAGGGTTTAGAACTCATTTCAACCGTCATGAACGGTTCGCAGCGGCCAGAACATCACCACGAAGCCCATAAGATCCTGGCCACCAGCCCGCAGTTAAAGCCGATCACCCTCACACAACAGTATGTCTGCCAGATCCATTCGCAGCGGCACATCAAAGTTCGTGCCCTGGAGATGGGGTATCTCGAAGCGATTCCGGTTAAGGAGGGACAGCGGGTTAAGGAGGGTGACCTGCTGTTCAATGTCCGGCCAATTCTTTATCAGTCAAAGTTGGATGCCGAGGCGGCTGAGGCACAGCTCGCACAACTGGAATACAACTACACCAAGAAGCTGTACGATGACAAGGTGGTTTCGCAGAACGAGGTAGCGCTGCTTCAGGCAAAGCTGGCGAAGGCCCAGGCCAAGGTCAAGTTGGCAGCGGCGGAACTGGATTTCGCAACAGTCAAAGCTCCGTTCGACGGCATCGTTGATCGCCTGCAACTGCAGCACGGGAGCCTGGTCCAGGAGGGAGAAGTCCTGACGACGTTGTCCGACAACAGTGTCATGTGGGTTTATTTCAACGTCCCGGAGGCACAGTACCTTGAGTATATGAATAACCAGCGTCAGCATAAAGATGAACTGCAGATCGAACTCGTACTGGCTGACCACACGAAGTTCCCGCAAATCGGCAAGATTGGCGCAATCGAAGCCGACTTCAACAATCAGACCGGGAATATCAAGTTCCGGGCAGATTTTCCAAATCCAGATCATCTGCTGCGTCATGGCCAGACCGGCACAATCGTGATCAGTCGGGTTCAGGAAGACGCGATCGTGATCCCGCAGCGGGCGGTCTTTGAAGTTCTCGCCAAGCAATTCGTTTATGTCGTTGACGAGGATGATGTGGCCCACCAGCGTGAGATCGTCGTTCAGGACGAACTGGAAGACATCTACGTCCTCAAGAGCGGTGTTGGCGTCAACGAAAAACTCATTCTTGAGGGAATCCGACAAATTCGCGATGGTGACAAGGTGGAATACGAGGATCGGAACGCAGATCAGGTTGCGGAAAACCTGAAATTTCATGCGGAATAGCAACCTCGCTTGAACGGTTGACGAATAGCAACTCTATGGACCCGCTCTAAAAACATGTTTTCAAAATTCCTCCATCGACCGGCGCTGGCGATCGTCATCTCGATCCTCATGTTGTTCCTGGGGGGGCTCTCGATCAAGACGCTGCCGATCTCCCAGTTTCCCTCGGTTGCCCCGCCGAGTGTGGTGGTTACGGTGGCTTATCCGGGTGCCAGTGCCAACGTGCTTGTTGATTCCGTTCTGGTGATTCTTGAGCAGGCCATCAACGGCGTGCCTGACATGCGTTACATGGCTTCAGCCGCCACCAGCGCGGGCGAGGCCACGATCCAGATTGTCTTTGAGCCCGGGACTGACCCAAACGTTGCGGTCCTGAATGTTCAGAACCGTATCCAAACGGTGAAGAACAGACTCCCTCCGCTCGTGGAGCGTGAGGGGATCATCGTCATGCAGGCCATGACGAGCATGCTGATGTACGTGAATATCTACAGCACGGATAAAGGGCACGATCAGAACTTTCTGTACAACTACGCATTCGTCAATCTGCTGCCAGAGATCAAGCGGGTTCGCGGGATCGGCAGTGCGACAATCCTCGGCAGCCGCCAGTATGCCATGCGAGTCTGGCTGGATCTGGATCGGATGCGCGCCTACAACCTCTCGTCCGAGGATGTCATGAAGGCTCTGGCAGAACAGAGCATGATCGGTTCACCCGGTCGACTGGGCCAGGCCACTGGAAAGAAATCACAAACCGTCGAGTACGTACTGACGTGGGTGGGCCGCTACAACAAGCCAAAGCAGTACGAAGACATTATTCTCAGAGCCAACGGAGATGGTGAATTCATTCACCTGAAGGATGTGGCCGACGTCGAACTGGGCCCGTCCTACTACAACATTTACTCTGACATCGACGGCAATCCCTCGGCCGCGATCGTTCTCAAACAACTCCCCGGTACAAATGCCGCCGTTGTCATTGAAGAAGTCAAGAAGCAGCTTGAAGAGATCAAGGAGTCGTCGTTTCCTCCTGGGATGACGTACGAAGTCAGCTACGACGTTTCCAGTTTCCTCGAGGCTTCCATCGAGCAGGTTCTACATACCTTGTTCGAAGCGTTCGTGCTGGTGTCACTGGTGGTCTACCTGTTCCTCGGTGATGTCCGTTCAACACTGATTCCGACACTGGCTGTTCCGGTATCCTTAATCGGAACATTCTTCTTTCTGCAGATGTTCGGCATGTCGATCAATTTGATCACTCTTTTCGCGCTGGTGCTGGCGATCGGGGTTGTGGTGGACGACGCGATCGTGGTCGTGGAAGCGGTCCATGCCAAAATGCACGAGAAACATCTGTCACCGTATCAGGCAACCAGGGAGGTTGTGAACGAGATCAGCGGTGCGATCATTGCCATTACGCTGGTGATGACGGCGGTATTCGTTCCCGTGACATTCATGACAGGGCCGGTCGGGACCTTTTACCGACAATTCGGAATCACGATGGCCACGTCCATCATTCTTTCCGGGATCGTGGCCCTGACACTGACGCCAGTACTTTGTGCGATGATTCTGAAGCCCCATACGGGGGTGAAGAAACGTGGACCGCTGGGGATGCTGCTCTATGTGTTTGACCGCGGAGTTGAGAAAGTTACGCGAGGTTATGCGGCGTTCCTGCGGCGGATCGTCACCCAGCGCACGTTCACGTTGTTGGTCATTGCAGGCTTTTGTGCGGGGATTTACGCCGTTAACACAAAACTTCCTGCCGGTTTCATCCCACTGGAAGACCAGGGGATGATCTATGGGATCATCCAGACCCCCCCCAGGATCAACGATCGAATACACCAATGCGAAATCACACGAATTGCAGGACATTGCCAAGAGTATCGAAGGGATAAACTCGGTCTCCTCATTGGCCGGTTACGAAGTTCTGACGGAAGGCCGCGGATCGAATGCGGGAACCTGCCTGATCAATTTGAAGCCATGGGCTGAACGCAAGATGACTTCGAAGCAGATCATTCAGGAGCTTGAGCATAGAGGGCGTGAGATGTCCAACGTCAAACTCGAGTTCTTCGAACCTCCCGCAGTCCCGGGTTTCGGTGCGGCCGGGGGATTCTCGGTTCGAGTTTTGGATAAGACAAACACGATGAACTACAAGGAACTGGGAGAAGTCACTGACAAGTTCATGGAGGCTTTGTCGAAACGTAAGGAAGTGAAAGGCCTGTTCACCTTCTTCGCCAGCAACTATCCCCAGTATGAAGTGGTCATCAATAACGACGTCGCCATGCAGAAAGGGGTGTCGATCGGAAAAGCGATGGACAACCTCTCGGTAGTCGTCGGCAGTACGTGGGAGCAGGGATTCATCCGCTTCGGCCAGTTCTACAAAGTGTTTGTTCAGGCAAAACCAGAGTTCCGCAGGTATCCGGAAGATCTGGAAAATATGTTCGTCAAAAATGACGACGGGGAAATGGTTCCCTACTCGGCATTCATGAGGATCGACAAGAGGCAGGGGTTGAATGAAATCAACCGCTATAACCTGTATCCATCTGCCGCCATTCAAGGGGCACCGGCCCCTGGCTACAGCAGCGGCGAAGCCATCCAGGCGATCCAGGAGGTCGCTGCCGAGACGTTACCTCGCGGTTATGGCCTTGGTTGGGAAGGCCTTTCCTACGATGAGGCGGGTAAAGGAAACCTGGCGATCTATATCTTTCTGATCGTCGTCGTATTCGTCTATCTGGTACTGGTCGGACAATACGAGAGCTTCATCCTGCCCCTGGCAGTCATCCTGTCGCTACCGGTGGGAATCTTCGGGTCCTTCCTGTTCCTGCAGCAAATGGGATTGGCAAACGATGTCTATTGCCAGATTGGTCTCGTCATGCTGGTCGGCCTGCTGGGCAAGAATGCAATCCTCATCGTCGAATTCGCTGTGCAACGGCACCACGAAGGTTTGAGCCTCAAGGAAGCCGCCATTGAAGGAGGTCAATTGAGATTCCGGCCGATTCTGATGACATCGTTCGCGTTTATTGCCGGTCTGATTCCATTGGTTCGAGCCACGGGGCCCGGGGCCATCGGAAATCGTACGATCGGCACCACTGCGGTCGGTGGAATGCTTCTGGGGACCGTAATCGGGGTCCTGGTGATTCCCGGCCTTTACTACCTGTTCGGCCAGATCACCGACAACAGCGGAAAGTTTATTCAGGATGAATCAGATGAGCCTCTGACTGAGACCATCGAGCATCCGGTTCCTCACCACGCATAGTCGCACAGGTGTTCTGGGCTCGCATCGAGAAGTCAAACCGGCCTTCAGACGCCTGCAGACTTCTTCGACGCGAGATCAACTCTATCTGACGTGCGTGATTGATACTCTCACGGGATTCATTCGAGAATCATTACAAGCCATGAGCCGGGAAGATGTCATTCGCGAGATTGAAGAGAAGTATCGACTGTCCGGCCGATCCTTCAATGAATTTCAACGTCGTCATTGGGCCGCGACAGAAACGATGAAACTCGGGCGTGGCGGAATCTCGATTGTCAGCAAAGCTCTGCGAATCTCTCCCAATACGATCAGGAAGGGAATTCAAGAAATCGTGACCGGTCAGGCAGAGATGTTATCGGTCGCGAACGCACGAATCCGCAAACCCGGGGGAGGACGAAAGTCGAACAGATCATCAGGGGCCCCCCTGCTTCAACAGACGTCAGTCGAAGTCACTGCGCCGACTCAGTCACAGCCACAACTCTCAGATGGTGCCAGTGCCGTTCGGCAGGACACGTCACCAATCACCCCTGAAGCTACCCCGGTCATTCACCTCCCGGCCGAATCCACGCCACGTCAAAACGATTGACATTACTTGTCTTTGAATCCACGGATACGAACCGGATTGTGTACATAGACTGCGTAGGGTACTGGTGATCGAGCCGCGCGATCAACATCGGCATCACACATGACGATCGGCGGATTTTGCCGAATCGTTGGCTTACGTTTGGCCACGCGAAAACCGCCCGAAGCCAGCATTTTCGTCATGTTATTTAATTCTCCCATCTCTCCTCGCTTTGGCTTTCCCCCGCAAGCCGCGCAGTCGATCAATTAATCAGTCGACTGCGAAAGTGCAGATTGGGACCCGGATGAAGGTCTGACCAGATGACAGTAGCCGCGCTGAGTCATTTCGGCCCATCATCACTTGCCAGGCAGGATTGCCGTCAAGCACCCATTCATCAAGGATGAGAGAGATGAACCTCGCAGCGCGAGCTTCGTTTACGAAGCACACGAAGTGGATGATCGCGATGGTGGTCGCCTGTACCCTTCTGACGGTTCTGCCGGGTTGTGGAATCCCGACGCTTCGCAATCCGCTGGCCGGGCGCGAATTGCCCGACTCCTTCAATGGCGAAATCAGCTCAGAGAACTCAGCTCAAGTCGGGATCGAAGAGTTTTTCAATGATCCGATCCTGACGAACTTGATCAGCCAGGGCCTGACCGAAAACTATCAACTGAAGATTCTGGGCGAAGAAATCGAGATCGCGAATAACGAGGTCTTGAGACGACGCGGGGCCTATCTTCCGTTTGTAAATATCGGGGCAGGGGCACGACTGGACAAGTTCAGTTCCTTCACGCTGCTGGGGGCAGACAATCGGCTGAATACGCTACCGAGTGGAGGCAACTTTCCCAGTCCGCTGCCAAACTTCCTTGCCGCCGCAAACGTCTCCTGGCAGGTCGATATCTGGAGGCAACTGCGAAATTCCCGCGATGCGCAAATTCTGCGATACCTTGGTACCACCGATGGGCGAAATTACG
>JBAWWJ010000292.1:0-8168 GCA_037146815.1 Planctomycetota bacterium
CTTCAATCACAAGCAGGGACCTTCACTCACTGCTGATGGGGTGTGAACGGTTACGCCCGCCGTCGCCACATTTGGATCGAAACGCAGGATCTTTCGGGTAGTCTGGCAACTCTGGCTCTTCTTCAGCATTCAAGTGATAAAGGTTGCCATAGAACTCGTCGAACCCGTGAACAGTTGGCAGAAACTCGTTCCGATCGCCGAGATGGTTCTTGCCGATTTGCGCAGTTGCATAACCAAGCGGTTTGAGCAGTTCCGCGATGGTTGGATCTTCTTTCCGCAGTCCGAGCGTTGCCGCCGGCAGGCCAACTTTGGTCATCCCTGTTCGCATCCCATGCTGACCTGTAATGAATGACGCCCGACCAGCTGTGCAACTTTGTTCGGCGTAGTAGTCGGTGAAAATCATTCCTTCCCTGGCAACACGGTCAATGTTGGGAGTCTGGTAACCCATCAATCCATGTGTGTAGGCGCTGATGTTCGACTGCCCGACATCGTCGCCCCAGATAATCACGATGTTCGGCTTCTTGCCAGCCTGAGTTGCCTTCTCGACTTGAACGAGTGTGGCGGCGTTCGCCTCTGCAACTGCTTCAGCCAGTGCTAACTTGCGATCAACGATTGAGTCACTACACGACGCCTGAGCGGTCGGAGCAGGCGAGATCGTTGTCGTGGAGTTACCACTCGCAGTTCGAGTCCCATCAGCCCGAGCGGTGGTGTGCGATTCGTTGAAGGCCGCCAAAAAGCCGAGTGCGACCCCCACTGCGACGACAGAAAATGTCGACGCGAGCCTCGAGAATGTCATGGATGTCTCCTGCGAAAAAGGATCCGAATCCGCCAGGGTAGCGGACGATGAGATATGCTTTGCCGAATGTATCGTCATCCTGACGAATTGCAAACGTGATGACGATTTTTGTGATTGCGAGTCGTTTCGTATTGATGAATGCGATCCTGCAACGGGTTTCGCAGTCGGCAGTTCGCGATCACCCGAACAGAGAGCTTGCGACGTCGGCCCACGACCAGAGTGCGTGAAACGCCAACTCCGGCGAACTTCGTCCAGGCCAAGCGGTGGAACGTACTTCCACCGAAAGACCGCTGGAATCAGACACCGTTAGGCAAGGCTGACTACAGAACGTAACACAAGTCTTTGGGACGATCTCGCAGCCGCCGTCCATCAAGGCAGAGTTACGGTTGACAGACCATTCGTCGTGTCAATTGTAGCACTGATGGTGTTGAAGTTGAACGTCGTTCCCAGTGTCTGAGTGTCTCGGAACAGGCCTGTGCCATTGTCATTCGCAATGGAAAGATTTCCGAAACTCAAGTTTCCTGATGGACCGTTCATCCGCATCCCGTCGCCATTCACGCGGGTACCTGGCGTGCCAACTGTCCAGGTTCCGGCGTTCAATTGAGTTCCAAGAAGCGAGGTCCCCGATGCATCGAACGTCACCCGATTAAACAGCACGCCGCCACCGGTACCGCCAATGACTGTGCCGCCGTTCATTGACTGGATGATCGTGGAGTTCAATCCCCCACCCTTGATGCTCAGAGCCTGGCTACCGCCGTTCACCGATTGCAAGGTATTGCCATCCAGTGTCAGCAGCAGATTGCCAGAGTTGCCATTATCGGCGGTCGAGATCCCGCTGGCACTTCCATTGATCGTGTTATTGCTGAGGTTGACGATGCGAAGCGGTGCGCTGTTGTTGACGATTTCGATTCCGTCAGCCGAGATTGCCGAAACGCCACCGAGATTCAGGCCCGTTGCAGTCAGATTCGTGTCGGCACTGTGAATACCGTCACCAGCGGTTCCGTTAATCGTACCGCCGAGAATGCTGACGATACCTGCATCGCTCAAGTTGACGCCGTCTCCCCCGACCGTATCGATCGTTACGCTCTGGAATATTGAAGTCAGGCCGCTGGAGTTGTTGATCAACAGGCCACTCTGGCTTGATCCGTTCACCGACAAACTGTTGATGTTGATTGTTCCCGAGACCGTGTCGAGTGTCGCCCCCGTCGTTGTGCTGCTGGTGGAATTGACCGAAGCGAATGTCAGATTCGTGGTAAGTGGGTCGAGGAATAATGCTGACCCGTTGGTCGTATCAACCGTTCCTCCTGTGTTGCTTAGAGCAAACGTTGTACCAAGTGTCTTGGTGTCGACATACAGGCCAGTGCCGTTGTTGTTGGCGATTTCAATCGTACCGAACTTTAAATCACCCGTAGGGGCATTCATCCGCAGTCCATCGCCATTGACGCGAACTGCTGGCGTGCCAATCGTCCAGTTTCCGGCATTTAACTGGGTTCCGAGAAGCTGGCTTCCGGATGCGTCAAATGTCACCTGGTCAAACAGCACGCCACCACCGGTACCGCCAATGACGGTGCCGCCATTCATGGATTGGATGATCGTGGAATTCAATCCCCCGCCCTTGATACTCAGAGCAAGGCTGCCGCCGTTCACCGATTGCAACGTATTGCCATCCAGTGTCAGCAGCAGATTGCCAGCGTTGCCATTGTCGGCAGTCGAAATCCCGCTGGCACTTCCCTTGATCGTGTTGTTGCTGAGATTAATGGTACGCGTCGCCGCGCTGTTGTTGAGAACTTCAATGCCATCACCGCTAATAGTTGCAGATCCGCCGATCGTGACTCCCGTGACGGTCAGATTGGTGTCGACACTGTGAATTCCATCGCCTGCCGTACCATCAATCGTCCCGCCCAGAATACTGAAGGTGCCCGCATCAGACAGCGTCACTCCATTATTTGTCGGGACAGTACCGACCGAACTGATCGCGACGGACTGGAGCGATGTGGTCAGTCCTGACGAGTTGGAAATATCAATCCCGCTGCCAGCCACGTTTGTGATCGTCAGAGGATTTGTCCCATTGATCGTGCCAGCGCTGTCCTTGACGACCAGACCGCTGTCGCCAACGTTCAGAATGCTGACACTTGTCAGGTTGTAAATACTCCCCCCTTGTGAATTCGTGATCGTCACGCCGGGGCCGGTGCCACCATCCACCGTGACGTTTTGCATATTCACAGTCGACCCGTCCAGAGCATTATTCAGCAGAATTCCACCGAAACCTCCCGCGCCTGTGATCGTGACGTTTGTGATATCGGTAGTGCCAAAAATGTTTCCGCCGACACCCAGGCTGATCGAACCGTTGGTGGCACCCGTGCTGGTAATATTTGTCAATTTGGTATTGAGTGCATCCAGTTGAACGTCAGTTCCATTGTTGCTGAACGTCGTATTGCTGATCGACGTGTTAAACGAAGGGTTGATCACGATACCGGTACCTGTGACGTTCTTGATGACCATGTCGTTGATCACAGTACCCGTGGCGCCAGGATGGCCAGAGATGCCGTTGGTAATTCCCCCTGCCCCGTCGATCGCAAAGCCTTGAATCACGTTGTTGCCAGAAAGCGTGATTGCATTTCCTGCGGATGGCATCAGTGTCGGACGGCCTCCCAGGCCTGACAGATGCAGGACGTATTCGCCTGGCGCGCCAAACATCACACTGGCAAAATCGACAGTTGCCGTTCCTGTCGCACCACCACCGACCACCTGCTGATAGGTATTTGACAACGTAATGGGCGACGTGATGTTGCCGTTGGCGTCGAGTAGCACAATGACACTGCCATCCTTGAAGTCCGGTTGGGCCAGGACGGAGTTGACGTTGGAAGGATCCGATTGTGTTCCGGTTCCCGTTCCCCCTTCTTTCACAAAGTAGACGTGCAAAGGGTCACCCGTGAATCCATCATTATCTGGTAGCAGTGGTTTGAACGTGTTGACTTCGTGGAAGTAGTTTCCAATCGCCACCTGTTGACTTCGCTGGACTGGCAGAGTCATCAGGTTTTCAAAGCTCATGGGTCGATTGCCGCCACTGCCACCGAAGAAGTACGTCAGTCCACCGTAGACGTTGGTACCGAAAAACTGGTCGTGCGAAATATTCACGTTTCCGGACAGACTGTTCGTGATGTAACCACGCAGGCCCCCCTTCACCCCGTTGGTGAATCCGGCGAGAGGTCCATTCCAGTTGTAGTATCCTGCGTAGACTTCTGCGCGAAAATTGTGAATCTTTCGACCGACCTCAAGTTCACTACCCATCAGTGCCACATCCATCCACTGACGATCGATGCCACCCGTTCCGACCGTGGTCCCCAAGAGTGTCAACCCGCCGCCACTGCTGGCAGTGGAAGTCTGCAGACCGGTGAATTGTTGCGTTGGGCCGATCGGAAGATAAAGGTTGCCGCGACCAAACCAGGCCGATTCGGTGTAGAGCTCAAAGTTCAGATTGATCTGCTGAAATAAGTTGTCGTAGCGGCTTTGGGTGAAATCGACGTATGCACCAACGCCCAAGATGGATCGGTCTACAAACGGCAGTTGTGTCATCCAGCGCTGTTGCGCTCCCAGGGTCCCGTTTGGATTCCCCGTGATGCCATTGTAGTTCATCATGAACTGGCCGCTGTACAGCGTCACCTCTTCAAAGATGGAGCCTCGGTGATGGAACGCCCCGACGCCGGCGTACGGTTGTTGCCCGCCAAACTGCTTTCCTTCAGTCCCCTGAAGCGAGAAATACGTACGGCTTTCGGGGTCGAACACGTTTGCAAACCGCTCTGTGAAGAGCGGTTGAGTCTGTTGGGCAACCAGCTTCGCAGATGGCGTCGTCACGAAAACCACAGTGGCGATCAACGCCAACAGGCGGCAGAGAGATTTCATGGTCAAGCTCAGTGAACGTGGAACTGCAGGGGCAACAGCAAATGTCATCAGGGGATCTTCGAAGCCGCTGGGCACACCAACAGCGTCCGAGAATGCAATTCCAGTAGAAATTGCCGCTCACTCCCTTGTGCAGTCCCGTCCGTAGTAATTGGAGTCGACTGTATTCGCGCTGGGGATTAGCAACAACTGGCCATTTAAGGGGGATCGCGGAGGATGCGGCGTCTTCGAAAACGGGGTTCGGCAGAAAGTGCCGGACTCTGCAAATTAATTAGCCAGGCTGCTCCGATGCCTTTTGTGGGCTGAAGGGCCCACGAGCACAAAGCACAGGGCTTCAGCCCTGTGTTGACGGACAAAACAGTGATTAGCGACCTGAAAGGTCGCAAGAAGTTCAGCGAAATCACGTCCGATTCGATAACTGCTCGCGACCTTTCAGGTCGCACGTCTTACATTATTACCCGATCACAGGGCTGAAGCCCTGTGATTTGTGCTCGTGGGCTTTCAGCCCACAAGAATTGACACGCCTCAACAAATCAACCCGTTTTTATTCGTCAGCCTTGTGGGCAAGTTCAAGCGTTCCGGCCACGGCCGAATTTAAACCCGATGATGCACTTGAATCGCATCCCCGTTCGTCATCACAATCGGCACATCCGTTACGGCCGTCCGTCGATGTTGCCAAATCGCAACACCGCGTGCTGTCATTCTCCAACGTCCCTGCAAGACAGGTGCTAGGTTTCCTCTGCGTCCAAGTTGTTGCGAGCGGTATTGCCGGAACTGATGTCAGTTCTCTAATGCGTTCGCGATCTTCGCCGAGAGAGGTTCATGTTCGACTACGCTCGCCTGAAAACCGATTTACTCGCGCTCGCGATCCTCGCGATGGCGGTATTTGTCGGTTTGAGTCTGGTGAGCTTTGACCCAGCGGATCCTCCCGCGGTCGGCATCTACCCGGCTCATTCGGCCCCACTGAATCTCGCCGGGGTCTATGGAGCCAACATCGCCCAGTCACTGTTTGCCGCGTTCGGCTGTGGGGCCTATTTTATTCTGATCGCTCTGGTTGTGACCGACATTCGGTTGTTCGCTCGCGATTCGGCTGGCGATCCCCTGCTGAAACTGATGGGGGCCGCCGTCATGTTGGCGGCAATTTGCATTTCTGCTCAGTGGATTCTGCCTCTCCCCATTCGGGGTTCGCTGGTGGGAGCAGGTGGATACGTCGGAGCCTGGGGTTCGATCCTGCTGGATAGCAGCATCTCACGCCTGGGAAGCCTGATTCTGCTCACCTCCATGTTTGTTGCCGGCCTGCTGCTCGCTGGTGAACAGCATCTGGTCCGCACGGCTCTGAGTATGGCTGTTTTGCCCGTGACAATGTGGAGTCGTCTCGCATTTGGCGCTCGACAAAAAGCGTCTCAACCGGTCACTGCTGCTTCAGCCGTTGTTGTACCTGCGCCACGCGTGACCCCGGTCAGCGATCCCGCCGTCGCGCCGGATGGCGGCGTTTCCAGAGTCATTTCGTCGGCACCCGTTCCATCGAACGAATGGTATTCTTCGCTAGTCGATATTCCGGTTCCAGCCAAGTCCGCTGTTCCAGTCATTCAGGACAAACCGGCTGAGCAATCAGCGATCGAACCGGTTTCCGATGATTGTACGACCTTTACACTCGCTTCGAATCGCGCGCCGATTCGTGTGAATCCCCCCGTCGGCATGAAAACATCATCGCCTGCCGAACCGAAGCCTGCTGAAACTCCGCTTGACCCCAAGCCGTTCCAGCTTCCCGATGAAACGTTGCTGGAGGATGCAGAAGCCTTTCCTTATGACATTCTCGCCAGCAAAGCTCAGATTGCTGCCGCGACCCTGGAGCAGACCTTTCAGGACTTTGGCCTGAACGTGAAGGTCGTCGAGATCGACACCGGCCCCGTGATCACGCAGTTTGAATTGGAACTCGAAAAGGGTCTACGTTTGTCAAAGGTCACCGCACTCGCGGATGATCTGGCCATTGCCCTGCGAGTCCCCTCTGTTCGCGTTGTCGCTCCCATTGCGGGACGAAACACCGTGGGTGTGGAAGTTCCCAACGACGTGCGAGTGATGGTCCGCCTGAAGGAACTTCTGCAAACGTGTCGCCAGGATTTTGACGGAAAGGGAATTCCTATTTTCCTTGGCAAAGACGTCAGCGGAAAGCCACTCGTCGTCGACATGTGCAAGATGCCTCACCTGTTGATCGCCGGACGAACCGGAACCGGCAAGAGTGTCTGCCTGAATACGTTGATTCTGTCGATGCTGCTCAGCCGCAGCCCCGAACAAGTCAAGATGCTGATGATCGATCCGAAAATGGTCGAGCTTTCCCCCTACAGCCGCATTCCTCACCTCATGCACCCGGTCATTACCGACATGAAGAAGGCGGAAGCGGTACTCGGTTGGGCAGTTGACAAAATGGAAGAACGCTACGACCTGCTGGCTCGTGTCGGCGTTCGTCATTTGGACAGTTACAACCAGATGGGTAAAGAAAAGGTCCTGCGAAAGCTCGACATCGATCCCGATTCCGACGAAGCCGATTTGATTCCCGAAACGATGCCGTACATCGTGATCATCGCGGACGAAATGGCAGACATGATGATGACCTCGGGCAAAGACGTTGAGGCTCACATCATTCGACTTGCACAAAAGTCACGAGCGGTCGGGATTCACCTGGTTCTGGCGACTCAGAAGCCGACGGTCGATGTCATCACC
Source organism: Planctomycetota bacterium (assembly GCA_037146815.1). Lineage (GTDB taxonomy): Bacteria > Planctomycetota > Planctomycetia > Planctomycetales > Planctomycetaceae > Schlesneria. The sequence continues at coordinate 7,418 of JBAWWJ010000292.1, forward strand.
GGTTTGATCAAGTCGAATCTTCCCGCTCGTATTTCGTTTCAGGTCGCCAGCCGCGTGGACAGTCGCGTTGTGCTGGATGAGATGGGTGCTGACAAGTTGCTGGGGAACGGAGACCTGTTGTACATGGCCCCCGGAACCAGCACGCTGCGGCGCGCACAGGGGACATACGTCAGCGATGATGAAGTCAATCGTGTGATCGAATTCTTCGCAGATCAGCAGCCTGAATACGACCAGGAACTGATGTCACTGAATGTGTCGTCGACATCGTCGAAAGGTGGCAAAGGTTCCGGTGAGCCGCGCGATCGAGACGATCTTTACGACCAGGCTGTCGAAATTGTAATCCGCGAAGGTCGAGGCAGTGTTTCACTGCTCCAGCGGGCTCTGGGCGTCGGATATGGACGCGGTGCGAGAATGATCGACTGGATGGCGGAAGACGGAATTGTCGGCACCTATAACGGTAGCCAGGCACGCGAAGTCGTGATGACGATGGAAGATTGGGAAGAATCGCGTGACATGGCGGGTAGCCGCTAGGGAGCGGTCAGCAGTCAGCGATCTGAATGTGGCGGCCTGCCCCGTTTGTCACCCGGATAATTGCAACGTGTCTCGTGGGTTGGTGCCAAATTGCCGTTCCCACGGCGAATTCTCCGAGAATTTTCCTCCCCAGCCAACCCCGCTTCAAACCACCCATCTTTTTTCGGGCTCTTCGGCGGAATTTGTGGATGCGTGAGGGGGTGACTGGGGGAAAGCTGGA
>JBAWWJ010000293.1:0-8160 GCA_037146815.1 Planctomycetota bacterium
ATTCCTCGAAGTGCGCGAAGATCGATTCTCGAGTTCGGGGTGTGAACGGTTACATCAAATGACCGCAAAAAACCGTGATCCGTTCGCATCGCATATGGTCGCGTATACGGTTCAATGTTTAGTTCTATGATATATGCACACACTTGCCCCACAGTCTCATTTCGCTCCGCCCCAGAACTACCCACCTCAACTGTTATGCAGTACTCTTTTTTGTCAACGTTTTCAACAAGAAGAGGCAGCGCTTCTGGAAATTTTTCATGTAACTCCTTCCACACTGACAGTACTCGCTTTTGCTCGTTCCAGTTGTATGTCTCTGGAAAATGCGACTCCCAACGAATGTTGATTACGGGCGGCGCGTTTGAATTGGAAAGCTCCTTTATCAATGTTGCGATTGGTCGCTCAGAGGCTTCGGCGGTCACTACAGAAAGTAGCTTCATAGCGAATACGAAACAATGGGCGACAACTGCTGTATACCGCCGAGAAGTTTTCACTCGGCCGGTCCTTTTGCCGATGGCGTCCAAAGTCGATTCCATTTCGGGCAGCGGTGCCAGTCGAGCATACACCCTCCATCTTTTTGCCATTTCATCATCTCCTGAACTACCTGATCTTTCTCGCGATCTGACATTCGCCGTACATGATAGCCGAAGTGGCAATCGGAGCCACGATGCGTACTCATAAAACGATTCTCTGTAGCTCAGCACTTGCCGTCAATACGTCTCGTTGCTTTGCAACCCAGACATCCAAAGCGATGTCTGGGCCACCCTGTCCGAGGTCCAGAATTGCGAATGTGGAATATTGAATGAATCGTGACGGTGCCCGAGAACTGCGCCGTCTTTGAAGACGAATTTAACGCAGAGACGCCAAGGCGCAGAGACACAGGGGAATTGCTCGGTTCCGTTCTTTCCTTTGCGACCCTGCGCCATGGCGTCTTTGCGTTAAATTCTTATCCGGATCGAAACGGGTCGAATTCGAGCTATCGCTCGAGTTACAGGAAAACGCTGTCGAAAAGGATGGGATGTGAAGTCTGCAGAAAGCATTGGGCTGGAAGGCCGTGCCATGGGGGGGACCTCACGTACGCGTATTTCTTGTTCGAGTTCTTGATGCTGGGAGATGGAGACCTTCGGTCGGGCGTTCGGCGGGGTCGGGAGACCCGCGCCGAACAGTCTCGCACTAAACATGACGGTTTCTGCCAAGTTGCAGATTCCCCTGACAAAGTCGTCATGAGAGGCTTGTCAGCCGAAAAAGTCGATTATCATATGATGCCGAGGTGCCGCTGATTGTCGTTTTTTTCGGAGAATTCCATGCGAGCTGCGAATCGAAGCATCGCGATCCTGTGGGTGGGTTGCGCTTTGGTGACGATCGTAGCGTCCGCTCAAACTGCCGAGGTTGATCCCACACTTGCGGCGGCACGGCAGAAATTTCTGCGTGAGATGAAGAGCAAATCGCCCGAAGCGCGAGTCGAAGCGGTGGCGGCCTTTGCCAAGGTGCCGTCTCCCGAAGCCGTGGAAGTGCTGCTGAAACGGGGACTTCAGGAATCGGCCCCGGCTGTTCGAACGGCAGTGCGACGAGCCTTGCGTGACATGGGGAGTGATCCCGCAACTCACAAGTCGCTGATGACCGAATTTGTCCGCAATTCGAAAAAGCCCGATCACGAAGAAGTCTTGTCGGGACTGCTCGGGGGGATGCTTGCGACTCAGGACGCGGGGCGAATCGACGACGTGGTTAAGGCGCTGGATGATTACCTCGTCAGTCCCAAAGGGCATCTGATTGTTCCGATGAGCTTGATTGACGATCTGGGGACTGAAGGCGGGGCTGAAGCTGTGCGGATGATTGGCATCCTCAGTAAAGCCAAGCCGTTTGAAACCCAGTTTGGATATCGCCGATGCGTCGTCCAGGCGATGACTCGAATCCACGATGCTGCCGCCATCGGGTTTCTTGTCGAGATGCTTCCCGGTTCGCGAGGCCTCGTTCAGGCTGAAATCATCGAGCATCTGACGCGTGTCACCAAACTCAAGTTCAAGGACAATGATCGCGACTGGACCCTCTGGTGGATGGAAAACAAAGCGACATTCAAATTTCCCGCCGTGATCGCGGCTGAAGAAGTGGTCGATCCGAAGCAGACGACTTACTATGGCATCCCCATCTGTGCCAAGCGGATCGTATTTGTGCTTGATACGTCGGGAAGCATGCGTGGCTATCCGATGGAAGCCGCCAAGATGGCGCTGCTGAAAACGGTCGAGTCACTTCCAGAGTCCGTCAGTTTCGATATGGTTTTGTTCGACAAGACGGCCACCATCTGGCAACCACGATTGCTGCCAGCAACCGTTCAGGCCAAGCAGATGGCTGCTCAAACGGTCATTGCACGAGGGATGAGCGTGGGGACGGCGTCGCACGCAGCTCTCAATGCGGCATTCAGTCTCGAACCGGAAGTGATCTATTTTCTGTCGGACGGCGAGCCAACCGATGGGAATCCATCACAAATCATTGATTCGATGTCGGAACGGAACAGAACGCGTCGGATCTCAATTCACACCATCGGGGTTGTGACTCAAAAGGGGGGCGGAGCCGGGCTGACGTTTTTCATGAAGCCGTTGGCTGAGCACAACTTTGGCTCTTTTCGGCTGGTCGAGTGAGTCTTGCTCGCAGAAAAGACATTGTGACACTGACACGCACTCTCGCCGGAACTCGTTTCCACAAGTTCCCAATTGCTGCCGTGACGCTCGTTCGATAGCATCTGTCTCAAGACGCTTCCGCTTCGTAGCAGACTGGATGTTGTGATCGTGGCATTCCTCAAAGCAACCAAGGGACCCTCACTCGGGCAGATTATTGCTCTGCAGGCTGAGCGTACGATCATGGGGCGTCACCCCACGTGCCAAGTTGTCCTTGATGACGGTGCCGTTTCCCGCAACCACGCACATATCGTCTTCGACGGAAGTCATTACTATCTTGAGGACTTACGCAGCCGAAACGGGACCGAAATCAACGGCATGCGAGTTGGTGTCAGAGCGGAACTGCGAGATGGCGACTCGATTCGCGTTTGTGACCATACCTTTCAATTTCTGAAAAACCTCGACCGCGAACCTCCCGCGGCCCGCAAGAAGGTCGTGTTGGGGAACCAGGCGGCTCATCCCGCGACGCGGACACTTGAGGACGAAGATGATTCCCGGCCGACCGGACCTCAGGCGGTCATTCCCGAGAATCCTTCGGTCCTTGAATTCGATGGGCCAATGGCGGGCGAGGGATCCTCGGTTCTGTCGGCACTCGAGGCGAGTTCCACAGGCCGCGGCTTGCGATTGAATGTTCGCCCCGAAGTCAAATTGCGAGCAATCCTCGAGATCAGTTCAGCACTGGGACGGGTGCTTGATCTGCCGGAGGTCTTGACCGTCATCCTGCAGTCGCTCTTCAAGATCTTCAGTCAGGCTGATGCCGGGTTTGTGTTGCTGAAGGATGTCGACAGCGACAAGCTTCGAGTCCGCGCGTCGAAGTGTCTGAATCCCAATGACGACGAAGTTCCAATCAGCATGACGGTTGTTCGCCAGGCGATGGCACAGACTCAGGCAATTTTGAGTGCCGACGTGATGGGCGATCGCCGGTTCCGCAGTAGTGAAAGCCTGGCGGACCTGAAGCTGCGTTCGCTGATGTGTGCTCCGCTGGTCGCCTCCGATGGAACGGCCATGGGTGTGATTCAGCTCAGCACCCTGGAAGTCTCTACTCCGTTCAGTAATGACGACCTGGATCTGCTGGTGAGTGTGTCTGCTCAGGCAGCGTTGGCGGTGGAAAACGCGACCCTGCACGATGCGATCGTTCGACGTCGGGATATGGAACGTGACATGGCATTTGCGGCTCAGGTGCAGCAGGGATTTCTCCCCAGCGTGCCACCTCAGGCAGCAGGTTTCGAGTTCGCGGACTACTACAAATCGGCGTATCAGGTCGGCGGCGATTACTTCGACTACATCAAGCTGGCAGACGGTCGCATTGCGGTCGCCATTGGTGATGTTGCCGGAAAAGGTGTTTCCGCCGCTTTGTTGATGGCTCGCTTGCATGCATCGGCCCGTTACCACCTGATCAGTTCGCCGTCGCCAGGTACGGCAATGACTGGGCTGAATACAGAAGTCAGCAACAGCGGGCTGGGATTCCGGCTGATTACCCTCGTTTTTGCCATCGTTGATCCCCGGTTGAAGACCGTTTGCATTGCGAATGCAGGGCATCTTCCCCCCGTACATCGGCTTGCCAATGGTAAGGTCAGCCTGGTCGGAATGCAGGAATCAGGGTTGCCGATCGGTGTACTGCCAGAGCAGCAATTCAACGAGATGACAATCGACCTTCGCCCAGGCGAGTCGTTGTTGTTCTATACAGACGGCATTACCGAAGCGATGAATTCGAAAGAAGAAATGTTTGGCAAGGATCGCCTGTTGACGGCCGTCCCACGCGACTGTGCAGATGCGGATTCAATGGTGACCGCACTGATTGATTCGGTCGAGGCGTTCTGTGGGCACTCGCCGCAACGTGACGATATTTGTGTCACTGCGGTTCGGTGTGTCTCGTAACAAGGGATGCTTCTCGGTGACGCTCGATAGTCGGCAAGTGCTCGGTGATGGTGGCCATGTCGCGCGACGTCTGGGGGCCTACGAATCGCGTCCGCAGCAGCTGGAGATGGCCGCCGCGGTGGAGCACGCCATCGAAGCGGGCGAACACCTGATCGTTGAAGCCGGGACGGGAACCGGAAAAAGCTTTGCCTACCTTGTTCCAGCAATCCTGGCAGCAACCAAGGGGCAGGGAGAAGGGGTCCCCCGACGCAAGGTCGTGATTTCGACCCATACGATCAGTCTGCAGGAGCAATTGATTGCCAAGGATATCCCGTTCCTCAATGCTGTCCTACCGGTTGAATTTTCAGCGGTTCTGGTCAAAGGCCGATCGAACTATATCAGCCTGCGACGACTTAAGGGGGCGGTTGACCGATCCGGTTCACTGTTCTCGCAACCAGAGGATATGGAACACCTGAAGCAGATCGTCGACTGGTCTCGCGATACGGGAGATGGCAGTCTGTCTGACCTGTCGTTCAAACCGAATTCGACGGTCTGGGACGAAGTTCGGAGTGAGCATGGTAATTGCCTGGGCAAGTCGTGTCCCACGTACGACAACTGCCTGTACTATCGAGCCCGTCGACGTATCTGGAACTCCGATGTCCTGGTCGTGAATCACGCTCTGTTCTTTGCGGATCTGGCATTGCGCAGGGAAGGTGCCAGCGTTCTTCCCGACTATGATGTGGTGGTGTTTGACGAAGCACACACCCTCGAACAGGTCGCGGCGGATCATCTGGGACTTTCGGTCACCGGGGGGCAGGTCGAATACCTGATGAACCGGTTGTACAACGACCGTACTCAAAAGGGATTATTGACCAAACTCCCTCTGAATGATGCCGCGTCATTCACCTTGCGGACCGCCGCCGAAGAGCATGTGGACCGGATTCGGTTTGTCAGCCGTGATTTGTTTGCGAATCTGGCCGAATGGCGTCAGAACGCGGGTGCTCGCAATGGGCGTTTGCGTCGACCTCCAGATGTCGCCAATGAAGTCTCGCCACTCCTGAAAGAGCTTTCGGCCCGGATTGTTGAGCTTTCGACGCCCATCACGCGCGATGAAGAGCGGATCGAATTCACCTCGGCGGCAGAACGCTGCATCGGTCTGGCGAATTCGCTGAATTCATGGATGCAACAGTCGGACACGGGCTATGTCTACTGGATTGAGACCAGCGGCCCGCAACAACAACGCGTTCGATTAGTGTCTGCCCCCGTGGATGTGGCACCGGTGTTGCGTGACGAACTGTTCAACAAGGTGAAAACCGCCATCCTGACGAGTGCGACGCTGGCCGTTGGGAAGCAGAGTTTTGATTTCATCAGGCAGCGACTCGGGCTGACCCGCACGAATGAACTGAAACTCGGCAGTCCCTTCAACTATGCCGAGCAAATGAAACTCTTCCTGCCGGAAGGAATGCCTGATCCGACGGAAGCTCCATCAGAATACTTGAGCGCCGTCTGCCGGAAGATTCAGCATTACGTGGACGAGACACGCGGGCACGCTTTCGTCTTGTTTACCAGCTACCAAATGCTTCGCGAAGTGGCTCGCAGGATGACTCCATGGTTCATTTCCCAGAACTATGGACTGTACGTTCAAGGTTCTGACATGCCACGAACGATGCTGCTCGAAAAATTTCGTCAGGACCCGGCGGGGGTTTTGTTCGGAGCCGACAGCTTCTGGCAAGGAGTCGATGTCCCAGGCGATGCCTTGCAGAATGTAATCATCGCAAAGTTGCCGTTCAGCGTTCCGGACCACCCACTTCTGGAAGCCCGGTTGGAGGCGATTCGTGCGGACGGTGGGAATCCCTTCTTCGATTACCAGGTTCCAGAAGCGATCATCAAACTGAAGCAAGGGGTCGGGCGACTGATCCGGACGAAGACCGATACCGGAATTGTCGCAATTCTGGATCCTCGCGTCCGTACCAAACGCTATGGCCAACTGTTCCTCGACAGCCTGCCTGCCTGCACGGTCTACGGTGGTGATGAGTCGTTCGATTAGCCTTGGGCTCATCGTGAACGACCGCTCAACTGTGGGGTTCGTATCACGTCTTCAATGCTGCGAAAGCGTTACCTCGATCCGCCAGCGGCAGTTTTACGGGCTGACCGGCACAGTGCGAGGCGAAGACTGCGTTGATCATCTCCACAATGGCACGGCCATCGTACATGCTGCATCCAGGCTGCCGGTCCTTTTGTATGGATTCGAGCAGGTCTTTCACGGCGGCGACGTTACCCAGGTGCAGGCCGCCGTCCTTGATGGTTTCTGGTTTTCCGAGACCATTCGACGTGATCTGCAGCCAGTTCGCCCCACTGCGTCCCGGCGACCAGCCAGCATCCTTCAAAATCCAGGTCGGCGCCGGAAAACCAGTACCGATTTCGATGACCCCTTTACTGCCGAAGATCTGTAGTCCGAAGCGAGAAGGGGTCCCTCCTTTTCCGCGTACAGAACTGAAACTGCCGATCACACCTTTGGAAAATGTATATCGAGCGTGAATCGCATCCCCAGCCAGCGGCCCGACACCTTCGTTTCCTTCCACGACATGAGCAGCCGCGACGGGTTGGCCACCCTGAGAGACGGTTGCAAAACAATCGACGGCGTCACCGCAAAAGAATCGCATCAGGTCCAGCACGTGCGATCCAAGAACCCACAGATCTTCGCCTCCGCCGCGCTGATCCTCCTTGCCTCGCCCACGCAGTTCCAGAATATCGCCAATCTCGCCGTCCGCGATCATCTTCCGGGCGAGAAACGCTGTGGACGAATAGTGTGTCTGATGTGCGAGTGCGAGCTTGGTGTGTCGCATCTCACACGCCCGGATGACCTCGTCCGCTTGCCGAGGAGTCGGAACAAACGGTTTCTCCATGTAGATATGGCAGCCGTGTTCGGCCGCAGCGATGGCCATGTCGCGATGTTGATCAATCCAGCGTGGGCCGATGGCGACAATCTGCAACCGCTCTTTGTCGAGCATCTCACGGTAGTCTGCATACGCAGACGCTGCTTTGGTCCGCTTCTGAGCATCACGTCGCCCAGCCTCATGCTCGTCCGCGACAGCAACAACTTCAGTTTCGGGAAGATCCGCCCAGACAGAATCGATTCCGTGTCCGTAGCTTCCCTTTCCCGTCCGACCAATCACACCAACTCGCAGTCGCTCGGCCATCGCTTGCCCCTTTTGTTTTGTCAACACATCGCTGCCTGCTGATTTGTTATACAGCGAGTGACGAAAGGCGTGAAGGCATATAACCCCACTCATCTCAATTGGCGGGAGAGCGATCAGCAGTTGAATGGCGAATACGCAGTTGCCTTCTTTCTCGCCACAAAGCCCCCGCAGCGCCGATGAAAAACAACCACTCGAAGAACGCCAACTGACGGGTCATCGGCTGAATACCGCTGTAGAGGACGAAGCTCACGCTACGAAACACTGCGAGGCAGCCATGAACGATCAGGCAGGTGATCAACGAGTTTGAGATTAGCCGGGAACGAATGAGCGGCGAGAGAAAGACGATGGCGAGTGCCATCTCCAGGCCGCCGTAAATTACGGCCTCGTTAGCAGAATCTATGGGTGGATTTCGGTTCTGGTAGGCGACCGAGGTT
>JBAWWJ010000294.1:0-8045 GCA_037146815.1 Planctomycetota bacterium
TTCCTCGAAGTGCGCGAAGATCGATTCTCGAGTTCGGGGTGTGAACGGTTACGCAACGTCGTTGATCCAGCGGCCCCTCATCAACGAAATGCAAACGATGGGAAGCTTCGCCTCGGCAAATGGTCTCTGGACGAATCAGACGCAACCGCTGGCGGCACTCGGTCAGATCGCCGTTTCAGATCCCAATCGGCCGAATCTCAAGCCGACACGGCCCGAGATTCTGAACACAAATGCCGGGTATTATCGCCCAGTGACTCTGGTCACCCCCGCAACCGGCAATCCGTACTACACCTACAACTACGGAACAGGAGCATTGCCAGACTACAAGTCTGTCACTGGATTTGCTCATTCGCAACCACCGATGGCGGGAACGTCTGAAGAATGGATGCTCGTGAACAACTCGGACATTTACCACCCCTTCCATATTCACATCAGCCCGTTCTTCGTTGAAGAAGTCGGCCAGTTGCACACGGATGGCAAGAAGTGGAGCACTCGCAAGATCATCTGGGACTCCAAGACGAATTCCGTCGTCTGGGAGCCGGCCGACCTTCCCGCCGCCAACCGGACGTTTGGGTGGGTCGTCGGGAACTGGTGGGATACGATCCTGATTCCTCCACACGGCTACATTCGCTTCAAGACCTGGATCAACATCCCCGATCAGAAGCCAACGAATCGGCACGCTCCCAAGTCGCCAACAGACGATGTTGAGCCAGACGACTGGAAGGTCACCGACAACGCCAATGTCTTCGGATCATGGGTATTCCACTGTCATATTCTGCGACACGAAGACCGTGGCATGATGAGCATGGTGGCAGTCACTCCTCGTCCACACAGCCTCGCCGGAATGTGGTCCGATGGGACGCAACCCCTGAAAATCTACGACGCCCACGGAACTGTCCGCGTCTATACCAAGGCTCCTGACTTCCCGGGCCCCTACACCGACAAGGGACGATTCAGCGAGGGGCTTGGGAATCCGTTCCAGTCCACTCCGTGGTCTGGATCCATGAACTTCAAGCCATTTGATCCGACTTCGTCCAGCATTCCCTTCTGTGCAGCGTACACCGGATCACAGAAGACACCGTTCCAGATCGTGTTCGCCAACGGGGCAAGCTGGCTGAAACAGGGCTCACCGGCGATTCCGGCCCAGCCTGCCGCGACAACACTCACGGGCAAATGGACGGACCCAGATGGCAATGTCGCATCCATCACGCAACTTGCCAACGCAGCCGATGGAAAGTCTGCTCCGATTGAAATCACCCCCGTGACACCCGTCTGGTGGGCCGCAGGTTCAGGCAGTTGGAACATCGGTCAGGGAGCGACCGGATTCCAGGGAACATTGGTCTACAACAATAATCAGACAACGACCCAGCAGTTGTCGTTCTGTGTAAGTGCTGATCAGAACACGATTATTTTCAGCAATGGAATCCGCTGGCTTCGCACTCCGTGATGACAGCCTCAATTCAATGACAACGGCCCCGGCAGCAATCCCACTGCCGGGCCGAGTCATTCTTTGCCAATGATTCGATCAATTTAGTCTCTCACAAAGGCACGGAGTCACAGAGACGAAGGGCCACCAAACAGCCTACACATCGCGCCGAACTCGTTCGAACGCGTCTCCGTGTCTCAGCGCCTCCGTGAGAGCACTTCTTCAATCGAACATTCAGCGAGGCAGTCTGGTAGCCCCGGAAGTTCAGCCGATCGCGCGTCGTAGCAGGTTGGTGGTGATCTTCTGGACTCGTTCGTCCGGTCCGTGAGGGCGACTCCAGTGGGACCATGGCAGCATGTGCCCAGGTGGACTCGACAGGTCCTGGCACCAGAAAATGGTTGACGCGTTGAAGACGAAATTATTTTTCGGGCCGGGGTAAATGGTCGCCGTCCAATGTTGCGGTCGCGTTCCACCCTGCAGCGCCGTTCCTTCACCAACAATTTCCAGCCCTGGAATGTCAGCCGGAGGATCGCCGTGATATTCCCATCCAATCAGCCCCGGAATTCGATCTCCCTGTTTCATACCAGTCCCGGCAAAGATCCAATGATCGGGCTTCGTACAGATCCAGTCCCCACCACCGTTCACCGGATCAACGTTGCGAGAGCCCATCAGGTACCCTTCATCGGGGCCTCGATGAGGGAATGGGCCGTTCAACTTTTCACGCAATTCGGCATAAGTATGTTTGCCCCCATACGGTCCGCCGCGGAACATGATCCGATTCGGCACCCTGCTGCTGCTGTCTCGATACGGAGTCACCCAGCAGACAGAGTTCCCTGAAAAGAACAGTAAATTGACACCTGCATCACGCATCTTGACGACACTTTCGTACTGGCGAATATCCCAGTATTCATCGTGTCCGACGCTGAGAAACGCTTTACATTTCAAACCTCTCTCGGGAGTCAGCATGTCACTGTTGGAACAGTAAGAGACGTCATAGCCCTGTTGTTCCAGCCAATAGGCCATCGGAAACTCGAAGCAAAGCCATTCCCCGGAACCGATCGATTGGGGGTTCTCATAGATCTGAGCGTACTTGGAGTACGGCCGATCAAAACTGACGTCGGCCCAGGGACCTTCTGTCCCTTTCGGATGTGTGTAGACGGAATAGTTATCGGGCCAGCGATTGTACGCCTGCCAGGTATTGTCTGAGCACTGCAGCAGGATGTCCGCTGGCCGATCATCATGCACAATGAAGACAACGTAGTTCTGCCAGTACCCTGCAGCCGGATCATCCGCCAGCAGACTCAGGCGACCGAGGTAAACTCCACTGACCCAGTCGGCAGGAATTTTCAGCGTAGTAGAAGCCTGCCAGCGGCATTCATGCAGGTTCTTTTCACCGGGCGTCGGAACAGTCTGTTTCTTCCCCTCGAAGGGCCCCAGCGTGGTCATCAAGCGAGCCCCGCGACCCTGGTAATAACCGGTGCGAAAGATCTCGATCTTGAACGGTCGTGGCGGGTCCGTCGAAACCATGATGTCGATGGTCTCGCCTGCTGCAACACTTTGTCGTGAGCAGTAGCCTTCAATCCACGGCGATCGAAAGCCGCCCGTCTTGTCCAATCGGACGCGAGTCAACTGCCAATCGGTTGAACCTGGCTTCAGATTTTCTTCGGCAATCAAACCCGTCCGACGTGGCTGCACATCGCGATCCGCTGCCACGCATTCGGACGACTCTGTCCCGAGATTGCCGCCGATGGTTGCCAGCGACGCGGCTGCCACACCTTTCAGCCAGTTTCGCCGCCCCACTTCAGAACCATCGCCAGGAACCTCGCTCCGGAAGTTGCTCGAATCGAGAGACATGGTCGCCCTTTTAAACGCGTTCAGTGAAATTCGAAACCGGGTCAAACTTCGTCGGACGTGGAACGCAGGCAGGATTCGTCGCCGATTACTTGTCCTTGCCCATCTCTTTGTCCTTGTCCATGTCCTTCTTCATCTCGTCGGAATCCTTCTTTTCAGATTCCATCGGCTCCAGCGGCATCACCTTTTTCTTTTTCTTATCAACCGCCGATTCCGTCTTTTCCGTGGAGGGAGCTTTCATCTCGCCCTTGACCGTGACCTGATACTTACCAGGAAAAATGACTTTGCCGTTATACTTGCGTCCACGGATTTCGAAGCCTTTGGCCCCGACAGGAAGCAGAAAATACAACGCCCCTTCGCGGTCCTCGTAGACACATCGGTAAGGAGCATTGCCATAGATGGCTTCCACCTGAAGACCCAGACCACGTACCAGGGCGGGAAGTCCCAGCGCGTTTCGGTAATCGTTCAAGGTACTCTTTGCCGCAGATTTATCGAGCACCTTCTTGTAGTCGTTCACAAACTCGGTACCCGCCCGTTCCAGTTCTGCCACTCGGTGTTCTTCGAGTTCAAACGAATGCTTCTTGCGGTAGTTGATCAACGCGACATCGTCCTGGATATTGACCCGATAGAACTGTGTCTGCACTCCGGCATTGACCCGAACGTCCATGGTACGCTTGTTAGCGCCAATCAGAACCTGCATCAACGGACTGTTGAACGGGACCGACGACTTCTCGAGCTCTTCGAAGACACTCTTCAATTCTTCAGGAGACTGCTTGAACAATCCGCGATCAACTTCGGCCGCAGCAAGTTCCAGCACCGGCGCGAATTCCGCCGTCAATTCACCCACCAGCCGTTCGGACTGATACTGCTGCCAGACGAACCATCCGACAGCACCGAACAGGGCGAGTCCAAACCCGATCGGAATGAGCCAGCTTCCGCCGCTCTTCTTTTTCTTCAGCTTGCTGGCAATCGAACCGGGCCGTAATGCCTGCCGAGGAGCTTCCACGGGAAGTTGTCCCAACGGACGCGGGGCAGGTGAGAAGACATCGACCGAGGCCGGAGCAAATTGATCGTCGCCAGCCTCGGCAAATTCATCGGGCGACGCCGTGGCGAAAGTGACGTCAGCACCGTCCTGGTCCCCCGGTGCAGGTTCGTCGGACTCGGGCGCGGCAAACAAATCATCGGGGCCGGGAACCTTGGGAGCCGACTTGGTCGAAACTTTCGGAACAGTGATTCGGCGTGCACAACGCGGGCACTTCCCTTTGCCACCCCCGGCATTATCGGGAACGCGAATCATTGCAGTGCAATACGGACAGTTGAATTCGATGGCCATGCGACAATCAAGCGACAAAAAACTTCGGACTTGGAAATCAGGAACGACCAGCACTCTACTTCATGTCGGGATCGTCGTCACGCGCGCCACCACGAATTGATGTTCAGATTTTGCGAGTTGGTGGTTTCGTTTTCGTCAGCAAAATCTCTCCTCAGCGATTTGTTGTATCCGGCTCCCATTTTTAGTCTGATACTCGACGTCTGTCCGAACTGCCCTGTTTTGCACTTAACGCCACGCGGTACCCCATCCAAGGAACGAAGATGACTCAAGCGGTTCAACGAGCAGCAATGGTGATCACGATCCTCTCAGTAGCGCAGGCGTTGGCGGACGAACCGGCCCCGGTCGCGTATCCAGATCACTCCCGCCTGCTGTTCGTTCGCGACGCCAACGGCAACGAACGCCCCATTACCAGTAAAGCCGATTGGGCCGTTCGAGTCAGTCACATTCGTGCAAACATGCAACTTGCGATGGGACCTCTGCCCGGCAATGATCGTCGAGTCCCCCTGGATGTCGAAGTCATTTCAGAAGAACGGACCGAGAAATACCTGCGCCGGAAATTGAAGTTCACGCCCGAACCGGGTGACCGTGTCCCCACCTGGCTGCTGATTCCACACGGTCTGACCGACACTCAGAAGGCCCCCGCCATGCTTTGTCTGCACCAGACAAACAACGTCGGGAAGAACGAACCGGCGGGTCTGGGTGGCTTGAAGTCCCTCTACTACGCGCATGAACTTGCCGAACGCGGATTCGTCTGCATCGTCCCCGATTACCCGTCATTCGGCGAGTACCCCTACGATTTCAAAAAGCAGGGGGCTCATTATGCCAGTGGCTCGATGAAAGCGATCTGGAACAACATGCGAGCCGTCGATCTGCTCGAATCACTCCCCACTGTCGACAAAACCCGAATCGGCGTGATTGGGCATTCGCTCGGGGGACACAACGCGCTGTTCACTGCGGCATTTGATGAACGCCTGAAAGCCGTCGTCACCAGTTGCGGGTTCACGCCGTTTCACGATTACTACAAAGGGAAGCTGGCAGGCTGGACAAGCGACCGTTACATGCCCCGCATTCGAGATGTCTACGGCAACGATCCTGACCGAGTCCCGTTCGACTTTTACGAAATCGTCGGAACCCTCGCCCCCCGTGGCCTCTTTTCAAACTCACCCGTTCACGACAGTAACTTCGATCTGGATGGAGTCAAAAAAGCCTTCCAAAAAGGGAGCGAAGTCTATTCACTGTTTGATGCGAAATCCCAGTTGCAGCTCGTCACTCCCAATGCCCCTCACGACTTTCCTGAAGCCGAACGCCTGAAGGCGTATGAATGGCTGCAGAGTCAATTGAAGTGATCTTCTGGATTAGAAATCATGAGCCAGTCGCATGCCGAATCCGTGGATAATCCCGGCACCCGCTGCGGTGGGGCTGCCGAGCGAATTGCGATCGGTATAAACGTAGTTCGCCTGGACCTTCATGTTCGGATTCAGGAACCAGTTAATCCCCAGCGTACAGTCCCAGATCTGCCCACCGCGCAATGCACCATCGTTCAGATTCAGCGATGAATAACGAGCCAGAACCTGCCAGGCTCCAAATCCCTGTTCTTCGCAGTTCTTAGGGAGAATGCGTGAGTTCCGATGTGGAATCACACGTCCGAAGGCACCGTTTTTCTTTTCGTATTCGCGATGCTCGCCCGTCAGAAAATACGAGGCCATGGCGTAGTAGCCATTCGTGGTGTATGCACCGTAGTTCACCGTGTTTGTCAGATTTCGCGAGTCTGAAGCCGAGGAAACGATGTACTCCGACTGGATCTGAAGGGAACCCAGCACGAGTGACATTTCTGCTCCACCCAAGTCCTGCGAATCAGCAAGAAAATTTCCGGAGTCGGCCATCACAGGATTCAAGGCTCCTGGACCGTTTCGCAATGACGCTCGCGATCGAATACGCATGAGATCATTGATTGGATCGCGGTGACTGTAGGACGCCCCCACGTGCAGTAACTGGCGACCTTCACACTCGTTCCACAGCAGATAGGTCAATCGTCCGTCAACGGCGTAGCCACCGTCGCCAACTCCGTAGGTAAACACGTTGACGATATTTTTGAACACGCCGAAGTGCCATAAGCCCCGGTCATCTTCACCAAAGTGATTGAAGATCGAAACGCCCGGGGTGAAACCGTTGTTGAAAGGGCCGGTATAAGCATCCTGATTGAATGATCGTTCCATGAAGTCCAGGTAACGGCTGCTGGTATGGTGTTCCAGACCGATCGGTTCCTTCTGGTTACCGACACGAACATTTCCAACCCAGGCAATTTCGCGAAATGTCCAGAACAAATCCGTGGGAGCGGGAACATTGATCACGTTGGCGGACGATGCGGGCTGCAACCCGACGTTGTCATTGACGTTGTTCACGAAATCGTACTCGTAAATGTACTCAATCGTCTTGTACATCGTCCCTTCCATACGCAGACGAGCGCGACGGAAGTCGACTGCGTCACCATCACCCGCACCGTTATTCACTCCAAATGCGGCACTGTCCTGCAACCAGACCGTATCAAACTGGGTTCGACCACCGAAGTGTGCAGTGAAGTTCTTGTCGGCAGATTCAAAGTTCAACTGGTTCTTCCAGCTCCCTTTGAAAGACTTGGGATCAGGCTTCGATTCCTTGGCAGAACTGATCTCAGCCAGCCGACTGCGTAGCAGGTCCGACTCAGACTTTTGATTCTCGAATTGCTCTTCCAGTTGCTTCAGACGCTGTTCCAGAGTGAACTCCGTTGGCGCTGGGGGAGGGGCTTCGAATTCAACGAGCTGAATACCGCGCTGCGAGCGATCGAAGTCCACTTCTCGCGGGTCCAGTCCCGCCGACGCAATGATAGGCCGGGTGAGTGGTGCGGGGACATCGTCCTGAGCCCAGGTATTGAGCGACGAATTGACCAACGCCAGTGACGACAGAACAACGGTAGCGCACTGCCTAAATCGCGTCCAGCCCGTCATCCTGGTCCAGCCTGCCGATCGATCAACCACAGGCGCACTGCCGCCTTGACCGTATGAATTCCGCATCTCCCCCCCCACCCACAACTTCAGAGCACTTTGAACGGATTATGAAATATCCGTTAATACTGAAACTATCGGTTGTAACGGCGAACCGGGTTATCCGGGAAAAAGCGAAGATTCAAAAATTAACAATTGAAACGATTACGCAGGTCCATTCGGCGGATTTCACCGAAGTAGCAGGCGCAACTCCACCGGATCGCGGTGGCAACATTTGGGCTGAAAGCCCAAGAGCACAAAGCACAGGGCTTCAGCCCTGTGAAATCGACCGAGGGTCTCAATTGCGACCTGAAAGGTCGCGAGGAGAGACCATCATCAGAGACGTATGGGTGGCCCAGATTGCTTCTGTATAGACTGGGGACATGGGTAACAGGTGTTCGGGGACATGGGTAAC
>JBAWWJ010000295.1:0-8035 GCA_037146815.1 Planctomycetota bacterium
CGAGCAGGCCGTCTAATCTCTCTCCTCGCGCCCACTTTTCTTGGGCAAGTCCAAGTTGATCGAGTGGTATGAGGACGGTACACGTGAATTGTTTAACCTGCGAGACGACTTAAGCGAAACTGACAATCTGGCATTGAAGATGCCGTCAAGAGTTGATGACCTTGGGGCGAAACTTGAATCATGGAGAAAGGAAGTCGGTGCCGTGATGCCGACGCCGAATTCCACGAAATCGAAGAAGCAGTGATGCGTTAAAAGGGCGACGATCAGACTTGGAAAGAGATCAAATATGGTTTTGGTAAAAAGTTTTTTCGTATCTGCGATCGTAGCTTTAATGGCAGTCTCATGCCTTTCTGGCAAAGCGTCCGCTCAGACGATCGATCGTCCCAATATCCTTTTTTGCTTCGCGGATGACTGGGGGCGTTATGCCAGTATCTACGGCGAGATCGAATCGCATCCGTCTCCGTGTCATATCGTTAAAACACCGAATATTGATCGGGTGGCTCGGCGAGGTGCGGTGTTTCGCAGAGCATACGTGAACGCCCCGTCGTGTACTCCGTGCCGCAGTGCCCTGCTGTCCGGGCGTTACTTTTTCAACACGGGCCGCGGAGCGATTCTGCAGGGGGCTCAGTGGGATTCCTCGATACCCAGCTTTCCATTGCTGCTGAAAGATTCCGGTTACCACATTGGCGAGACCTATAAAGTCTGGAGTCCGGGAACGCCCGGCGATGCACCGTTCGGCGCCGGAAAATTTGCCTTCGAAAAAGCAGGCGGAGCATTCAATAATTTTTCAGAGAATGTCACGAAACTCGTTGGTGAGGGAGTTTCTCTCGACGATGCTCGACAGCGAATGTACGCCAACGTCAAAGGTAATTTCGATGCCTTCCTGGCAGCTCGCCCTGCTCAGCAGCCGTTCTGCTACTGGTTCGGCCCGACCAATGTTCACCGGTTGTGGGTGAAGGACTCAGGAAAGGCATTGTGGGGGATCGACCCTGATTCATTGAAGGGGAAACTTCCCGGGTTTCTGCCTGATGTTCCCGAAATTCGCGAAGATTTCGCCGATTACCTCGGTGAAATCCAGGCCTACGATGCCGCTATCGGCGTTCTCTTGAAGCGACTCGAAGAAGCGGGCGAACTGGATCGGACGCTGATTGTGATCAGTGGCGACCATGGTGCCCCAGGATTTCCCGGAGGGAAGTGTAACCTCTACGACTTTGGTGTCGGAGTCTCTTTGATTGCTTCCTGGCCTGGTCAACCGGGCGGACGAGTTGTCGACGATTTTGTCAATCTGATGGATCTGGCCCCGACGTTTGTTGAAGCCGGGGGAGCCCGCCTTCCAGCAGGGATGAATGGCCGCAGCCTGGTTCCATTATTGAAGTCTGACAAGTCCGGTCAGATTGATCCCACTCGGACCTGGGTCATCACGGGACGGGAACGTCATGTGGCCGGGGCGCGCGACGACAATCTCCCCTACCCTCAACGTTCGTTCCGCACGAAGGACTTTCTGTACATTCGCAATTTCAAACCCGATCGCTGGCCATTGGGTGGGCCTCACGAAGTGACTGAAGCCAAAGCCCCCACTGCCGATGTTCTGTCGAACAATACACACGTAGCCTTTCCCGACATGGACGCCAGTCCGACGAAGGCCTGGCTGATTGCGCACCGCAACGATTCGGAATGGAAATGGCACTACAACTATGCCTTCGGAAAGCGACCCGGCGAGGAACTTTTTGATTTGACCAAGGATCCTGACCAGATCAAGAATGTCGCGGATGATCCCGCCTACGCAAAAACAAAACAGGAACTCGCCGAACGCCTGATGAGTACTCTGATGCAGGTCGGCGACCCACGTGTGACAGGCGACGGCCAAACTTTTGAACGTCCCCCGTTCACCGACCCGAATCCGCGTGCCAGGTAGGCATCAGTGATCGCGGACAGGATTCGTCAGATTGGGTGTGCGCGTGCATCATTTCCATGTCCCGGATAAGATGCCCGCCGCTTCAATGTTGTATTCCTAAAACTTCCATGGCCGATGAGGTCTTTTGTGTCTTCTCAGATCACCGCCCTTCCCCTCTCAACACTCGTTCGCCAGTTGCAGGCTGGCGAGATTCGCAGTGTCGAGACGACGACTGCCTTTCTGGATTCGATCCAGGCCCAGGATTTGACATTGGGTGCGTTTGTCCATGTCGACCGGGAACACGCCCTGAAACAGGCGGCTGAAATTGATGCCAGGCGTGCCAGTGGCGACGACATCGGGCCGTTGGCTGGGGTTCCCGTCGCTGTCAAAGATGTGATCTGCGAACGGGGACAGCCCGCGACATGTGCCAGCAAGATGCTCAAGGGGTTCATTCCTCCGTACGATGCGACCGTCGTTACAAACCTGAAGCGGGCGGGCGCAGTACTGATCGGTCGAACGAATATGGACGAATTCGCGATGGGTTCGTCTGGAGAAAACTCAGCCGTTGGTCCGACACGGAATCCCTGGGATACCGAACGGATCCCCGGCGGGTCCAGCAGTGGCTCGGCAGTGGCAGTGGCGGCCCGGATGGCACCGGTTGCGCTGGGAAGCGACACAGGCGGTTCGATTCGCCAGCCCGCTGGCCTGTGTGGCATTGTCGGGTTGAAGCCGACCTATGGTCGAGTTTCCCGGTACGGGCTGATTGCCTACGCCAGTTCGCTCGATCAGATCGGGCCGTTTGCGACCGATGTCGCGGGGGCAGCCCTGTTGCTGGAAGCGATCGCCGGACACGACGAGCGTGATTCCACCAGCGTTAATCGCCCGGTACCGAATTACAGCGCCACCGTCGATCAGCCGTTGACCGGCTTGCGGATCGGTGTTCCTGTCGAACACTTTGCCGAAGGACTCGACCCCGAAGTCGAACAGGCCGTGCGGACAGCTTTAAATGTCTACAAGAGTCTGGGCGCTGAACTGAAAGACGTTCACTTGCCGCACTCGAAATACGCGATCGCGACGTACTATCTGATTGCCACGTCAGAAGCTTCCAGTAACCTCGCTCGTTACGACGGTGTTCACTACGGCCATCGGGCCGGGGAGTTTGGAAGTCTGGTTGAGATGTACGAAGCGAGTCGTGGGGAAGGCTTTGGCGACGAAGTCAAACGCCGGATCATGCTGGGGGTGTTTGCCCTGTCGGCAGGATATGCGGACAAGTACTACACCAAGGCACTGCAGGTTCGCCGTCTTATTCGAAGTGACTTTGATGCGGCGTTCCAGGGAGTCGACGTAATTGCTGGTCCGGTCACTCCGACAGCGGCGTTCAAGCTGGGAGAAAAAACCAGTGATCCGCTGTCGATGTATCTGTCCGACATTTACACGATCAGCGCGAACCTGGCAGGAATCCCGGGAATCTCGATCCCGTGCGGATTCACTCAAGCGGGATTGCCCATCGGTTTGCAATTGCAGGCTGCACCCTTTGAAGAAGAACGATTGCTGCGCGTTGCCCGAATGCACGAACGGGAAACGGACTGGCATTTGCGAGTCCCTGCACAGGTGAAGTAGTTGCTGACAGCTTGTCGGCATTGAAATTTTGGCGAGTGATCAAAATGAGCGGCAGTTGCCGTTTGCAAGCGGTCGCTTGAATTGGATTGAGGGCACAGCCTCAGCTTGGAATCGGGAGATGGCCGGGATGTCGTACGACGTGATCATTGGTCTGGAAGTTCATGTGCAGTTGCAGACGCAAACGAAGATTTTTTGCGGCTGTTCAACGGCCTTCAACCCAGACAATCCGAACGTTCAGACGTGTCCCGTCTGCCTGGGACTGCCCGGTGCGCTTCCGGTCCTGAACAGCAAGGGATATCACCTGGCGGTAAAAACCGCACTGGGATTGAACTGTCAGATCGCTCGTTTCACCAAATGGGATCGCAAGCAGTACTACTACCCGGACCTTCCCAAGGGTTACCAGATCAGCCAGTTCGACTTACCGTTCAGCCACGATGGCTATGTCGATGTGGAAATTCCGGGTGATGATCCTGCTGCCAAGTCGTCGCGTCATGTGCGGATCCTGCGGGCTCACATGGAAGAAGATGCCGGGAAGAACATGCACGACGAGTCGGGCCGCGGCCGCGACAGCATGGTGGACTTGAACCGCGCCGGAACTCCCCTGGTTGAGATTGTCACCGAACCCGATTTGCGTTCCGCCGAAGAAGCACGTCGCTTCCTGGAAGAGTTGAAATTGTTGCTAACCTATCTGGAAGTCTCGGACTGCAACATGCAGGAAGGGAGCTTGCGATGTGACGCGAATGTCAACCTGCACATCCACCAACCGGATGGGTCGAAAGTCCCGACGCCAATCGTTGAAGTGAAGAACTTGAACAGCTTCCGCTTCACCGAACAGGCCATTGAATTTGAAGTTCAGCGCCAATGGGACTGGTTCCAGCAATCTGGCATCAAGCTGGGCGACAAGGGAGGTCACAAGGCAACTCGTGGCTACGACCCGAATCGAGGCGTGACGTATGTCTTGCGCGAAAAGGAAGAGGCGGCCGATTATCGCTATTTCCCGGACCCTGATCTTGTCCCGGTGATGATCAGCGACGAACAACTGGCGGCAATTCGCAGTGAAATGTGCGAACCCCCTGCTCCGCGTCGACAACGATTCCTGACCGAATACCAGTTGACCCCGTACGATGCGGCGGTGATCGTCGATCAAGGCCGGGACTTCGCAGATTATTACGAAACCGTCGCAAAAGCCTGCGGAGACGGCAAGCAGGCTGCGAACTGGATCACGCAGGACGTGTTGCGTGAAATGAAACAGCGTCAGCAATCGATCGCGGAGTTTGCGATTCGTCCTGACGTGCTCGGGACAATTCTGGAACGCATCAACCGCAAGCAGATTACGATTAAATCGGCTCGTGAAGTGTTTGCTGTGTTGCTGACAGAATCTGACGAAACGTCGCTGGTCCCGAGTTCCGCCCGGATCGATGAAATCATCGCCGACAAAGGCCTGGCAATCGTTGAAGACACCGGGGCGATCGACGCCGCGATCTCGGCCGTTCTCGGCCGGAATGCCAAGGCAATCGCAGATTTTAAGGCCGGTAAGCAGAATGCGATCGGTGCCCTGATTGGCCAGGTCATGCGCGAAGTCAAAGGGGCCGACCCGCAGACCGTTCGGGAAAAGATCATCGCCGCGATGCCTCAATAGTCGGGCATTTGGTGTCCAAAGCCAGGGTAATCGGAGTCAAAGTTACCCACATCTTTGTCTCTCGGCATCGCCTCTGCGGAGGATGAGGAGTCGTTTTTCGAGGCCGCGCCGGAGTGTGATCCAGCCGGGTTTGCAATCGCGTTTACGACCGAGGTGTCCACCCCGCAAGATTGGTGGCGAATTTGTGCGAGAGTTTCGACCGATGTCGCAATCGTCGGCCGTTGGTGGGCTGAAGGCCCACGAGAACAAAGCACAGGGCTTCAGCCCTGTGACTACGGACGGCGCAGGGTATGCGACCTGAAAGGTCGCGAGAAATTCAGTCATAGCGGTCAACTCCGATCGTTCGCGTCTCGCGACCTTTCAGGTCGCACATTTTGTTTTAATTCTGTTCACAGGGCTGAAGCCCTGTGCTTTGTTCTCGTGGGCCTTCAGCCCACAGGGAATTACAGGTTTCGATAAAACCGAAGTGCCAATGACGCCGTAGCAATGGGCTTTTTCAATGTAGGATGGAACCAACTCGCTTCGAGCGCCGGCCCACCATCAGGCATTGGCCCTGTGTCCAAAGCCCCGACATCTTGCATCGTTGAACGCCGGGTGATTTAATCACCCCTCAAGTCGTCGCGTCTTTGCATTCTCAAGACACCTTCTCCGGTATTCTGTAGAGGTCTCATTCCATGTTTCCAACAAATGTTGCTCGCTGGTCATTACCTGTCATTGCCTGGTCGATTGGCCTGTCCCTGGCCAACGCGGCCTTCGCCGCAGATCTGCGAACGTGGACGGATGCGACCGGCAAGATCAAGGTTCAGGCGAAGTTTGTTTCGAATGAGAATGGCAAGGTCACACTGCAGAAGGCGGACGGCGCCGAACTGGAAATTGATCTGAAGAAGCTCAGTCTGCCTGACCAGAAATTCATTGCCGAACTGGAAAAGAACGCTCCTGACAATCCGTTCAAGACCAAGGACGATAGTCCTTTCAAGACGAAGCCGAAGGAAACAACGACCAAACCTTCGACCACCACAACCAAGCCATCATCCACGACAAAACCGACGACGACCAAGCCGAAAGAGACAACTCGACCGGGGGGGGCTAACAAACTGACGAACACTCGCAATGACGGCAAAGTCGTTGCGGTGACTCAACCGGACAAAGCCTGGAAGTTCGACGTTCCGGCAGTTGAACCTCTTCGCTCCAAAGCGGCCGTGATTCCGACCCCGAAAAAGGCGGATTTTTTCGAAGGAGCCAAAGGACTGGTTGCCAGCCCCAATGGCAAATACGCCATGATTGGGTACTCGCTGCAGAAGCCTGGGTCACAGAGTGCCACATCGCGACTGGTTGTCTGTGATCTGGAAGCGGGAAAGATGTCTGGCGAAGGGGTTGAAGAAGGTAAGTTTGCCCCGCTGGCAATTCACAACGACGGTTCGCAAGCTCTGATGAAGCGAGACGACTTTGGATTCGGTAATCAGGACCGTGTTGAGATCTGGAATGTCGGCGAAGAGGATTCTGCCAAGGGAAAGAGCTGGATTCCGTACAGCGCTACCACGGGCGGGAATCGTGATGTCGCCTGGGGAGCGTTTCTGGGTGATGACCGCATTGCCACCGTCAGTGGCGGCGGCAAGCTGATCGTGTGGAATCTGGAGGATCTGAAAGCGATCTACAGCATGGACATGATGGCGGGAAGCAAGCCGGCCCTCAGCCCCGATCAGAAATGGCTGGCATTTACCACCGGCAAGGAAGTCGGCATTCTCGACCTGGCTGCGGGTGAAGTTGTCGCCATGGTGACAACACCGCAGGTGCAGTTCCCGGCATTGGCATTCAGCCCCGGACAAAAGCGACTTGGCCTGGCCGCATTCGATCGCCTGTTTGTGTGGGATTTCTCGAACGGGGAACTCTATCGAGAAATGCCGTACCAGGGGATTCATGTGGGAGGGAATATCACTTGGCCGAGTGATGACCATGTGCTGCTCGGGAATCGATATCTGATCGACCTGGAGAATCAGGTCAAGCTGTGGGACTATCAAGGAGCCGAGTTCGCTCAGCAGTTCGGCGGTGTCACCTGGTTCGTGATGTCGGACGGTGACAAACCAGGGGCACTGATTGGCGCACAACTCCCCGCGGCATCCGTTAAGGACGCCCTGGCGAAAGCGATGTCTGCTCCGGACTTTTTCGTTCTGAAGCCGGGAACGATCGTGAAAGTCGACGTTTCGGGGGTCGACGCTGCCGGAAAGGATTTTGTGGAAAAGGCATTGATTGCTCGTTTGAAAGAAGCAGGCTTCGACGCTGGCCCATCAGGATCGATCGACCTGATTGCTCAGACAGAAGTCGGCCAGCAACGTCAGATTTCGTACCGCACATTTGGTCGACTGGGTACTGAGACTTACAACGTGCGCGATTACTACAGCCGTGTGAAGTTCGTCTATCAAGGAAAAGATGTCTGGCAGACTCAGGTCGGCAGTGTCCCCGGATTTGTCCGTCTGGCCGAGGGCGAAACGATGGAACAGTTCCTGAGGAAGTCGGAAAAATTCAACTTTGACTGGTTCGGTAAACTCGACATGCCAAAGTTGCTGCAGAAGCCAAGTCAGGCGGCAGGCAATGCTCCCGTTGCGACCGTCGGAGCGACCAAGCTGACGACATCAGGTGTCAGATAATCGGCACAAGTGGACTTCGCCGAGCCATTGTCTCACGGAGGGGAGTCAACTTCTTGTCGCTGGGTACGAGGCACCAGAAACTTTAAACCGAGCGCCGATGCACGAGTCACGTTAAACCTTTTGAAACGTTGGCTTGAGGTTTTTGAACCTTTGGCCCCGGCTTGAAGCAAGCCGGGCCAAACTGGTAACCGTTCACACCCCATCAGCAGTGAGTGAAGGTCCCTGCTTGTGATTGAA
>JBAWWJ010000296.1:0-8021 GCA_037146815.1 Planctomycetota bacterium
GTGCGCGCCAATAATCGCTACAAATCCGCAACGGAACTCGCTTGTTTAAGGTCTATCTGGCAGCTCACGAATTCAGGGGTTCAACGAAGCACGCTGGAAGGGATTGCGGGATGACAACATCTCGTTCATGATGTCGCGAACCTTCGGTTGTCATTTCGCTATTCCGCGGTGGGATCTCCATGAGCAACTCCGTACACGAACAGATTGAATCATTGCGCGCCACCATCCGGCGGCACGATGCTTTATATTACGTTCACGCCACTCCGGAAATCACCGATCTTGAGTACGATAGGCTGATGCGGCAGCTTAAGGAACTGGAGGCCGCACATCCCGAGTTTGATTCCGACGAAAGCCCGACACGCAAAGTCGGAGGGGCACCGATCGCCGGATTTGTCACGGTCGAGCATCGCGTTCCCATGCTGTCGATCGACAATGTCTACAACGAAACGGAACTCGCCGAATTCGGTCAGCGAGTCGCCAAGCTACTCGGAGGCAAGCCCTGTGAATGGCTGGTTGAATACAAGGTCGATGGCGTTGCCCTGTCGTTGATCTATGAGAACGGAAAACTCGTCCGCGCCGTGACTCGCGGGGATGGCCGGCGGGGGGATGATGTCACTCATAATGCCCGCACTATGGGAGGTGTCCCGCTGCAGTTGCAGGATCTCAACGTTCCTGAGAATCAACCCAAAAAGGGAGCACGCAGTTCTTTATTCGATGAGGCGGACAGCGCGATTCCATCGGTTCTGGAAGTGCGTGGCGAAGCGTATATCTCGAACAGCGATTTCGCGCAGCTTCAACTTGCTTCGGTCGAACGTGGGGAAGAGCCACTGAAGAACTCACGCAATGCGACGGCAGGTGGTATCAAGTTACTCGACCCGACCCAGTGTGCCGAACGTCGTATTCGCTTCTTCGCCCACAGCGTCGGCAGCTTGGAAGGTGCCACGTTTACGACTCATGGTGAGTATCTCAAGCGGATCGAACAACTGGGAATCCCGTCCGTCCCACGGACCGCAGTGCTGCCGAGTTTTGAAGCGGCCGTCGAGTATTGTCAGGCCCTGATGCAGGACCTGCATACGCTCGACTTTGAAGTCGATGGCCTGGTACTGAAAGTCAATGATCTGGCGTTGCGGCAGGAACTCGGTTCCACCAGCAAAGCCCCGCGCTGGGTTGTTGCCTTCAAATGGGAGAAATACGAAGCAGAAACTCGCGTGGCCGACATCACCGTTCAGGTTGGCAAGACCGGGACGCTGACTCCCGTGGCCAATCTGGAACCTGTTGAAATTGCCGGGACCACGGTGTCGCGAGCCAGCCTGCATAACAAAGATGAAATCGCCCGGCTGGGAATTCAGGTGGGTGACTGGGTTATCGTCGAAAAAGCAGGGAAAATTATCCCGCATGTCGTTCGCGTAGAAGCACACCGCCGCGACGGAACCGAACGGCCCTTTCAGTTTCCAACCGAATGCCCGGAATGCAAAACGCCCGTCGAACAGGATGAAGGAGGAGTCTACATCCGTTGTCCGAACCCGACATGCCCCGCCCAGTTACGCGAAGCGCTACGTTATTTTGCCTCTCGCGCCGCCATGGATATCGAAGGACTCGGAACAAAACTGATCGAGCAATTGACTGAAAACCAGTTGCTGAACAGTTTCGCAGACATCTATCGCCTGGAATCGCGTCGAGCTGAACTGTTGAAACTCGAACGCCTGGGTGAGAAGTCGGTCGACAACCTGCTGGCAGGCGTTCAAGCCTCACGGCAACGTCCTCTCTGGCGACTGCTGACAGCACTCAACCTGCGGCATGTGGGAACTCGCACCGCTCAACTGCTAGCCGATCGGTTTGGATCGATGGACGCCATCGTGCAGGCCACAGAAACGCAGCTTGCCGAGGTCGAAGAGATTGGGGATGTGATCGCCAGGTCGGTCCATGCGTTCTTCGCGAGTGAATTCGGGCGTCAGATTATCGCAGACCTGAAGCAGCTTGGACTGAACATGGGAAGCGAGGCCGATGCGGAAGCGGCGGCGGCACGACAGTCGAGTGGCCTGTTGTCGGGCAAGACGCTGGTGGTGACGGGAACACTGGCACGATTCAAGCGGGACGAGATCCACGCGATGATCCAGAAGCACGGCGGACGTCCGGCAGGCAGTGTCTCGAAAAACACCGGTTTTCTGATTGCCGGGACCGACGCGGGCAGCAAACTGGAGAAGGCTCAATCACTCGGCGTCCAGGTCTTGAGCGAAGACGAGTTTCTGACAATGGTCGGCGAAGGATAAACCGAGACTCGGCATTGCTGAGCCTTTTTTTTCGTCTGGTACCACGCAACGCCGGCAACGATTTTAGACTGAGCGAGGCACTGGCGGCAGCCTTTGGCCGTCAGTGCCTCGTGAATGCGATTGCGGAAATAGCCCCGTCGTCCTCTTGAGAATCGTGCTGGATCAGACCGCTGGCGAGGCCATTGGGCCAGGCATGATCGGGCCGGAGGAGGCTGGACCCGCAACATGGACAGCGCTGCTGTGGGCTGACAGCCGACGCATCTGGTCCAGTCCGATCACTGTCACAGGGGCACTGCTTTCCGCGGTGGATTCCACCAGGTAGTGCAGAGCTTCACACGATGTGTGATCAACGAGTGAGACTTGTGATTGCAGATGCAGCTGGACTCCGCGGATATCAGACGGCAGCTTGGCCAGCACCTCTTCGATTTTCATGGAATTGAAGCAGACCAGCGGCTTGTCGAGATACAGATGAAGAATTTTGTCTTCCATCGAGGTTCGGGCAACAGGGTTGCGAAAGAAGTTGACCATATTCGTAAAGACCGAAACTTTTTCGTCGGTCAATTTCGACGCGGCACGGCTGCAGAGCAGCAGATTCAAGAAGTATTTGGCCACGACGCCCGCGATGATTCCGATCAACAGGTCGGTTGCCAATGTGACGACAACAGTAAACGTGAACAGTGCCACTTGCTCTTTACCGATCTTGGCCATGTGACGCCAGACGGCTGGCTCACACATCTTCCATCCGGTGAAGATTAACACGGCAGCCAGAACGCCCTTGGGAATCATGTTAATCCATTGCTGACCGACCATCAGATAAATGATCAGGCAGATGGCATTCGTAAAATTGGCCCAGAGCGTCCGTCCACCCGCAGCGATGTTACATTTGCTCTTCACACCACCGGGGATGATGGTCAGTCCACCAACCATACTGGAGGCGACGTTACAAATCGCCATCGCCAGCAAGACCCGGTTTGGTTCGGATTTGCGGCGAAACGGATCAATACGATCGACCGCCAAGGCGGTCGCCAGTGATTCGACACCGTCGATCATTGTCAGAGTGATGACCCCCAGAATCGCGGCGTACCACAATTCCTTCTGGGCCAGCAGGCCGGAGAAATCTGGAAGACTGACGCCATGGAACGGAGTCTCGGGCAACTTAATCAGGAATTTGCCCCCTTCGAGCCCACCCAGGCCAACGACCTGGCCAAGGATCACGCCGACCACAACGGCAATCAATTGCGGAGGTATCGTCTGCAGCAACCGAACTTTCCGTGCCAGCATCCCCAAAGCAAACAACAGGGCTAAGGTCACAATTGCAACACCGAAGACTGGTGGTGTCAGGTGCGAGGCGAACTCGGGCGCTTCCATCAAATATTCATAGAATTCGTGGGCATGAACTTTGCTAGTGTAGCCGAACAACATCGGCAGTTGCTTGACCATGATCAACAGCCCGATCGATGCGAGCATCCCTTCGACGACACTGACGGGAATGATGGCGGCGAATCGAGCCAGTTTCAGGAGAGCCAGAATCAGTTGCAGGCAACCGACGAGAAAAATAATGACCAGCAGGTTGTGATATCCTGCGCCTAGGTGTTCGGCATCACCGGCCCCACCCATTGAGACCATAATCGCCATTATTGCCGGAGCGAGACCGGCGGCAGGGCCGGCGATCGTCATGTACGCTCCACCAATGAACGGAAAAATCAATCCTGCAATGACGGCGGAAATGAGACCATAGATCGGCGGAACCCCCGACGCGATCGCGATTCCGGAGGACAACGGCAGCGAAACCAGAGAAACAACGATCCCCGAAAGAATATCCTGGCGAAGGTGCTTCAGTCCGGCGATGCCGTTCTGGGGCTTTTCGATTGGCACGCTGGCGCTATTCGTCATATTGATCTTTCCAAGTCAGAATCTCATGACAACAGGATAGAATCTATCCCGTCGGTCATGTTGAGGTTCGTGTACGTACCGACATTTTTGCTGAAAGTCGCAGCACACTCGTAACATACTCGAATTCTTCGGCATTAGGGGAATGCATTTCAACTGAAAAGGCTGTTAGGAAGCCTCACACTAACATTTCCGTTAGGTTTCGCTACCTGCGAATTCTGCTCATTTCGCAGGCGAACAAACTCTATCCAGCCCCGAGTACGTCTGGCCAAAAAGTCACTTCGACGTTTGTGTCTTTTAGTCGGACGGTGTAAAAAGCGACGCACAATCTCAAACCCGGTCTGGGATCCATTGAGCCTCGTGTCGATTCCGTCTTACAGGGCTTGGAAAACGTGGCGACGCATGTAGTCCGCAGCATCGCAGCCCCCATGATTGCACTGAGCATCGTCCTTCTGGGCGTCGGTGTCCTCGCGGCATGGAACGTCAATCGGCAGCAGCAGGAAACGTCAGACCTCGTCATTCGCGAAATGCGTGCGATGCTGATGATCGAAGATCTGCACATCGAAATGCGTGATGTCAGATACAACGTCAATCGATTCTTGCGAACGGACGACCCCCAAGCACTCATCACCGCACTGGCACTGCGTGAAAAGACAGATCCCCTGTTGGAGAAAGCACTTTCTCTGGCTCGTATGGGGAAAGAGCGAGAACTCGTCGAAATCGGTGGCGTCGGCTATGAGCGATTCTTCACGAAGCTGAACCAGCTCAGCAAGCCGATCATCGCTGCTTACGACCCGAATGTTGCCGCCGAACCACATCGTCCTGCCAGTCCTGAGGTTGTCGTCGCATTCACGCAACTTTCTGATGAACTTCTAACTCATGAAGTCCTGCAGCCGCTCCGCAAATGCCTTTCGTTCAACCAGGAGGTCGTCGAGCGGGCGAACGAAGGTCACCAACGGACCGCTCAGCATTTGAAGATTGGGTTTCTGATGCTGGGGATTTGTGGTTCCGCCGCCGGCTTGTTGACGGGAACCGGAATCGCACGCGCTGTTGGCCGGTCGATTGTTCAGCTCAATATCTCGGTGCGTGATGTGGTTGGAAAACTCCACGACGTACGCGAACCCGTCACCATTTCCCATGACGGCGGATTCGTCGGGATCGAATCGGACCTGAAACGCCTGGAAGACGATATTGGTGAGGTTGTCCGCCGCTTGCAGCAGCGGGAAACCGAGTTGCTGCGAGCAGAGCAATTGGCACGCGTCGGGCAGCTCGCCGCGGGGATGGCTCACGAATTGCGCAATCCGTTAACACCGATGAAAATGCTCGTTCAGGCGGCTCTTGAACGTGGTGACGAATCGGGGTTGAAGGGGCGTGCGCTGCACGTGATTAACGATGAAATCAGCCGGCTGGAGAAGTCGATTCAAACATTCCTCGATTTCGCTCGCCCTCCCGTTCCCGAAAAATCGACGGTCAATGTGAGCGACCTGATTCAACAGGTCTTTAATCTGGTCAGTGCCCGGGCAACGCAACAGAACGTCCGAATCAATCTCGATCTTCCGAATGATTCCGTCACTGCCGTGATTGATACAACGCAAATCCGACAACTGGTCCTGAATCTCGTGCTGAATTCCCTCGATGCACTGCCTAACGGCGGGGAAATTGCGGTTAAGATCGAACCGGCTCGACCTGCGCAAACCACATCAAACAAAGGGGTTGCAATTACGATTCGTGACAACGGAGCGGGAATTCCCGAAGAATTAATGGGGACGTTGTTCGAACCGTTCGTAACAACCAAAGAAACAGGTACGGGCTTGGGTCTCAGTATCTGCCACCGCATCGCTACGGCCCACGGGGGAACCCTCACGGTTCGAAACATTGAACCACACGGAGCAGAATTCCGACTGTCGCTCCCGTTCCAGCCGGATGCCTGAATCGAGTTTGTCGACCCGCCACAAACCAACACAGCCGGGACTCTCGATGCAGAGAATCCCGGCTGTTCAGAGATCGCTTCGGTCTGGTGGTTAAGTTATCCAGCCACCCCGACTGGGAATTTGGAAATCACCGTTTGAGCGATCATCAGATACAGCGGAATCCCCAGCGTCACGTTATAGGTGAAAGTCACGCCGAGCGATGCCGCGAGGGGCAACGTCGGGCTTGCTTCGGGAATTGCCAGGCGTTGCACTGCGGGAACTGCGATATACGAAGAAGCCCCGCAGAGGACTGCGAACAGAACATACGTCCCGACTTCAAACGGCTGGCCGATCACCATGCTGTAACAGTGAGCGACAGCAATCCCCGTCATTGCGAACACGTTTGGGGCAATCAACGCGAACAGGATGAATGGCACGCCTGCAGCTCGCAGATCTTTCAATTTGCTTGAGGCTGTGATTCCCATTTCCAGCAGGAACAGGCAGAGGCATCCCTGGAACAGCGTGTCGAACAACGCATCGCCGCCCGCCGTGATTTTTGCTCCTTGTAGACGGCCGATGAAACCAATCGTGATCCCGGCAAACAGCAGGAAAATCCCTGGATTCAAGAAGACTTCGTGCAGCAATTCTTTGTTCAGCCACGATTTCGACTTGCGCTCCAGCGATGGGTCGTTGGCTGCAGAAACTCGCTGCAATCCCAGACGTTCTTCGAGCTGGTGAGCATCCGCTTCCTCCTCCGTTTCCATTTCAGGATCGCTGTCCCCACTCGATCCATGATGTCCATTGGAACCGTGATTTCCATGGGAAGATGTCCCACCATAGGATGTTGAGCCAGAATGAGTGCCGGCACCGACGAGCTCTCGTTTCCGTACCGTGACTTCACCCATCGAGTCTTCTGCCTCGTGTGCCGGTGTTTGATCAATTGCGATCTTCTTCCGACCATAGCCAGGTTCGCCAGGCATGTTGCCTGCTTTATCCATCCCCGTGTTTCGCATTTTCGAAACCAGATACAGGGCCACCAGACAGCCTGGAATTTCCATCACAGCCAGCAAAACCGGCATGAATGGGGCGAACGCGATTTGCGAAGCGGTCAGTACACCCATGCACGTCACGAACGTTCCGGCAGAATCTGAGCCGTAGTAACCTGCCACCGTCGCCGCGTCGACTTGACGCAGCTTCGTAAACGAGCGAAGCGCCATGTAGGCCGCGATGCCAATCACAAAGTTGGTACAGAATCCAATGACCATAAATCCAGCTGCTCGACCGTACATCGACGGGTCAAGCTTCGCCAGCTCTTCACCGCCATGCCAGCCGATCGCCAGAAGCAAATAAATCGTCAATGCCTGATATGCGGCCTTGGGAAACTCCAGCTTGACCCCGAGGATCGGGACCAGAAATCCTGCATAAAAGAACAGCAGCAACGGCTTGAACATGTTATGGAGAACATTGTTCATCAATTCTTGCAACATCGAAGTCTCTCCGAAATATGTGGCTCGTGATTGTCCAAAATCGCTTGGCAATCATCAGTTGATCCATTCCCTGAGCAGGCTGAGTACCAAGGTGTGCCGACTGTCATGAAAGCAAGGATCGCGAATTGGCCACGACTGGCCAAAGACATTCCGCCAGCAGCGAGCGGTGTTTCAAATCAAGGAGTTACGCTTGTGCGAAGTGCTGATCGGGCAGATAGAAGTTGGCCAGCCTCGGCAGCGAAAAGACCAAAACTTGGGCAGCCGTGGCTAATCGATAACCAGGAAACCTGCTTCCAAGTTCAGCATCGGCGCGTGTATTCTAGGCGTTCACATGGTTCAAATGTCGTGATCGCGGATTTACGACTTCGGATTCCCGAATCCTCAAGTCAGCGTCCCGGCCATGTATGTGACGGATTTGTAAAGCCCGAGGTTTGAGAACAAATCGTCTTTGACTTACGCTTTCC
>JBAWWJ010000297.1:0-7972 GCA_037146815.1 Planctomycetota bacterium
AAAATCTTCAATCTCTTATCTGGCAAGAGGCTGCGCTGCATTCTGCCCCCTCATCCAGCCCTGACGCATAACGTCATGCTTGATTCACGCTGAGCGATTGGTAAAGTCTCGCCTCCGTGGGGAACAGTGGGGAACAGTGGTGACAAATGGCCCTGACGGGAACATATCTGCGAACTTTGGACGAAAAGAAGCGACTCGCTCTCCCCAAGCGATTGCGCGACGATTTCGGGGATCCTGAACTGACCAGTCTGATGGTTGCTCCGGGGACCGAAAAATCGCTGGTAGTCTATTCACCTCAAGGATTTGATGCGTTTGCCGCAAAGCTGGCGTCGGGAGCCAGCCACCAGAACTACGTACGGTTGTTTTATTCGTCAGCCGAGAGAGTCGAACTCGACGGACAAGGGAGAATGCGGATTCCGGAGCGATTGGCGGAATACGCAGGGTTGAGGAAGGAAGCCTATTTGCTGGGCGTCCAGGACCATGCCGAATTGTGGGACAAAGAAGCATGGGATTCGTTCGTAAGTCGGCATACACCGGCATTCGACGAACTGGCACTGAAGGCAATGGGAGGTTAGTGACAGAAGGTAGAGATCGCAGCGTATTCTGAGAGTGCGGTCAGGTCGACTCGATGGATCGATGACACCAACTGCAGTTTCAGCAGACCCAACAACAGGAGACATTCCGGGTACAGGGAAGAGCGAACATTCGGAGTCGTCGCTTGGCCACCGGGCTATGCGGTCGAACAAGGCGGGCACGGAAGCTGATGCCTTGAAGTGGGGGGTCTCGCGGCAGCTTGACCCACCGCAGTCATTCGCCAATGGCGATGTCGCTGGGAGGGAATGGATTCCCTACCCGCGGCGAATGACTTACGGTGCACGCCAGTCCTAATGGCGAAAGTCATTGTGGCACTGATCACAGCGTTTTTTAACCTTCTCCACTGCGGCAGCACGTTGCGGACTGGAATCCGCCGGAGATCGCAATTCACCTTTGATGATGTCTGCCAGTGCATCCAGATCGGTTGCAATTTCATCGAAGCCGGGCCGCATTGCATCGGTCACATCTGCCAGCCGGGCCGCTTCACGGAATTGTTCGGCGACGTCGTACGCTGTCGTTAACTGCATGGTGAGTGTTGTCGAGTTTCGATCGACAACTGGCACGGCGACACGATCCCACATCCGGTCAATCTCGGACATCGTCTTGGCCAGCGGAGGAACGTGCGATACTTCCGGCAAATCTGACTTCGCAGCCTTTAGTTCAGCAGGAGTTGGATAAGCCAGGTTTCGCACACTCTCGTAAAGGCCCTGGTACTTTTCATCCGTACCGATCACTTTCATCGTCGCAGCTCCCTGATCGCCGGTGACGTGCCGATCGAGGCATCGCCAGAGTGCCACCGCTGCAGCAGGCCCGCGATGTTTTCCATGATGACAGTGCAGATACGTCGGACCTGAAAGTTCCTTACTTGCCCTGACCAGTCCGACAAGTGTTTCATGGGGAACACTGCCATAGGTGATCGGGAGGTGAACGTATCGCATGCCGTGAACTCGTGTAGCCTCGATATCAGGTTGAGCCCCATCGACGCTGATGATCGTCTTGATTCCCAGGCGAGCCAGCGTCGCGAACGAAACTTCCTCGTCGGGCGAGCTGCCCGTGTACAATCCTTCGCCCAGCCGATAGACGTTGTGAA
The DNA here is from genome assembly GCA_037146815.1 of Planctomycetota bacterium. Lineage (GTDB taxonomy): Bacteria > Planctomycetota > Planctomycetia > Planctomycetales > Planctomycetaceae > Schlesneria. The sequence continues at coordinate 1,685 of JBAWWJ010000297.1, forward strand.
GTCCGGCAACATTGCTGGGATGGATCTGGCGGACGGAATCGGGGACTGCCGCTTTGACTCGCGCTTCTTCGGGAGCGGATTCGCGCTCCTTTTTCGCGGTCACCACCAATCCGACAGCGAGAGAAGCGATCAGCAGGCCACAAAAGAAGAACATACCTCCACCGGGTGTCGCCTGGTGGTTGGAGGTCGGTGCAGTCATAGAAGTAAAGTCTCGCGTGGGGAAACGTCTGGGACTGAAAGGGGGAAAATACCTGCCTGCAACGCTGCGAAGCAACCGCAGTCACCCGGATCGACCAGTTTCAGGGAAAACTTTTCCACATTTTCTGGCACAGGTTCTCTATCTATCTTACTCAGGGGGATCATCTTTCCATTTCGCAGCAGCCTTCAACAGATGCTCGTCCGGCGAGATTCGCAGATACACCAGCGACTGCTTCAAGATTTTCGCGGCAGCAGGAGCAGCAACCTTACCACCGAATGTCTCACCCCCGACCGACGACTGATTGACAACCACCAGCACCAGAAGTTGAGGGTCTTCGACAGGTGCCCCGCAGACAAACGAACTGATGTACTTTCCGTGTACATACCCGCCTGCGGGCGAAATGCATTGAGCCGTCCCCGTTTTGCCGAATACATTGTAACCAGGAATTCGTGCCCGTTTGCCGGTTCCTCGAGTCACAACCTCCTGCATCGGAACTTCTACCAGCCAGCGAGCGACTTCTGGACTGACGGTCGTTTCGCTGATTTGACGGACGGCGGCTGTTGAATCGCTGTTCGGGGGGAGAATGATTCGTGGCCGCAGCAACATTCCGCCGTTGGCCAGGGCTGCGTGGGCCACGATCAACTGCAGTGGTGTCGTTGCCAGTTCATGTCCCATCGGAATCGAACCTGTCGAATATCCCGTCCACTGCTTGAGTGGTCGCAGAATTCCAGGGAGTTCTCCGGGAAGCTCGATCCCCGTCTTGCGTCCAAATCCAAACAGATTGGCCGCAGCACACAAGCGATCATTCGTCAGACGTTCCCCGATCTTCGCCATGCCGATGTTGCTCGATTTCACGAGGACATCCGTTAAGCTCAACGTTCCGTAGCGATGGTGATCATGTAACAGTCGACGACCCATGCGGTACTGGCCATGCTCGCAATCAAACATGTCCGATTTATGGAGAACCTGCTGGTCCAGGCCATAGCTGACAACAAATGGTTTGAACGTGGAACCAGGTTCGTAGATGTCAGCAATCGCCCGGTTCTTCCACGCGTCAGCCGAGGCCTTCTCGGGGTGGTTCGGGTCGAAGGTCGGTCGGGTCGCCATCGCAAGGATGTCGCATGTCTTGGGATTCAAGACGATCGCACTGCAGCTTTCCGGTTTCCATTCGGCCATCAGGGCATCAAGTTCACGCTCAGCAAACAACTGGACCACCAGATCCAGCGTCAATTGAACGTTCTGGCCAGGCAGAGGGGGCTCTTCGATGTCATCGAGGATCTCGATGACGCGGCCGCGCGAATCGCGGGCCAGCTTTCGCTTTCCTTTTGCCCCTCCCAGAAGGTGATCCAGTCCCTCTTCGATGCCTCCGCGACCGACGCCATCAATATCTCGTAAACCGAGGACATGTGCAGCGACAACTCCCTGCGGATATTCGCGCCGATATTCATCGCGAAATCCCCAACTGCCGGTGGGCAATTTCAGCTCTTTGACCTTGTCGACTTCGGCAGTGGTCAGACGTCGCTTGACCCACAGAAAATGTCGATGCCGCTCCGCCATCTTTTCGAAGAGTGAATCCGCCTGCAGATCCAAGATCTCTGCGAGAGAATTCGCGACCGTCCACGGCTTGGAGATTCGACTGGGGACCACGTACAGGCTTCGCATCGTCAACGTCGTGGCGACAAGGCGGCCTTGGCGATCGACAATGTCGCCGGGGCGAGCCATCACTTCCTCAGCAAACTCGCGCTGTTGCTCTGCCCGATCTGCAAAACGGTCCTGCTGCCACCACTGCAATTGAACCAGGCGCAGGGCCAGAACGCTCCAGATGATCCCGATGACCGTCACCACAAACCTGGCGCGGTTCAATATGGGGGTCGTTGGTTCGGGAGCAGATGACATCGCTGGCAGACCTATTTGCGTGTGGCAGGACGCTGGCGAGAGGAACGATTTTCGGCGGGATTCCAGTTCAGCAGCGGAGCCCGACGCTCATCAACGCGCTGTGGCTTCGGAGGGCGATAAAGAGAGGCATCACCTCGCTCGAGAGCCTCAAGCAGTTTTGCCGGTGTCCCCAGTCGTTGAGACTCCAGCCGCAAGGCCACCTGCTTTTCCATCAACTCGGCCATCCGGTATTGCTGCTGGCTGAGTGATCTCTTCAGTGCCAGATTCCGTGTCTCAAGCGCAGTCCCGGCGAGTGCCACCGAGACCACGAGCAGGAGCGCGGCACCAAATCGAAAGAAAATCACGGCGCATTCCAACGGAAGCGAATTGTCTCGATACGTCACTAATCCTGGAATGCTGTTCTGAGAAATGCGAGTCGCGGATCGACTCACGTGCGCACCTCAGTCGTTCCGCGACGGAGCGTATTCAATCGTCAGGCCAGACACTCGCAACAAGATCTATCGGAAGGTGCGAGGGGTTCCCACGATATCGACCTGGCTGGCATCGGCAGGAAGTTGCAAAACCGTGCCGATCTTGAGTGAATTGCCGTCTGTAAGGACTCCGCGGTTCAGTTCGAAGACCTGAACCCAGCGTGATGAACGTCCCAGATGCTTTTGAGCGATCCCGCTGAGCGTATCTTCCTGTCCGACTCGATACATCGGAACCCCGTCATTTGACACAAAGAACCCGGGCTCACTTTCTGTTTCGACGGTCGCTCGACTTTTCGACGTGACGAACGCGGGCGACGCCGCTGGAGTATTGGCGCTTGCCGTCTGGACAGGATCGATCGCCGCCGGCTTGGGAATCAACTGTGGATAAGCACGATCCAATGCTTCGGCGGACGGAGTCGCAATGGTGACACCCGGCTTCATTCGCTTGGGGTCTGGAATCACTTGAGCATTGTGCTGAGCCAAGGCCATGAAGTAGCGACCGGTTCCATATTTCTTGCGGGAAATCGTCCAGAAGTTTTCGTTCGGTTCAATCTGATAGGTATCGCCAGCAATCAATGGATGAGCCGTTGGGCGACTGCCGAAATCCTCGTCGATTTGACTCACTGGAGCCGGTCGAGACGTCCGTCGAGTGGCATCGCCATTTGAGACAGGTACGGCTGGCCGAGCTTCCGGGAGCGCGTTCGCCGGTTTATCTGTCGGTGTGGCGGGACGAAACCCGCCAAATCGTTCGTCATTCGTTGCTGGTCGTGATGGAGCCGACGGAATCTTCAGCGTGGGGACTTCCGTTTTCGCCGGGGGCTGATCGAAAGCGTCGTCAATGGCAGCCGGTGCTTTGACCGGTGCGGGATCAGGCTGATTCTCGAACCCGAGCACGGGGGCCTCGATCTGAGGAACGGCTGCCGGTTTTGCGGGAGTTTGAACTTCCAGATTATCGTTGGAGAAGGGATCGCTTTCCGAATCCTGCTTTAATGCAGCCGCTTCAGGGCCAGCACTCGGACTGGTGGTGTTAGGCCGTGCCGCGACAGGTGCTTCGAACGGATCGTTTTCTGAGACTTCGATCGGTTCCGCTGCCGCTTTTCGAGCATCAACGCTTCGAGCCGGTGGCCCAAAACTCGGCTGAGAATCTTCGATCTGTGCCGTCGGTACTGGCATTGGAACTGGTTTGGCAGGCTTGGCTGCAGGTGCCGAGTCAAAGGGGTTGAATTCATCGGCAGCGGTCGTCGGCTCTGGAGTGGCAACCTCCGTCGCCGTTTCAGGAATCGAAGTTCGTGGCATCGGTGCAGGCATCTTTGCCTGCTCGAACGTATTCACAACTGTCTTGCGAGGTACAGTGGCCGTGGGAGTCGCTTCAATTTCAAAGGGATCTCGTTCGTTCGGCTGATCCTGCGGGGCCTGTTTCGATGCCAGGGGTGTTTCGTGAGCATCATCGGGAATTTCTGCGGGTGCCGTCGCGACGGCAGGAACGACGCGTGACTTCGCGGGGACATCCTCGTCAGCGAGAAACGGATCACTCGATTCAGTGTTATCACTGGGCGTGTCGGTCCCCTCGGATGGCACAGGGATCTCCTGATGCGCCATCGCCGATGCTGGAGGATTCATTCGCTTATAGACCATGAAGCCGAATACACCAGCCAGCATCAGGATCATCAACAGACCCGCTTTGGTTTCACGCGTCATGATCGAGGCTCCTTCCTCTCACGTTCTCAATCTTGCCAGACACTTTGTGTCAGCCTGCTCGACTCGAAGTCGAGCCACATCCAATGCTTATCCAACTTTGCGAGCCACTCGCAGTTTTGCCGAGCGACTTCGCGGGTTAACTCGCTGTTCCTGATGCGAAGCCACGATGGGCTTGGCGGTCAGGGACTCCCACTTGTCTGATTTGCGAAATTCTTGCTTAACGATTCGATCTTCCAGCGAATGGAACGAGATCACTGCTGCCAGTCCTCCTGGACTCAGCGACGCATAAAGACTCGACTCCACCCCTCGTTTGACATGTTCCAATTCTTCGTTGGCTGCGATTCGAAGTGCCTGAAAAATGCGGGTCGCCGGATGCTTATCCCCCGGTTCACGCCGCTTGATCCCCAGGCAATCTGCAATCCCATTCGCCAGATCCATCCCTGTCACAATGGGGTTCGACTTCGCTCGACCTGCCAGGTACCGTGCGATTCGATGTGACTCCGATTCTTCACCAAACTCCTTCAGCCAGTATTCCAGCTCATCGACCGTGGCCGTTGCCAGCAACTCTGCAGCCGACTTTCCTCGGCTGGTATCAAACCTCAAGTCGAGCGGCCCCTCTGATGTAAATCCAAATCCTCGTGAACTATCTGCCAATTGATCCGATGACAGGCCAAGATCCAGCAGCACCCGATCGACATCTTTCAAACCCAAACTGGCCAGCACTGCGGGAAGTTCCACATAACTGGCCTGCTTCAGGACAATCCGGTCCGAAACTGGCAAAGCTGCCGCAGCCAGCGACAACATCATGGGGTCCCGATCAAGACCGATCAGTAGCCCGCTGTCACCCAGCCGCGAAGCAATTGCACGAGAATGTCCACCGGCACCCACCGTTCCATCAACCACCCGCAGACCGGGCTGTAACTCCAATCCCTGTATCACTTCACGCAGCAAGACCGGTACATGCACCGCCACCCGATCTGACATTCGCCACGCTTTGCAAGAAATGGACTCAAGTTTTCGACCCGCCGCACCGACAGGTCCGCTGGAGCTTATATTTGGAAAATCAAAATGAGGAAAGATCAGGTTGGACCCGATCGCCTGTGTTCAAGGAGACGAAGTCACCAGAGACCGAAAACATTGACAACCTGACTGCAGAACTTCTTGTCGCGAAGCGACCTCGGTAGCCGAATCGGCGAGGCCTCCCAGCGGAACAGCCGTCACGGATTCATCCACACCATTGGCCTGTCGCTACGAGAAATTTATTGATGTCAGGGTCGGCGACACGCGTATTGATGTGGTGATGGTAGAATAGTAGGGTAGCCCCGGTTGCCCGTCTGCGGGCTACCGGGGTGGCGCAGCCAAAGGAAGTTGTGATTTCAATCGAGTTTGTTAAGAATTCTCTGCATGGCAAACAAGCGGCGAGTTATTGATGACCAGTTGTATGTGCACTTTGTCACATTCTCGGTCTTTCGTCGCCGCAAGCTTTTGAATCACGATCACGCCAAACGGATTCTGCTGGGCTGGCTGAACGAAGTGCTCGAGCAATACCAAGCTCGTTGCGTCGGGTTTGTGATTATGCCCGAACACGCTCACGCGCTGGTGTGGTTGCCCAAGACTGGTCAACTCAGTTCCTTCATGCACAGCTTGAAACGTCGCTCAAGCATCGGCCTGCGAGACTGGTATCGCCAGACCTCACCCAACTATTCTGCCGACTTCCCAGAGGGAGACCGCTTTTGGCAGCCCAAATATTATGCGTTTGAGATCTACGAACAAGAAAAGCTGATGGAAAAGTTGCAATATCTGCATGAGAATCCTGTTCGCGCCGGTTTGGTTGCTGCTACGACAGATTGAAAATGGAGTTCCGCTCGATGGTACGAGTGGCATCGAGCCGTCGGAGTTCCGATCCAGTGGGTTCAGTGACGAAAACTTCCTCTGGCTGCGCCACCCCGGTAGCCCGAAGACGGGCAACCGGGGCCACCCTGCGCTGTCTAGCAAAGGCGAGCCAAGTCGCTTCAAGAGCATGGA
>JBAWWJ010000298.1:0-7824 GCA_037146815.1 Planctomycetota bacterium
CCGAACACCAGTTTGAACGCGAAATCGACCGTCGGGCTGATTCCGATTGCCATGATTTCTCAACTCGGGATTCGATGAAACTTCGATAACAGTTGCAACGATTTTCGAATCACAATGATACGCTGTCAACGTATTTCAATGACCAGGTAAACTCAACCGGACAATTTCGGAGGTGGATTTGATTGTTCAGAATTCATTGAATTGTTGACGATGTGTCGTCATGAATGGACTCACCGTCTTGACCGGCGAGGGGCTCCTTCTTTTCAGTGATGTTCGGACAGAGAGGAGCCATTTGACGATTCAGTTCGATATACTCGCGCCATTGCGCCGGAACATCGTCTTCATAGAAAATCGCGGCGGGTGGGCATTCTGGAACGCAGGCACCGCAGTCAATACATTCATCGAGGTGAATGAACAACATCGATTCCCCCTCGTAAAAGCAGTCGGCGGGGCAGACGACCACGCAGTCTGTGTGCTTGCAGCCAAAACAAGGTTCGGTTACGACCATTGCCATTTTCAAATCCCTCCGTAATGAAAACTCAGTACCACACCCTGTGAATGCCGCAGATCCCGGAATGGCGGACGCAGAAAACGAAAGGTCGCTCGATTTTTTGAAGAATTCTGGTGAGCATGGAGTCATGTCTCATGCTGAGTCTCATCGCGAATTACTCGACGCCTGGAAAGCAGGTGATCAGGACGCTGCGAGCATTCTGTTTCACCGATACCAGTTCCGACTGATTGCACTCGTCCGATCACGACTGGCTCGGAAGCTGGCACGGCGCATCGACCCCGAAGATATTGTTCTGTCGGCCTATCGCAGCTTTTTTGTTTCTGCACGAAATGGCCGAATTAGTGTCAATGCCGAGGATGACCTGTGGCCACTCCTGGTGACGATTGTCCTGCGAAAAGTCGCGAGGCAGGCTCGCCATCATTCTGCGGAACAACGATCTGTTGAACGCGAACGGCCACAGGCATCGGACTGGGTTGAGCATCTGGTCGGGACTGGCGAAACAGACGCTGAGCACTCCGCGATCCTCGAAGATGAAGTCGAAAATCTGCTGGCGCTGCTGGATGCCACCGCAAGGGACGTTTTTGTTCAAACACTTCAGGGTAACGATACGGCATCCATCGCAGCATCGATTGGGATCTCTGAACGGAGTGTCCGCCGGGCGATGGATCGGATACGCAGCTTGTTGCCGACTACTCGAGCTGATTTCGGAGTTGTTCCCGTTGCAAGGCCAGTGAGGCCGCCAGTTCCCGCCATTCCGGCGTCAGTGGGAATTCCACTGGTCGGAACCATGACGCACGAACAATTCTTGTTGGAGGAGTTTCTCGGGGCAGGGGCCTTCAGCAAGGTCTATCGGGCCATCGATCGAAGCTCTGGAAATCCTGTTGCCGTTAAGTACCTGAGAAAGGACTGCTGGCACGACGATCGTTCACGAGGCTCGTTAATTCGTGAATATGAAGTTTTGAAGCGATTGAATCACCCCAACATCATCAGGATGCATGCCTGGGGAACGACAAGTCGAGGTGCCGTGTTTCTGGTTGAAGAATACGTGAGAGGCCAGAACCTGAACGAATGGCGGCAATCCGCTATGCCGGCGACCGCTCAACTCGTAGAAGTCGTATGCACTGTGGCGAAGGCCATTTCAGCAGCTCATTCTGGAGGCGTCATTCATTGTGATCTGACTCCGGCCAACATCCTGCGCAGGGACGATGGCCATATCATCGTTTGCGATTTCGGCATGGCGCGCTATGCATCGAGTTCTGATGAGATCCCGCATGGTGGAACGGCAGGTTTTCTGTGCCCGGAACAGATTTCCGATGCATTTGGAGTTGTGACCGAAAGATCCGATGTTTACGGGCTGGGTGGGCTGTTGTACGCCCTGTTAACAGGAATCCCACCTCTGCAGGGCCGCGATCTTCCAGAAACTCTTTCAAATGTGCTTTCGTCACGACCGCCACTGCCAGTATCGCGACCAGGAATACATTGCTCTGCGGTGTTGGAATCGGTGATCCAGCGTTGCCTGCAAAAAGAGCCAACTGACCGATTTGCATCGGCAGGTGAAGTTGCCGCAGCGTTTGAAGGTCTTGATCGGCTGGAATGACGGCCTGAACATGTTTGCAAAACCCTGTTTGACCTCCCCTCAGCCGCCCGATTATAATAAACGGAGCTTGATGGAACCTGCCGTTGATCCCCGTTTTTGGACGTTACAACGTCTCCTCCCTGCCTGACCGGAAGATCCTGCCATGTTTCGCCTCGATCTTGGTGCAACCTCACGCTACTGCGATGGGATGAATCGTCGCAGCTTCGTTCAACTGGGGGTTGCTGGGATGGCCAGCCTGGGGTTACCGCAACTCTGGCGAGCCCAACAGGTTTCTGCTGCCCCCGGGGGCTCATCGAAAAAGACTTCAGTCATTTTGATCTGGCTGGACGGAGGTCCTGGCCACATGGATCTTTACGACATGAAGCCAGAGGCTCCGGCGGAGTATCGGGGTTTCTGGAATCCGATCCGGACGAATGTCAGCGGGATGGAAATTACCGAGTTGTTTCCGCTGCAGGCCAAATGTGCAGACAAGTTTTCTCTGGTTCGTTCGCTGCATCATGATAATGGGGATCACTTTACGGCGGGGCATTACATGCTCACCGGGCGTGGTGGGGTCAGCGGGGCTGATACCCAGGGGAAATATCCGTTTATTGGCTCGATCGCCACAAAATCGACAGGGGCTCGCCAACCGGGGATGCCGCCGTATGTTGCTGTTCCGTATGGGATGAGCATCGGATTACGGCCGGGGTATTTCGGTGCAAACTACGTAGGAGCGGCTTACAACCCGTTTGAAACCGAAGGTGATCCCAACGCGGCCAATTTCTCGGTCCAGAATATCCAGATGTCGGGGGGAATGACGGTTTCCCGGCTGGATGACCGCGCGGCACTGGCTCGCAGTGTCGATCGTTTACGACGTGATGTTGAAACGAAGGGGATGGTCGATGCCATGGATCGGTTTGATCGCCAGGCCTTGGAACTGGTGACCGGAACTGCCGCTCGACGAGCTTTCGACATCAGCCTGGAAGATCCTCGAATTCGCGACAAATACGGGCGACACAACTGGGGTCAGAGTGTCCTGCTGGCTCGGCGACTGGTTGAGGCCGGAACGACGTTCGTGACGGTTCATTTCGGTGGTTGGGACCATCACTGGGATCTGAAGGCAGGGATGGAACGGTATCTGCCAATGGTCGATACCGCCGTTGCGGCATTGTTCGAAGATCTCACCCAGAGAGGACTTTATGACGATGTGCTGGTCGTTCTGTGTGGTGAATTCAGCCGCACACCTCGAATGAACGATGGCGGCAATGGCGGTGCTCCAATGAGCATGGGAACGCCGGGCCGCGATCACTGGGGAAATGCGATGTTCTGTCTGATGGGTGGTGGAGGTGTGCAGGGGGGCCGGATCTACGGTTCCACCAATCGGCTCGGTGAAGTTCCTCAGGATCGCCCGGTGAAACCCGCCGACATCCACCACACGATGTTCCACCTGCTGGGAGTTGACCCGCACATCAATTTCCTGAACCACAGCGGTCGACCAGTTCCGTCGTTGGAGCCCGGTTTGGTGATTCAAGAGTTGCTGTAATTGCCTTAAGTACATTTACGATATTGGATTAACTTAAATTTTCCTGGTCGCGTTGCGGCTGGGATAAACTGAATTCCTGGAATTAATCGATTCCGAACGACCGTTTGCTGCGTCGGCTGGATGGTTTGAAGATGCTGCAACCGATGTTTTGATAATGCTTTGCAGCGGTTGTTGCTCTTCGTGACGCCGCTTCCTTGACACTTGTTTTCTGCTTCCCGTACCATAGCCACGCTTTCCGGGCGTGGAAAGTCCGTTTTGCCGCGTGTGTCGGTGCGGCTTTGCCATTGCCATCATGTGCCTCGAACAGTTGGAATTGACCTTACCATGGCCGCTCCCAAGCGCAGACAATCCAAAGGCCGATCTCGTCGCCGACGCAGCCACGACGCTATCAAGCCACCGCAGCTTCACAACTGCCCCAAGTGCCAGACCCCCGTTCCGTCGCATGTCATTTGCCCGACCTGCGGTGATTACATGGGGCGGACGATGATCGAGATCGAGGAATAATTCTCCCATGCGGATTGCCTTGGACGCGATGGGCGGCGACTTCGGCGTTTCGCCCAATCTCGATGGAGCGATCGCGGCCCTGAAGGACAACCCCGATCTGCAGGTCACCCTGGTTGGCGACGTTCCGACGCTCGAACCAGCGATTGCCAAATCTGGCTATTCGGGTGATCGCTTGCATATTCAACCAGCCGACGGCTGGATTGAAATGGAAGAAAAGCCGATCGAGGGTCTCCGGAAGAAACCCAACTGTTCGATCATTGTCTGCTGGCAGCAGATGGCGATGCAGCAGGTGGACGCGGTTGTCAGCGCAGGCCATACAGGGGCCGTTGTGGCGGCAGGACTGCGCACTCGACTGTTCCTCAAGGGCGTCAAACGTCCCGGGATTGCCGTTGCTCTGCCGACAACCAAAGGCAAAACGATTCTCATGGACGTGGGTGCCAATCCCGGTGCCCGTCCCGAGCATCTCGTCCAGTACGGCATCATTGGCGAGATTTACGCTCGCGAAATGTTTGGTATCGAACGACCTTCCATCGGCCTGATGAATATCGGCAGTGAAGATGGCAAGGGAACCGATGTGATCCGTGACTCGCACAATCTGTTTTCCAACAGCATTATCAGCGACAAGTTCATCGGTAACGTGGAAGGGCGAGACCTGTACAACGGTGCCGCCGACGTCGTGATCTGCGAAGGCTTTGTCGGTAACGTTCTGCTCAAGGCGGCAGAAGGCCTGGCCGACATGCTGATGAAGACGGTTTCGGCCGAGATCCTGGGAGTGCTCAATACCGAGAAATCTCTAGCGACGCAGGCCTTCCATTCGCTTGCCAAGCGGTTTGAATATCACGAAATCGGTGGAGCACCGCTGCTGGGTGTGCAGGGGATTTCGATCATCTGTCACGGTGCCAGCAACGCTCGATCGATCCAGAACGCGCTTCGTTTTGCGACCACATTGAAAGCTCGTGGATTGAACGAGCAGATTGTCGACGCACTGGCGAAGGAACCGTCAACGACCATGAGCTGAGTCCCCGTTGGCGGGGTGTTCACGGTACTGATTGCAGCATCATGGCATTGATTGCAGCACTTTACCGACTCAGTACCGTACCGATCTCCGTACCTGCTGGCCTAAACGCAGGCATTTCTTGTTCACGGCAAGGGGACTGATATGAGCCAGACGACGTTCTTGTTTCCTGGGCAGGGAGCCCAGCATGTTGGCATGGGGAAGACGATTGCAGAGCGGTTTCCTGCCGCTCGCGAATTGTACAACCGAGCCAGTGCGATTCTTGGTTACGATCTGGCTCAGTTGTGTTTTGAGGGGCCTGTTGAGCGGCTCGACACGACCGTTGTCAGTCAGCCGGCTCTGTTTGTCAGCAGCCTCGCCGCTCTCGAAATGCTCAAGGCCGAGCGTCCTGACGTAGTTGCCGGATGCCAGTATGCCGCAGGCTTGAGCCTGGGAGAGTACACGGCACTGGTGTTTGCGGGGGCGATGAGTTTTGAAGACGGCATCCGAGTCGTGAAGGTTCGCGGCGAAGCGATGCAGGCCGCAGCGGATGCGGTCGCGTCAGGAATGGTCAGTGCTCTGCTGCTGGATCGCGATAAGGTCGCTGAAGTCTGCCAGGGGGCTGGTGCCGCCGGGCGAATCTGGATTGCGAACTACCTTTGTCCCGGCAACACGGTACTGTCCGGCGAAAAGGCGGCCTGTACCCTGGCTGCAGAATTGATTGAGAAAGCCAGCGGGAAGCCGATTCCGCTGGCCGTGGCGGGGGCTTTCCACACGCCGATCATGGAATCCGCCTGCGAGAAGCTGGCTGAGGTTCTTAAGAGCGTCACGATCGTTGCACCGCGGATTCCCGTGGTTTCCAACGTCGACGCCAAAGTTCATCATGCCCCGGAAGACATTCGTGGTGTGCTGGTCCGTCAGGTGACTCAGCCTGTCCTGTGGGAAGATTCGATCCGCTGGCTGCTTGCTCAAGGTGCCACACCATTCTTCGAAATCGGTCCCGGCAAGGTCTTGAAGGGACTGATGAAACGCATCGATCGCAAAGTCGAATGCGAATCCGTCAACGACAGCCAGTAGTCCATGCTTTGTTCGGCGCGGGTCTCCTGACCCCGCCGAAACGCCCGACCGAAGGTCTCCTCTTCGATGAAAGTGAGACAGTTGGCAGAACGATGGGCAGAATGATGAAGTATCACGATTGATGTCTCTTCGATTATTCTGCCCTGCTGAAGGTGATCTCACTCTTCAAACAAACAACCCGTGCAGAAACCAGGTACGGCTCTCTCGATCCAGAAACGTCCAGAGTGATGTTCCGTTGGTCAGATCCATGCGATAGTAATCTCGCTTGGTGTCTGGTCCGCGCCACCAGCCTGTTTCAATCCGTTCAGGCCCCGCGATCCGGATGACTGGCAGCAGCCCTGTTCGTTCTGCCGCAACATGAGTCGGCAGGCCAGTGCGGGGTGAGGCTTGAACGGTCAGGGGTTGCGGGGTTCGTAACAGTCGCAATGGTCGGCAACGAAGCTGAGAGCGGCTGATAATTGTCGACGTTGCGGAGTTCACTCCTTCCAGCCACGGCACATGCTGGCAGGCGTATTCGGGTTGAGGGTCCGGCGACAGTACCGGCCGCAGGACGGCATGGCGGCCGAGTCGGCTTCCCAGTCGGTCAACCAGTTCTGCCAGTGATTGCTGTTGTCGCTCGGCGCGATCGGCATCATCTTCGAACAACTGGCGTTGCTTGACGGGAGGCAATCCCATCTCGACCAGTTCCATGCGGATACCATTCACGCCTCCCGTGAAGACTCGACGCTCGCATTGTAATCGCAATAGTTCGAACAGATGTCGGCGATCCGTTGTGGGGCGGAGCAGGCGGAGTGAGATTGGTTCGGTTGTCGTTCCAATCCAGCGGCAGTTCAATTCGCGTAGTCCCACCCGGCGCTGATTCAACTGGCCCAGAAGTTGATCGAGCAGTACTCCCATGACATGTTCCAGCGTCGCTCGATCTGTGACCGGATCTTCGAACAGCCATTCGGCAAACAGTGGTTCGATCAGTCGTTCCGCGACCAGTAACTCCGGAAGAGTTCCCAGAGCCTGATCCAGTCGTCGCAGCAGCTCTTTGCCAAATCGGGATGGCAATGCTGTTCGAGGCAGGCGCATCAGCCCACCGATCGTCACGACATCCAGAGTCTGCAACGATTCAACAATCGAATTCGGGACTCGCAGGGCTGAGATTGGCAGTGATGCGAGTGCTTCGGCCTGTTGCTGTGCTGCAACGATTGTGACAGGTGCTGATGCAAAGTGGCAGACTCCCCAGGCCGTACCCCAGGAATCAGCGATGGCGATACGAGCCTGAAAGCCTTGTTGAGCGAAGTCGGCGCGCATTGCGGCAATCAGTGCTGTTTCACCTCCGAACAGGGATTCGTTGCCAGAAATATCCAGCCAGAGTGATTCTGGTTCAGCCGTTTCCTCCAGTCCTGCTAATGGACTGTATCGCTGACAATGCAGTGCCAGTTGCTGGAGTCGGGTGCGATCTCGAGCGGGATCTGCTCGATGGAAGACTGGTTTGGGAAGATTGCGTCGCGGTCCGCGCGAAGGTTTGCCGGGAAGAGTTCCTGGAAACAGTGAGCGAGCTTCCCCTAAAGGCATGCCACTTCGAATCCCGGCCCGCGAAGCTTCGAGCGAACAGGCCGTGACATACAGTC
>JBAWWJ010000299.1:0-7792 GCA_037146815.1 Planctomycetota bacterium
AACCTCGGTCGCCTACCAGAACCGAAATCCACCCATAGATTCTGCTAACGAGGCTCATTTTTGAAATTGACACCCAGGCGATTGCAGATCTTTGCGGCGACCAGTGAAGCCTTCGCCTCGGTTGCCTTATAGGACTCGCTTCGTTTTTCCTTGCAAAAACTGTTCAAGATGTTCTGGCCGGCAACTTTCAATGTCGGTTGCCCCGCGGCGGGGAAGGTCGGTGTCATCTCGGTGATCACACCTTGAATCATCCTCTTTAAGCCCCCCTTGTCATCGAGATACCCCATGTGCAACCGGACCTTTTGGCCGGGGTTCAGGTCCGTCGAGTCATGGTGTTTGAACTGCCGGTGTTCCGCATCCCAGTTGTTGATTGTCAGTTCGAAGGTGTCGATGCTTTCGATGTTGTCCTTGTAAGTCACTTGCATGACATCGAAAAACAGGGCATCGCGACCCGGTCGATCTCCAATGAACAATTCAAACCGCGGAACGTAGAAGTCGCGCTTTTCGAAGACGGGGATTCGGGCGAGCAGCGTCACGGAACGCTCCCTTCTGGTCGTCGCGAGCGAACCTCGGTTGCCGGCAAGCTCAGTTCCAGGCCGGCTGGCAACCGTCGCAAATCGCTCAGTGCTGCGAAATTCTTATCCGCAATCGTTCGCCATTGCCGCGGGTCGCCATATTCACGCGCTGCGATTGATGACAGAGTTTCGCCCTGAACGACTACGTGGCGTTTCGTGTGATCGGCAGACTGCAAATTCAGCTCTTTGACTTGCCGTTCCAGCGTCTTGTATTCGCGGAACGTGACGGACAGCGTCGCCCGCAGCGGAATGCCGTGTGGATTGAACAGCGTGAATTTACGAGTAATACTTTCGACGATGCATTCGAAATTCAGACCCGTTCCCCACAGAAAACGGAGTCGCGGTGGCGCGTGAGTTTTGTGTTGAATCTTGACCAGTTGATAGAACTTGTTTGTTTCTTCTTCGACACTGATTGCTCCCGCACCCATACCTCCCTTGTCGGTCGAATCAAAGAACAGATCCAGTGACAACTTTTCGTTCTGTCCGGCAACGAACTGCAGTAGCGGAGTATCGAGACCCGGAATTGCAATCTCGGCGATCTGCGCCCCCTTGGTCAGCGTGTACTCGGTCGGATTGAACTGCACCGAGAACTTCCTGGGCAGTTTCGAACCATCGACGGCTTGCGCATCGAGATCAAGGATCTGTATTTCCGCTTTTTGCAGATTCATCGGGAATGCTCCTTATTTGCGGCGGTGTGCAGATTGATCGAACGAGGCGTTTTGTTTCGACTGTTCATCTGAACGTGCCTTCCGTTCGATCCGGCGCATGATCTCTTGAATCAGTTGTTCCGTTTGCTGCGAACTCATCCTGGCGTTCTTATCTAACAACGTGACTTCTGTCGTGAACGACTCAATCTCTACCGGCATGTTTCACCTTTCATTGGGAAATCCAGTTGAGGCCTTCATGACAAATCTCCAGAGATTCCACGGCAACATTGCTTTGCGAAGCGTTCAGATCTGGACCAATCCATTTGCACGGAAACGCATTGGTCAGTTCGAGGGTGATTACCGGCCCTGTGCCCGCCGCATCCAGAACCTGGATGCTGGCCGTTCGGCGAAATCGCGGCTCGCCGCGCAGCAACATCGCGTACCAGTCCCACAGCCGACGATTCACGATGCCACGTTTCAGCACAACGTTACTTTGGGTTCCGCGCGATGGAAACTTCAGCATTTCTCCATTTCGGCCCCCTTCCGCGTATTCCTGAGTCTGGAATTCCAGAGAGATTCCCGTGCATTCGCTGAACCCACCCAATGATTCGGCATCGAATCGCAGATCAAAACGAAACGCGACAAATGGATCACGTGGCTCCATTTCGACTCTCCCCAAAACTCCATGTACCGCCACTGCCGCCACGATTCCCCAGACGGACGAAGACGAATTCTGCTGGTAGCGGAGGCTGGACGCCGATTACGCACGTCATTCGGCCCCGCTCGACATCCTCGGGCGGATTTGTCGACTCATCACAGGTAACGCTGAAAGCCTCTTCCGGCGTCGTGCCACCCAGTCGGCCCGATTGCCATTCTCGGCGCAGAAAGTCGCGAATCACCCGTTCCACATCGCGCCATCGCTCCGGTCGATTGTCGGTGTGCACCAGCCAGAACCCAGCTCGCTCCAGTGATTTTTCGAGCATCATGAGCAGTCTGCGAACGGAGACGTACCGCCATTGACTCAACTCCGAGTTCCTCGGGTCAATCAGGGTTCTCGCTCCCATGACTCGAACACCACGCGGACCGGTGGCCTTCAAGACATTGACACTCTCGACATTTAACTGACCGCGAGTTTCTTCGGTTACGTCGTACATCACTCCCTGAACTTCGGACAACACTTCGTTCGCAGGCGATTTCTGAATGCCGCTGCTCAAATCGACTCGCGCGAACAGTCCCGCGAGGTGGCCGCTGGGTGGCATCCAGAGCACGCCCTGGCTGGCTGTCGAGGCACCCAGCCAGGGGAAATACAGGGCTCCAAACTGCCCCATTGCCGATTGCAGACCGTTGGCCTATTGTTGAACCGTAACGGGATCACTTTCTGCGGGTGCATCCAGAATTGCGAAGCGATTTCGCATCCGCGAGCAATGGGCCAAGACCTCCAGTTGACTCTGTTGACGCTCAAACGGAGTAAAGGGAATGCGTTGTTCCGCGGGAGGGGGCGGTTCCATAGGCTCAGGTACGGGAATGCACGAAGGCGGAGGCGTTTCTCGCCGTGTTTTGGGACGACTGCGCCACATCAGATCCGGGATGGCCACGATGGCGACATCGTCGATCTTCTCTAAGGCTTCCAAGCCATCGCTGACGAAGTTTTCACGCGTCATTCCTGACAGCACGGAACGCCGTGACGCCGAAACAAAGTCGCGATTCCAACTCAGAAATCCCTCTTGCCGCGTTTCGAGGACAGCCGCGCCGTGGTCATCGTATGACTTCGAGGCTTGCACCCCGACGATCGCCGCAGGGGCTTGATCATTCGGGCTTCTCAAATCTTCCACGACGATCAATACCGAACCCGTCGAGATCGATGCATCGGGCTTGCGATCTTTCGGCGGTTTTGCCCTTTTCCATCCGTTTATAGGTTTGGCAACATAGCGGTCGTTGTCGCCGGTCGAATTGGTTAGGCGACTGTTCGACTCCAGATCCCGCCACGTCTCCAGCGTTTCGCGCTTACCGGTATCATTCGGGACGATGATCGCGAGATGAAACCGATTGCGGACCGCTGGCAGGACGCGAACCGAAATGGTGGCTCCGCCGAAACCGGGATCTTGCGCCCAGATCCTGAAGAGTGCCCGGCCTTGATCGTCAACGAGGCAGAGGCTGGCATGATCAAATTTGTCGACGGGGCATCCAACTCGAACGACCCAGGCCGTTCGACCGCCGTTCGCAAAGAAACCGCGGATGGCATCGGGAAGGTGAGCGTAGTCCAATCCTGACCGTCCAAATCGCGTCTGGAATTGTGTCCAGTTCTGGACGCAGACGGGCACATTCAAGGGGCCGCGTTCGGCGATCCCGATGAATCCGGCGACGTCCGAACGCACCTCGTCGACCGCCCCAATGGGCGAGTCGGCGCGCTCGAAGTACACACCAGGTGGTCGGGGAAGGGGCATGTGCCGCTCGGTCTAGGTAAGTCTGAATTCGGAGAAACCCAACGGAAACGAGCAAGGGCCTAACCTTCTGGCTTGAATTCCAGCGTTTCGACCACGATCTCAAGCGTCTCGATCGCGACTTCGCTGTTCTTCGCGTTCAGGCTGGGGCCTTCCAGCTTGTTTGGCCAACCGTTCGTGAACGACCAGGTTAGAGCCGGTTTGCGGTCTTCGCCCAGCAATGTGATCGATCCCGAATAGCGATACGGCTTATCGGAATCGATCACCATTTTTCGCCAGTCGTAAAGCGCCTTGTCAGTGGTGAAGCCGCGCTTCATCACAATGTTAGTGAACTTCCGCATGCCCGGTTGCTTGCGCATGTGCGGTAAGTCCTTTCCGGAGCGATACTCGATGACGTCGTTATCCATAGTCAGGCCCGAAACCTCGGAAAAGCCCGCCTGGATCTGGAGCCCATCGATGGTGACTTGAAAGTTATAAGACGCAAACGGATGTTCGTCGGCCATAGGAAAGTTCTCCGCACTCGAGGCAGGGTTTCAGGATTTGAGATCGCTTGGACTACGCGGTGGCATCGGCTGTCTTCTGGCCAATCCGGAAAATCACGAACTCGGCGGGACGTACGGGGCAGACACCGATCTGACAGACGAGTCGGCCATTCTCAATGTCGTCTTCGCTCATCGTCGTCCGGTCGCAGCGAACGAAAAACGCCTCTTCAGGTTTGGACCCGAACAGCCCGCCATTCCGCCAGATGGTCATCAGGAAATTGCTGATCGACCGCTGCACACGCCCCCAGGTGACTTCGTTATTGGGCTCAAACACAACCCATTGCGTTCCCTCATCGATCGACTCTTCGATGTACAGGAACAGTCGTCGGACATTGATGTACTTCCATTCGGGATCGCTGCTCATCGTGCGAGCCCCCCACAGACGAATCCCGCGACGGTCGCTGCGGAAGTCGCGAATGCAGTTCACACCGATAGGATTCAACAGGTCTTGGACTGCCTTGGGAATCGGCGACATCAGATCCTTGGCATCGACGACAACCGCATTAGCGGGCGCTTTCCAGACTCCCTGCTCAATATCTGTCCGGGCGATGATTCCAGCCACATGTCCGGTTGGGGGCACCAATTGATCTTCGCGCGTCACCGTGTCGTAGACCCAGATCCATGGATGATACAGCGCGCCAAATGTCGTGTCGAATTGCAATTGGGGAGTCGTCACGTTGAAGTTTCGATCGGTTGAAAGAATTGCGAAGCGATCTTTGAGATTCTCGCAACTAGTGATTATCTGACCGGCCAACGTGTTACCGAACCTCACATGATCCGGCGCCACCAGCAACGAGACGGCATCGATCGTATCCATCGCCGCCAGTCCGCGGCCACTGCCGAGGATTTTGCCGTTTTGGTCGTCGTTGGGATCCAGATTTCCAGCGTAATCATTCACGGTTGGCAGGCCGCCCACGCCACCTTGAAGCGGGGTGAATGCGGCATCCGCCGCGACGGTTACAACTGCCGGCACAGCGCCGGTTGCAGTGACTCGAATGAGGCGAGAACCTGCGTTGATGACAGTGATGAACGAATTCGCAGCCGTGGTGCTGAGAGAGAGGTCGTCGAAGTCCTCGGGCGGAACATCCGGCCGACGGAGTTTCTTGTCATTCGCCTTGTCAGAATTGAACGGGTCGGCAATTTCCTCTGGTGCAACGGGCTCGCTGAAATAGAGCACCTGGACCCGCACCCACCCCTTGGCGGCGTCGCCGACTTTGGCGTTTTTTGACTTTGTCGACTCAACAACTCGGACGAATACGTTGTTGCCCCACGTTCCCCCGCCGTATGCGCGAAATTCGACATTGCCTGGAGCGGTTGGATTGAGCACAGCGGTCGCGGAACCATTCCCAACGATTCGACCCACAAAGCAACGCTTCCCGCCGTTGTCAAAGAAGCCTTGTACGGCATAACTCATGAACGAATTGTCCGTCCCCAGATGATTGCCGTACAATCGCTTAAATTCCAGCCAACTGGAGATGTAGTGAATATCTTCCGGCCCGCGCTCGGTGGGGCCAAGAAAGCCAGCGACGCTCGTGCTCACTCCTTCGATGGGTTTGGGGCCCGTACTCACTTCCTCGACATAGACGCCGGGAGACAGGTATTCTGCCATCGTTGTGCTCCTGATAGTTGAACGGTGTTTAGAAGGTTAGGTTGGAGGAAGTGAAATCGCCAGATTGTTGTTGCGCTGGCCATAATGAACGACGACATGCGAGTCGGCAGACTGTCCATTCGCGGTGGCAGTCAGCTTCGCCGCTTCGCTGGGGTCGGATCCGCTCAAGGGAAGTCGAGCGTCACCGTACAGTTCCCAGTCTCCGAACGTGTTCGCCTGCACCGTCCCTTGCAGGAGTGGTTCGTCCACCGAACTCAAACGCACAGTCGCACCGGGAACGGGGCGGCCATTGCGCAGAACTCTGCCGTTCAATACAGTCGTCGGGAATACAGCACGCCGAGATGGAATGAACCTGCCTGCGTCATTCGCAACGAAGGGTACGAGATGCCTGATCGGCGCAGCCCAATCGGGATGGCTCAACTCAATCGCGATCGAGGAAAAGCTCGTTGTTCCATCCGCATCGATCAGTGCATCAAGGACGACAACATAGCGACCGTTGTCTGTCGTCGTCGATGGGAGCAGTGGAATGCCACTTCCTGCGGGACGTGGATCGAGTGGTGTGATAGTCGCGCCTGCCATGCCGGTTCCGTCCGCTCGCAGCACAGATCCTTCCAGCAACGCAGTCGGACGTGGTCCTGACGGAAACGGATAGTCGGCCGCCGGAAACAAATTGATTTCATTGACGAGCGAGTCGTTGTCGATCGGTGTGCTATCAGATCCTGGGATTTTAAAGAGCGCGGTCACCGATGGCTGGAATCCACGGACCTGAACGGTCAATCGACATTTCGTCTTCTTGGCAAAGCTGCTCGGGGGCATTCTCAACAAGACACCCGTCGCCGTTTTGACTCGGCCATGGAAGCCCCGAATCCCTCCTCCCGAATCCTGAGTCACCAATTCGACTGTTTCCGAGAATGGCCAGTTCGCGTCGCGGGGATCGGTCGGATCGGCAAGAAACAATGCTTTCCCCAGTACGCGAACGATCGTGCGCTGTGGATCCTCCGTCGGCGATCTCCCCGGAACTTGAGATGCCGTAAACGTAGACTGATACCAGTCTCTCAGATCGAAGACGATCCGCGGGGCGATCGCGAAGGAAACGGGTGACATACGCATGATCAGATCTTGGGAAACTCCAGTAAGGGTGCCGAAGACAGATTCAATACCGGGGCTTCTTCGATGACGTTTGAAGTAAACAACCTGGCAGTTCGCAACAGGCAGATGAACGAAAGTCGATACGGTTTCGTCTTGAGGGAATCCCAGAGATGCAGACGTTCTTCGAGCGGATCAGCCGGCAGGCTGATCCGAATCAGCTCATCTTCGCCCAGTTCGGACTGTTGGACTCGAAGGGTTGGAGACTCATGAATCGTGAGCAGCATTCGACCAAGTACCTCGTGATCCGACTCCACATTACCTGTCATCGGGGTGACCAGATAGAAAAGGTTGACACCTAATGGAGGCACCGCACTTCGCCTCTGCTTGGCAACTCCAACTTCATTTCCATTGGAAGCCGCTTTATTCAGCACTGGCGGAGCATTGTTTCTCGAAAATTCATCGGCCTGAATCTGATAGAGCCAAACAGAAACGGCATTCGATTGATCCGCCTCCGTTGGATCCTTAAGCTGCATGGTATACGAATGCCCTCGGCTCAGGAGCGTCTTCAGTGAATCACTGATGCTGAAAATTGAAGACATCCGTCGCGCCTCGCATTCGTTTCATTTTGTGTTCGTTGCCTGATTCGCATACACCGCAATGAAAGATATGTTGACCGCCGTAAGTTTCTTTTTAACACTGTTCTGGTCACTCGTCGGGTTGCCTTTTTCGTCTAGCCAGTATGGTTTCTTAACATCCAAAGTAAACGTGAGTCGTGGGGGAGTTGTTGGCGGTGTCGGTGTTGCTACTGCGGGACTTGTCGATGTCGAGGATGGACGGTAACCGTTCACACCCCATCAGCAGTGAGTGAAGGTCCCTGCTTGTGATTGAA
>JBAWWJ010000300.1:0-7494 GCA_037146815.1 Planctomycetota bacterium
ATACAGCAAAGCTGAATTCTCAGAACCATCCAACCAAATTGTCAAAGATCTGTTCCGTCGCGTCGGTCACCGTCAGGTTTCGTCTGCGGCGGGGAGGCGAGATGATATCGTCGGCCATCGGGATGTCAATCGACTGGGCAAAGATTCTGAAATTCGGATTCAAATGGCCATTTTTTCGGCACAGCGATGATCGCAAGGATCGTACAGACAAAGAGATATGTCACCACAACGTATCAGAAACACCAATCAGGCGAGACAACACCCCGGCCGAATCCGATGCTGGCATCAACCGTAACTCGATCGGAAAATGATCAGGTACGCGGCAGACTGATCACTGAATCCGTTCGCCTCTCCGTTCGATTGCGAGCCAGACGTTTTGAAGACGAATGCCTCGAGTTCCACATTCCGGGAATTCCATGGATGGAAATGCCAGAATCTTGAAGACTGGGGTCGCAACAGTTTCGACTTCTCGATAGTGTCTCCGCCGACGTTTGTCAGGATGGCAAATCCATTTCCGAAATCAATCGTACGAGCGTTTGATGCTCGCAAGATCTTTTCCGGGAATCGATAATCAGATTCATGGAAGGAGACGGCTCGGTGGCAACTGCCTCGGAATCGCTGGAACAGTCTGCCACAACACCCGTTGTCTCCAAGGGTCGTTGGAAAGACGGCTTGGAATGGCCAGCCGTGATCTGGCTGGGCTCGGTGCATCTGATTGCACTTGCTGCCCCTTTCTATTTCACCTGGTACGGCCTCTGGCTGTTCATGGCGCTAAGCTGGGTGACCGGGAGCTTGGGAGTCTGCCTCGGTTTTCATCGACTGCTCACTCATTCAGGATTCGAAACCTTTCGACCAATCCGCTGGTTTCTGGCATTGTGCGGAACCTTGGCGGGCGAAGGGCCGCCGATCATGTGGGTCTCGGCCCATCGCAAGCACCATCGGTTCAGCGATCAGGAACATGATCCACATTCTCCCCGTGATGGTGCCTGGTGGAGCCATGTTCTGTGGATGCTTCCAAAAGGGGGATCGCAACACTGGGCTCAACTCTATCGCACCTATGCTCCCGACTTGATGCGTGACCGGTCGCTACGAATTCTCGACCGCACATTCCTCTGGTGGCACATGGGACTTGGCGTGGTGCTCTTTACGGCAGGCTGGGCCAATTGGGATCTAAATACAGGCATTTCGTTTGCCTTGTGGGGGTTATTTCTGCGATTGGTGTACATGCTGCATGTGACCTGGGCCGTCAATTCGGCTTCCCACATGTGGGGTTACAAGACTTACGCGACCCGAGACAACAGCCGCAATCTGTGGTGGGTCGGCGTGCTGGCGTTCGGTGAAGGCTGGCACAACAATCACCACGCATTTCCCCGAGTGGCCCAACACGGCCACAAATGGTGGGAAGTGGATATGACTTACTGGGTCATCCTGCTGATGGAAAAAACGGGTCTCGCCTGGAACGTGGTTCACAAAACTGCCGTGACGACAGTCGTGTCCGCAATCGAATTTCCTGGAGAAGACGAGCCGACCTCGCTTCAAAAGGTCGCTTGAGTAATATTGGCACTGCTTGAACGCAGACATCGATGGGATGTGAGGGTTCGGGAATTCGTTGAGAAGGCCTGAATTCTCACGAATTCAGTTACGATGGGTCGTCAACCCGTTCGGGTGCAAAATGCGCTAGAAACCAGATCCAGCACGACCTTGTCGAAGACTCCAAGATCGTGGCACCCATGCTGCCGGATCTCTCCTGTGTCATTCAGCTACTACTCGCCTGAAACGCCCGAGCGACCTGGCCGAACGGTCGTGATCCAGACAAATGCACGACCCGCTTCATCCTGCCAGATCTCGCGCGACAATTTCTTGGTAACGACCGCCGATTTCAGAGCAACACTCCACGAAGTTTGTGTCCGCTTGACCGAGACTTTCAGGCTGGGGAAGTCGATGTTCTTTTCTTCGATCTCGTAATAGTCGAGCATGACAGGTGTTTCCGTCAGCTCTGCAACTGTCGGCAGCAGGTCGGACAACGCGACGTTATCGAGTTCAATTTGTGTCATCGCAAAAAATTTGGGAGCAGCTTTGAATCGCTGCTTCTGCAACGGCCAGCCGATCGCCCAGAGTGGCTGCTTTGGACCGAGGGGTTCAATCAGAAGTTCCAGCCCATCAGCGGGGGTTCGATTGGGGCGAAACCCCAGTTTGCAGTCATTAAGCATGATGGCGAGTGCCGTTCCAACACTGAATCCCTTCACTTCCTGACGCACCCGGTTTTTTGCTCCCGGCTGTTTAAGCAAGGCCAGCGCCGCCTGACTCAATCGAACCGGATATTGCTTGGGAATTGGCAGTTTTGCAATGGCATCGGTCAGAAGTAGATCGCGGTATTCCGCTTCGGCTGGCTTAACGAGCGCATCGTACATCGTGGTGAACTGTTCTTTTGAAAGCCCCCACATCGGTTGTCCGTCGGGAGTCCCCTGCGCCCCATAAGCCTTGAGTTCATTGATCCATTCTCGCAGCTTGGCTCCTTCTCCCAGATCAAAACTGCGGGTCGGAAAGCTGATTCTTCCTGAGCGATCAAGAGTCCCAACGGCGGTCACATATCGCAGAGTCCCGACGGTTCGTTCACGAACTTCGATTTTTTCATCCTGCTGCCGCTGGATTTGAATGGAAACATCCAGCGGTTCCATCACCTTGCTCCACTGCTGAGCATGCAATCCCCCACCGTCGTTATTGGCCAGCAGCTTGATTTCGACAAACGTGTTGCGCGGCTTGGAGGACGCGGCCGAGATTCCGTTTTCAGGGCGATTGGCAGGGGAAAGTTGCGCCAGTGCCTCGACCGTCCGACAGGCGACCAGTACTGCGGCGAGTACAAAAGTGCATGACGGCTTCATTTGCGCGGCCTTTCATTTCGAGTCTAATCATCGACAGCCATCTTTGGTGTGCGAGATACTACGAATTTATGGGATGCAATGCGACACCTGACTGGAAGCGTGATCGCACGAAGCCCCCGTCAGTTAACAATTTCCAAAACGATTCACTGCTGTGATTCGGCCATCTGGAGTGTGACGCTATCCATGTCAATTTCCTCTGATCCCGCTGTTGTGCCAATTCTGGTGGGTGATCAATGGTTGACCCCGGTAACCAATTCCTGGGGTGAAGTTCAGAATCCCTCAACAACCGAAATCCTTGGTCGCGTTCCCCTGTGCGGCGCCAGAGAAGTCGATGCTGTCGTCAGTGCGGCGCGGCTTGCGTATGAATCGTGGTCCAAAGTTCCCGCTCCCGTTCGAGCGTCAAAACTGTTTGCATTCAAGGCGCAACTGGAGTCCCATTTTGACGTACTCGCGTGCCTGATCACTCAAGAGAATGGAAAGACGCTCGAGGAATCTCGCGGTGACGTCCGGCGCGGGATCGAAGTTGTCGACTTTGCCTGCGGCATCGCGCACCTCAGCAAAGGAGAATCGCTCCCTCAACTGGCCGAGAACATCGACGGTTTGACCATGCGCGAACCGATCGGCGTCTGCGTCGGAATCACCCCTTTCAATTTTCCGGCCATGGTTCCCCTCTGGATGTTTCCACTCGCAATCGCCTGTGGGAATTCCTTTATCCTGAAGCCGAGCGAAAAAGTCCCCCTCACGGCGGTCAAAATGGCCGAGTTGGCATTGGCGGCCGGGATTCCTCCCGGTGTCTTAAACGTGATTCATGGAGGTGCGGCCGTCGTCGATGCTCTGCTGGAACATCCCGACGTTGCAGCAATCAGCTTCGTCGGCTCGACACGTGTGGCTGAACACGTGTACGTGAATGGCTGTCGTCGAGGAAAGCGAGTTCAGGCGGCGGGTGGGGCCAAGAACGTCATGATTGTCATGCCGGACGCTGACCCGACGCCAACCGTCCGGGCGATCATGGGTGCCGCATACGGCTGTGCGGGGCAACGCTGTATGGCAGGCTCCATCCTGATGGGGATTGGCGAGGCTGCGTCCCGCGTGCGCGACCGCGTCGCGAATGCAATTGATCAGTTGATCATCGACGATTCCTCTGCCAATCCTCGTACCGAAATGGGACCTGTTATCGATGCACAGGCTCGGTCCCGCATTCGGCAGTTGATTGATCGTGGTGCCGAAGCAGGCGCCCGGCTCGTCCGCGGAGGTTCAGCGTCGATCCGCGATCTGGGACATTTTGTGGCCCCGACGTTGTTCGATCAGGCGCATCCCGAGATGGCGATTGCACAGGAAGAGATCTTCGGGCCTGTCCTGACGATGCTGCATCCGCGTGACCTCGAAGAGGCAATAGCGTGGACAAATCGTGGTACATTTGGCAACGGTGCCGTCCTCTTCACCAGCAGTGGTGCAACCGCGCGACAATTCACACGCGACATTCGCTGTGGAATGGTGGGGATCAATGTCGGAGTTCCTGCCCCAATGGCGGTGTTTGCATTCTCTGGCTGGAACCGATCCTTCTTCGGTGACCTGCACGTCCAGGGGATGGAAGGGGTGCTGTTCTATACACGTCAGAAGATCGTCCTGTCGCGATGGGACAATACGTACAAGCGGGGCGAGGGGTGGTGAGCATGGCTGATCAATTCAATGTCCCTTCGGTCATCCTCATCGGCGGCGGTGTTCGACATGACGCCTCAGCACAGTTGAAGCGACTCGGTATTCATCGAGTATTGCTGGTGACCGACACCGATATGATGCGGCTTGGCCCTGCGCGAGCAGCTGCTGGTGAACTCGAAGAGGCGGGGTTGGACGTCACTATTTTTGATGGTGTCCAGGCCGATCCCACTGACAAAAATGTTCTTGCCGGCCTGAACCTGTACCAGGAAAGAGATTGCCAGGGATTGGTCGCTGTGGGGGGCGGGTCGCCGATCGATGCGGCCAAAGCGATCAGTGCACTTGCGAGAAATCCCGCACCGCTCAGCCAGTATGCAGGCTATCACAAGCTGCCATTCCCGGGGGTTCCGCTGATCGCCATTCCGACAACTGCCGGAACGGGAAGCGAAGCCACCAAGGTGACAATCATCACAGATACCGACCGCGATCTGAAAATGATGATTCTCAGTGTCAACTTGTTGCCACAGGTGGCCCTGGTCGATTACGAGTTAACGTTGTCGATGCCACCCGCTTTGACGGCCGCAGTGGGAGTTGACACATTGACGCACGGCATCGAAGCGTATGTCTCACGCAAGGCTCACGCGACGACCGACCCATTGGCTCTTTCTTGCATTGAACATGTCGCGCGTCATTTGAAGACCGCGTATGCCGATCCAGAAAATCACGAGGCACGAGCGGGAATGATGCTGGCAGCATGCCAGGGTGGGATGGCATTCGCCAACAGCAGCGTCTGTCTGGTTCACGGGATGAGTCGTCCGATCGGCGCACTGTTTCATGTACCACATGGCTTGTCGAATGCCGTGCTGTTACCTTCGATAACGCGATTCTCATGGCAATCCGCAACGGGTCGATACGCCACTGTCGCTCGAATTCTCGGAGCATGTTCACAGGCCGCAGATGACATGACCGCAGCGGAATCACTGGTGGCGTTTCTGGAACAGTTGAACAGCGACTTGAACCTGCCACGACTGCGAGATTGCCGCGGAGTTGATGAAATTCGCTTTCGAGAGAACTTGATGAAAATGGCGAACGACGCCCTGGCGTCAGGAAGCCCGCAGAATAATCCACGTGTGCCAACCGCGGATCAGATCATTGCACTTTACGAAGAAGCATGGTGAATGATGTCAAGCGATTAAAGCGAGAAACGTAAAAGCATATGCGATTGTTTGTCCGTTGGAACATGGCAGTCTGGGCATGAGAGGGTTGTTCCGACATGTCGATTCGTGTAGTCTACACACTAACTTAATCAAACCGTAACGCGGCATTGCCGAAGTCAGGATGACCGACAATCGCCGCCAGTTGTTTTATTACCTGCCAGGCAGCCCCTGTCGTTTGGTGATCGCAGATTGCGTTACCAGAATTGTCAAGCTGTATGGCGTAGAGGAAGGAGTTGGCGATGGCATCAGTTCGTGCCGAAAATGTGGCAGAGGTGCTGTGGGAATTGAAGCGAATCGACAAGGTCGCAACTTTCACGGAAGTCGCTGGCCGAGCCGGATTCAAACCAGGTGCCGGCGGGCGAACCATGCTGACCTGTCTGGCGACCGTACAACGTGATTGGCCGCACCTGCAATGGTGGCGTGCGATCCCCGACGATGGCTTCATTGCACACGATTCGCCACATGCTGCACAGTTGAAGAGTGTTGGAATCGAACTGGAACCTGCCAGCGGACGTAAGGGATTTGTGGTCATCACTGACCTGCAATCGCGTATCTTCACCTGGGACGTTGAACCCGCCGCAACGGTAGTTTAGTTCCACGAGGTGGTTTAATCCCACGATTCGATGAATGGTGAAAAAACAGTGAGCCCGGTCGATGATTCGACCGGGCTCACTTCATTTCACATCACGAACAGTTCCATTTGCGACGTGCTACCTACTTCTTGATGTCGTAGACGACGAGCGAATCCATGTCACGGACAAATAGTCGCCCACCGCAGACGACCGGATGAGCCCACGCGGGTTTGTCGCTGCGATTCTTCGGTTCAAATCGCCCCTTTTCCTCGTATCCCTTCGTCGTGGCCGTACAAAGTGCCATCGGACCATTTTCACTGCGGAGATACAGGTGTCCGTCAGCATAAGTCAGTGATCCCTTCCCGACCGACCGATCCTGCCAGACGCTTTCGCCGGTTTTCAAATTCAGGCAGCGAAGCACTCCTTCATCAAATCCGTAGACATGTCCGTCCAGAACAACCATCCCGCCGTGATGGTTCTTCATCTGCTTATTATCGTCGTACGCCACGTTCGCGGTTCCCTTGGGCCCGAGTTCGAACATCGCACAACCTTTTCCGTACCCCGACGCCGTAAAGACCTTGCCATCCTCGTAAAGCGGGGATGAACAGTTTGCGGTGCCGTTTGCCGATGACGGAAAGCCCCAACAGAAGTTTCCGTTCTGGGCTTTGACAGCAACCACGGCAGTGTGAGTGTAATTGACGATCATTCGCTCTCCACCATATTCCACGATGACAGGCGACGCATACGAAGCTTGCGGCGTTCCGTTGATCGTCGCCCGCCAGATCCCTCGACCTGTCATCTTGTCCAGGCTGACAATCGTCGCATCCTTCCCACCGGGGCAGCAAATCAACTGCTTGCCATCGATCAGGACTGATTCGCTGATCCCCCACGTGATGTTATTGCCGCCATACTCTTTGAGAATATTCTTCTGCCAGACAACTTCGCCGTTGTCGACTCCGGCACAAATCAGGTCTCCGTTGGCACCGAGTGCATAAACACGGTCCGCATCAACTGTCGGAGTACCGCGGGGACCGTTTCCCATCCCGTTCCTATAAGCGGCACCACCCGTTTTGGTCGCCCACAACGGTTTGCCCGTTGATGCATCCATCGCCAGCAGCATTTCGATATTGCCCTGGTTTCCCATCGTGAAGAGTTTCCCTTCAGAAA
>JBAWWJ010000301.1:0-7310 GCA_037146815.1 Planctomycetota bacterium
CTGCACCTCGTAAAGGGAACGGAGTCCGTACGAGCAAAACCGAAACTGAACGTGAGACGTGATTGCAAATGATTAAGACCCAGTCACTTTGAAATTCTCGACTTGTTTTTGGATAAAATCAAGCCGAATTCTGAATTCTCCTGATACTTCCAGTCGAATCGACGTACTTGGTCTTCACGGAATGTCATTGGCAAGTGAAATCAACGATGAACAGACGCTGGATTTTTGTCGCTCTGCTGTTTGCCGCGATTCCAGCGATGGTGTCCCTCTGGCTCATTTTCCGGCCGGCCGAGCCCGCGGATTCACTCGCGGCTGGACTTCAGTTTGTCGATTTGATGGATTCTGTCGGCGTGGAACGGGTTGAACTGGCTCTGACCAAAAATGGGCAGACCGACGAGGCGGCGATCCTGCGCTGTTCATGGCTCGCCCGTCGCAACAGGTACGATGAAGTGTTGCGACAACTCCCCCGTCGGCTGGAAAACAGCCCGTGGCGGCAGGATGTCCTGCGACTGGTGGGGACCAGCCAGTTCCACCTGGGAGAACTCCAGCAAGCCGAAGTGGCTCTGACAACGCTGGTTTCTGAGTTCCCCGACGAACTGGAAGCCTACCGCCTGCTGGGAGCCATGTATTACGACCTGGGCTCTAATGCCCTCGCCCTGAAAGCCCTCGCCCACGTCCAACGCCTCGCTCCGGGTGATTACCGACCACATCAATTGGCCGCCGTCATTCTGGCTGACGCTGAGAAGTTTCAGGAGGCGATTCAGGAACTTCGTTTTGCGTTGGACAAGCATCCACCGGAGCAAGTTGAGAGTCCGATTCGACGGGATCTAGCCAAGTCGTTGATTCACATCCACGATTATCAAGGTGCAATTTCGGTTCTTGAACCCGATCCCCCCTCGACACAACGTTCTGCATTGCTGGCCGAGTGCCATTGGTCGCTTGCAAACAAGAATCAGGCGATGCGGGAAATCGAATCGGCTCTGATGCAATCCCCTGCCGATTCACCGTCTTTGCGAATCAAGGTCCGACTGGTGGAAGATCAGGGAAAGCTGGACATTGCAATCGAGCTACTAAAGCAGATCCTGTCCGTTGAACCCTACGATGTGGAAAGCCGTTATCAACTCGTTCAGTTACTGGGAATCCAGGGGAAGACCGAACAACGCGATCAGGAACAGGCCGAATACGTCCGGTATCGAAAGTTGCAGGATCGGCTGGTCGAATTGAATCTGAAGGCGAGCGAAGCTCCTGATGCCTTGGAGCCGCGACGTGAACTGGTTCAAGTCTGTCGCGAGCTGGGGCGTCCTGAATTAGCCGAGATGTGGTCGCGCGCTGCCCGCTTTTGTGAAATGCGGAACAACGCACTTCAGAAAAACGGGCGCAACGACAAATCCCCTGAGAAATAGGCCTGTGTTGACGCGCGTGTGGCAAGCGACCCACACGAACGGCGGTTGCCGTTCACGAGCGATAGCTCCCGTCAGACATGCAGATGCAGTTTCTCGCCATCCTCTTTCTGTTGCCAATACCAATGTCCGACGTGACGCAACTTGCCCGGTTCTTCGGGGAGTTCCACGAACAGGAACGGATCGACCGACACGACAGTCATCGGGACGAGTAGCATTGGTGCGAATTTTGCGATCGCCAGTGGTGCCGCAGTCCCAATAAACGGAGCCATATGCCCTACGAAGGCGACCTGAAATTCCACCATGGCTCCCGCAGAATCGATCCCACGTCCCAGCCATGTCCGGTGCTCAGGGAGTTCTGTTTTCACGCAGCCGAACCGGAAATGTTCGAGTTGCTGCTGAAACTCGGCTCGCGCACGACGACGGGCATCTTCCCTGGCGGTTTTCCAGTACTGCGCCACACTGACGGAAATTCCACGGACAAAGGCATCCGCAATTCGCCAGGCCTGAACACATCGTGCTGGAATTCGACCGATCCCCAGCATGGCCAGATAAAACCATCCCCACCGCAGCGCATGCTGCTGAGCGACCTTGATTCGACGTTCCGCTTCGTTCCGAACTTGCGGCGCTGACACCGGGATCGGCAAGCCGTCGCTGTTTTTCTCGGCCCCGAACAGTGGTACGCCGTACCAGACCGTCGATTCGGGATGAAGGGTGTAGGCCCGGGCGAGTGCTTCCATGATTTTCGGCGGAGGATTGTCTGGAATCTGAGTCGGGTTACGCGTCAGCGTCATTACCAGATCGCTGCGGCCCTGAATCCAGAGCGATTTTTCGATCAGATGAACGACCTGATATTCGTCAACCCATTCAGGATGATACGACAACTGCCGCTTGACGAACTCAGGATCACGAATCTGAGCCCGGGTCCCTTTGAGTGCCAGAGTAATTGCCAGTTGAGTGATGAATTCGGGCCTGACGATCTGCAGCAGATCTCTCGTCAATCCCTGCAAACCAAACGGCGACTGGTCCTCAAACTCACGTCCATCCGATTCACTGGTCAAGTCCCGAGTTCTCTGACGATCCAGGACGGCGGTCTGTGACATGACGATTTCCTTTTTTCTGGGGCGCAAGGAAGTGCCGCGAATCGGTGCGATGGGAGTAACGGTTCGCGGAACGCGAGATGTGAGTCAAATCACCAGACAGCATGTCTGGAAGAAAGCTGGCCGTCAATGATATTTTTGGTGCACCGTCATTTTTGGGACGCTCACATCGGATGATGTACCTGGCTGAACGCCACAGAATGCCTGTTCACACCTGACATTCTCCCTGGGATCTGTCCGTGTCTTCAGTGCACTCCGTGTCCCAATCCGGCCTTAATAAATTGCTGGACACGGACGACGCGGAGGACACGGTTCGCACAGAGACTGGGATATACTCCAGCTTCGGATTTGTACGACCACGAATGAACTTCAGAATCTCGAAACGGTGCCAGCGAAAGTATCTTCCATGCGATTTCTGATCCTCTTAATTGTGACTTTGGGAACCTCCGCATTCGTGTGCGCCGCCGATCGCCCGAATGTGATCATCATCCTGGCCGATGATCTGGGACGAGGTGACTATTCCACATTTGGAACAACCGATATCCAGACTCCCGCAATCGATCGGCTCTGCCGTGAAGGTTTGACGTTTGAGAACTTCTACGCGAATTCGTGCGTTTGCTCGCCAACCCGTGCCGCATTGCTGACGGGATGCTATCCCGATCGCGTCGGTGTCCCTGGAGTCATCCGGCATTTGCCACAGGACTCGTGGGGTTGGTTGTCACCTCAGGCTGTCTTGTTGCCGCAGGTCCTTCGACCTGCGGGATACCACTCCGCGATTGTTGGCAAGTGGCATCTGGGCCTGTCGTCGCCGAACACTCCAACCGAGCGTGGTTTCGATTTCTTTCATGGATTTCTTGGTGACATGATGGATGACTATCTGACACATCGACGCGGCGGCCAGAACTTCATGCGTCGCAATCAGGAGGTGATCGATCCACCAGGACATGCGACGGATTTGTTTACCACATGGGCCTGTGATTACCTGACGGAACGGGCAGAGACTCGGGAGCCATTCTTGCTCTATCTGGCTTACAACGCCCCGCATGATCCGATTCAACCGCCGCCCGACTGGGTTGCCAAGGTCAAGCAGCGTGAACCTCAAATGGCTGACAAACGCGCATCACTCGTAGCTCTGATCGAGCATATGGATTCCGGGATCGGGAAAGTCCTGGAGAAACTGGACCAGTTGAAGCTGGC
The DNA here is from genome assembly GCA_037146815.1 of Planctomycetota bacterium. Classification (GTDB taxonomy): domain Bacteria; phylum Planctomycetota; class Planctomycetia; order Planctomycetales; family Planctomycetaceae; genus Schlesneria. Next base: position 3,698 of record JBAWWJ010000301.1, read on the forward strand.
TGACAATACGCTGATCTTCTTCACATCGGACAATGGTGGCGTTTTGAATTATGGAGCGACCAACGGTCCGTACCGCAGCGAGAAGCAGCACATGTACGAAGGAGGTCTGCGAGTCCCCGGAATCGTTCGCTGGCCTGGTCACATTCGTGCCGGCAGCCGCCTGGGTCGTGTGACCCTGACAATGGATCTCTTCGCGACAATAGCCGATGTCGCGGGAGTTGCCCAACCGAAGGGGATCGATGGAGTCAGCGTGCTTCCGTCACTCCTCGGTCAATCACAGCCCGAACCCGTGCGCGATCTCTACTTCGTCCGGCGTGAAGGTGGGCCTGTTTATGCGGGCAAGACCATCGAAGCCTTGATGCGAGGCCCCTGGAAGCTGATTCAGGACAGCCCCGTTCAACCGCTGGAACTTTACAACCTGCAGTCCGACCCTCAAGAAACCACAAACCTTGCCACCCGGGAAAAGAAGATCTTTCAGGACCTTTCCGCAGCACTCCGCCAGCAGATCCAGCGTGGCGGTCAGACACCGTGGCAGGAACCGAATTAGAAATTCGGGAACGATTTCCAGACGCATCGCGTCTCATAGCATCATGCGTCTCGGCGCTTGAACGGTGTTCCTATCAGAGTGGACGAGGAGTTATCCCGAATGTTCAGATTCGATAAGGCGAACTTTCGTTTGCCATCGCTGTTGGCAGTGGCAGTTCGAGTAACCATTGCTCTGGTGTTGATGACAGCAGCAGAATTCGCCACAGCAGAACCGCCTCCGGTAATCGGCCGACCGACCCCAGTCCAGAATCTCGTCTGGCAGTCGCATTCCGCGGGGCTGATCACGACCGGGAAGTTCAACGGACTCGGCCAGTGGATGTTTACCGTTGGTGGCGGAAACGTGTTGAAGGCGTGTGAATTGAATCAACTGGTCCGCCTGCCGAATCATTCCAATTCGCTGGCCATCGGCGGACGTCCCTCAACGATCGTGGTCGGGACGAATGTCGGGACGGTGGAACTGTATGACGAGCAGACCCTTCGGCTCAAAAAGCGTTTCAAGGTCGGCCCGGAATACAGCGTTTACGCTGTTGCGATCGATGCCGATGCGAAGCGGGTCGCAGCCTGTGGAACCGATGGGAGTGTGCTGGTCTGGAATGTCGATTCCGATCCACCCATTCATCACTTGAAAAAGGGGAGTCGTGAAGGGGAACGGATGGCGGCGTTGGCTTTTTCGCCTGATGGCAAATCCCTGGCGACACTCAGCCGCTATGGATTCCTGTCATTGTGGGATCTGGTGAGCGGCCAGCAGATTGGCACGCCGGTCGATCATCGTGGTGGGGAACAATCAACACTCCAATTCTCACCCGCAAGTGATCGCGTCGTGGTTGTGAATCGAGCAGTCCTTCGAATCTGGCATCCCACACATGAACCCGTTGTTCGTGTCATCATTCCACCCGAATCCGTCTGCCCCCGTTATACGGAAGCGGAAAACTCGCGCCCCGGAATCCGCCCCGATTTTGGGAACGGGATCCGATTTGCTGGAGTGACAACCTTGTCGCAAGACCTGAAACGAGCTGCAACGGTCGTTGAATCGGGCGGGGTCGCGATCTGGGACATCACATCTTTGAAGGTGGTCTCGACACTTCCCCCTTCCGAATCGGCCGCAAAACGGGAACACCCAGGTGGCGCGGTTGATCACATCGCATTCTCGCCGGATCAGAGTAAGATCGCTGTTTCCACCGTTTCAGGTGAACTCGCCGTCTGGCAAATCAAGTAGGCGTCCTGGCGGACTCGCTCGCGTTTTCAATTTCGGCGATCAACGCCAACAAAAAATCCCGCAAAGGCTAAGCAATTGCGGGAGCTCCATGCGTTGGGGCGAATGATAACAGTCGAGACAACAGTCCTTTTAGCACGCACGGGATGGAAGACGAGGGTGATTCGAAAAAAATCGACAGAGAAAAATGATCACCGAACCCGATGGCAGAACGCCAATCGAGCGTGCGATGCACATCTTATACCAACGTCTTTCCAGTTTGAAAACCCAGAATTACTCCCCGAAATCGCAATTGTCAGGTAAGGCCGGTAAAGTCGAAGGTGTGGACCGATCCAGCAGAATGTCTCAATCGTGTAGTTTTGGGTCGATCCTGTATTTGCGCTCGGTCGGGCCGCAACGTCGCAGGTCCCCGCTGCGGTTAACATATTATCCTGTAAAGGTTTGCCGATGACGCTGTCACCTCGGTTTGAGCAAGCATTGACCTACGCCGCGATTGTTCATGCAGGTCAGATTCGCAAATCGACGACCATCCCCTACATTTCGCATTTGCTCGCGGTCGCTGCGCTTGTGCTGGAATATGGTGGCGACGAGGACGAAGCGATTGCGGGACTGCTGCACGACACCGTTGAAGATGCCGGGGGCCAATCCCGTCTGGCGGATCTCCGCCAGCGATTTGGTGACCGTGTGGCCGACATCGTGCTGGGTTGTACGGATACCGATACGGTTCCCAAGCCACCCTGGCGTGCAAGAAAAGAAGCGTATATTGCTCATCTGGAGCACGCGTCATCATCCGCGCGGCTGGTGTCTGCGTGCGATAAGCTCCACAATTCTCGTTGTATTGTGGCAGACCTGCGACAGATCGGCCATGCGGTCTGGGACAAGTTCACAGGAGCACGCGACGGGACACTTTGGTACTACGCGACACTTCTTTCAGAATACCAGCGGCTTGGTGTTTGCAAGCCGCTGGTCGACGAGTTGTCCCGCACAGTTCTGACCATGCAGGAATTGGGAGCGGCGACCTGATGCGGAATCCCCGTCTGGCCGATCGCGATGGGATCTGACTCTTCGAATGAAATCAGCGCAGCGAATCGACGACATCGTCCGGTGCGACGATCTTGAATGGCATCGTCGGTTCAGTCACCAGTAGAGAATAGACTTGGTCCGTGAACTGAAACAATTCGCGCAGTCCGGTCGGACTGACAGGTGCCGCGTTGCCTCGGACACCCCCTGCGATCATAACGGGCCTGGGGGCAACAAGTGCCGCCAGATGAGAAATATCTCCGACGTCCCGTACGATGGCTGGAGCCATCAATCCGAGTCGTTGTCCAGAATAAGGCTGCTCAGTGACATAGGTGGCCAGCGAGTTGATTGTCACGACGCGCGTGATTCGTTCATCCAGAGCCCCTGCGCAAAGAGCCACCGTCCCTGCGGACCGGGTGCCAATCACGGCGACATCCTTCGGCAATTTGCCGTCCTGTTCCAGTAATGCGTCGAGGGTTCGCTGGACGTCCCACGCCCACTGTCCCAACAGCGGACGTCCAATCCAGAGCGACCATTCCGCGGAGTTGTGATCAGGAGCATTGCCAATCTTGTCTCCTTTCACAGCATTTCGACCAGTCGCCCGCAGATCGACTGACACAACCATCCAGCCCGCAGCCTTCAACTGCTCGGCCAGATTCCCCTTTTCAACCGCTTCTGCTCCACCGTCGAGGTCGAGCAGTATTGCCAGGCGAGCAGGATCTGCAACGACGTTTCTCTGCAGCGAAAGTGACAAGCCGGGTTCAGGTTCAAATGTGATTGTTTCAACCTTTCCGTCGGCAGTCCGTTCAGACTTCCGCTGCAGTGGTGTCGGAT
>JBAWWJ010000302.1:0-7206 GCA_037146815.1 Planctomycetota bacterium
CCCTTTTGTGTCAGCATCCAGGTCATCAATAGATGCGGTTGCTCTTCCCACTGGTTCTTTTCCGTGAAGCTGGTGGTGCTGCACCGATATCGGACCTCCAGGTCCTCCCACGCAGTATCCTGCCGTGCAATCTCAGCCGCGATTTCTGCCACTTCTGGAAGACTCGCCCGCAATCCGCCGGTCTCATGTAAACACATCAGACAGAACGCAACTCGCGCAACGAAGTGTACGAGTTGACGCATGCCTGTTGGTCGTTTGTTCGGATGGCAATTCAACATGATGGTCTGCTTGGATTGCCTGATGTATCCGCTGTAAACACGTTCTGACAGCACATGGCTGCCGAGGTTCGCGGTTCGCCAGGTAACGAGTCCTCAGGATGAACACTCAAACAAGCCCGCGTCGTTTCCGTAGAAACCATTCCAGACTCATCAGGCCCACGAAGACCAGTAACAGCCCCCAGTTGTCCCACAGAGTGACCGATTGAACTCGAGTCAGGTCTGTTTTTGATTCCTTGAGACGATCCAGCAACTCGCCGACGTCTTCCGGCTTCAGGGAATTGCCGCCCGTCATCGACGACAGTTCCTTGAGGAATTCATAATCCGCACTCGGATAGTCGAGTTCCAGGTCGCGCGCATCCACGATGAAGCGTGTGTAGGCATCAAATCCGAGCGATTGTCCGTTGGAACGAGCCGAAACGTTCACCCAATAGTCACCAGGGGCCGTGGTCTTTGAAAATTCTGCTGTGTGTTCGACCAGGCCACGTTCTCCCGTCGAGTTCCGGGGGACAACAGCAACCTTCTCACCCGTCGGAAGGACCACGTTGACCTGAAATTCTGCGGTGTCCAGCGGCGCCCCATCCGCGCCCCGTGCCCCAAACGTGAAGTTGACGCTGGAACCGGGCGGATAGGTTCGAGGGGCGACTTTCAACCAGACGGGCTGATCGGTGTCCGCCTCTTTTTTGGCCAGCCACAAGATCAATTGTCTCCAGAATCGCTGATGCAATTCGGACTTGTCCCCGAATGTCCACCACAGGTATGTCGTATCACCCGCAAATGCTGCAACACGTGACCGCCCTCGCGTCGTCGCAAATAACAGGGGAACACCGTCTGGCGTAGCAGCCCAGGGTTCCAGCAGATCGCTGACTGGCTTGAGTCTTGTGGCACCTTTCAACGGAGGAAGGGCCAGCCAGAGTTCGCGATTCTTTTCGATGGGCCCCATCTGCATGACGTATTCTCGCTGTCCGCGCTCCGTCGGAATCATCTTCTGAGGTCCCATCAATTGAGTTCCGACATTGATCTTGCCGGGCGGTCGGGCATCTGCTGGGTTCAGTTCGACGGGAATCCAGTCCGCAATCGGAGTCGATCCATAGCCTCCGACAGCGTAGTTCTGTACGCCGCCGGTCATCAGCAGTGAGGCCCCTTCATCCAGTCGACTGGCCAGCAGCGTCAGCAATTCCTGCCCGAAGGCCTCGGCCCGCACATCGCCGATGATGTAGACATCGTATCGCCCCGGTTGAAACCACGAGGGATCGATCTTCGTTTGTGCAGCAAATTTTCCGCCCCGAATTTCCTGAAAATCGAGTTGAATCTTGTCAGCGCCGCTCACGGCACGGATCCATCGTTGCTCGGTCCGTGGCAGATCAAAGTAGGCGACCTTCAAGCCTCCCTTTTTGACGCTGATGATGGACTCTCGCTGGTTGTTTCCCGTCAGCAATTCATTTTCAACGGGTTGGGCTCGTACAGCGACCTTCACTTCTCCGGCGAGGCCTGCTTCGAATGAAAGTTCAATCGGTACGATCTCGGAATCTCTGGTGATTTCGATTTCCTGCACCGGGCGCGATTGCACCGACATCTGAGCCGGCTTCATTTCCCCTGACTGATCGAGTCGCTTGTCTGTCCGGTCTTCGACAAGAATCTGAACCTTAATCTTTCGTCCGGCAGCACCGGTTGTACGAAGTTTCGCTGTTACTGGAACCCGGCTTCGCTCGTAAACGATATCGGGAATCACCAGATCTTCGATACCAACGTCCAGTGACGCTGACGAGAGCGATGAAGCACCATAACCGATCCCATAGATGGCCACTTGATCGTCGGCCAGATTGCGAGCGGATGTCCTGGGATCGACGTCATACGGCGGAACGGCACGCTGAGCCCCATCACTGAAGATAAACACACCTAATGTGCGACGATTACGAGTCTCACGGCGAACCTCTTCCAGTGCCTTTCCAAATGCGGTCTGATCGCCAGTCCCTTCTTTCAACTCCGGATCAAACGGTGCCAAGTCCTTCGCAAAGTCGAACAGGCGGACGTCCACCTTCTTGGTCCATGACTTCATCCGCGATTGCAGCTTTTCAATATCCGTGCGAATCGCCTGGAACCGTGACATCTTGCCCGGCATATCCGCCGTATTCGTACTGCGACTGACATCTGCCAGGATCAGCAATTGCAATTCGGATTCGTCTGTTTCCGATTTCTGCAGCGCGGGACGCAGCATGGCGAATGTCAGAACCACGACTGCGGCCAGCTTCAAGCTGAGCAGCGTTCGGGAGAGCAGGGGAGGCAACGCTTTCAGTTGTGCGCGGTATGTGATGATGACCAATGCCATCAATCCCACACTCGTCAGGATGACGAGCGGCGAGGGCCAGATGGGTTCGACGGAAATGTGCATGGGAAATCAAAAGACTACGCGAAGGTGAACTGCTGGTGCGACCGGTCCCCGACGATTCAGGCCTCATCCGTCCGATAAAACCACGTGGCTGTAAACTGTTCCATGGCGAAGACAGCTACCAGAAACGCCACGACCATACCATACATTTCCTGACCCAGTCGACCTGCAGCCACATTTCGCTCCAGGATCGCCGGATCACGACTGACACTGTATCGGCCTTCCCCCAGAATTCCGTCCAGATCCGCCGTCTCCAAACGCTTCAAATCGCTTTCTGAAGCGGGAAGATTCAGGCTGAATCCCTTGTGATAGTCCAGGGATTGATCCACGGAATCAACCTTGTACGAACCGACTGCCGTTTGATCTCGTAGCGTGAGAACTCGCGATTCGGGCGGAACATCAATCAGCTTTTGCTTGAAGTCGGGTGACCTGACAATGACCTTGGCGACCTTGCGATCTCGATCCAACGGCAAGTTGACTTCGTCGCCGACAAAGTGATCAAACTTTCCGGAGGCCTGCAGGGCGAGGTATTGCGTCAACTGGTCAGCAAACACGATGTAGAGCCAGCTCTCCAGTGACGGAAGGTCGTTCCAGGAAATCCCATCAACACCTGTGGTCATCATCATCACACGCCCCTGCCCGACACGTCGTTCCACCAGGGCGACGGGCCCCGACGAATCGTCTTCACCAGCGGCTTCATAGCGACTGACGATTGCCGCATCTGCGACCGGATCCACTTTCCAGAAACGGCGGACTTGCGTGATTCCGAGTTCAGTCAACGCTCCATATTCGTCGAGTTGCTTCAGAAACACATGCTGTGATTTGCGGACATCCATCGTTCGCGCGGGAGAATGAGTCAACTGTGCTTTCAGTCGCGCAGGTAAAATGACCATCGCGGCATCGGACTGGTAATTGTCGGGATTGATACGTTCGGGACTGTTTCCAGCCAGTGCCGAAGAACTTGCACCGAGGAACACCGCCAGGCCGCCCCCCCCTTCGACAAACGACTTCAATTTTGTCCACGCCGCAACCGAGGGCTGACTGGCATTTACCAGACAAACTACATCAAATTCGTCCAGATTTTTCGTTTCTAACTGTTCTGTGGTGGCTGTCGTTGTCTGGTATGAGGACACATGTTCGTCATTCAGTGTCTTGAGAGCCAGCAGCCAGTACTCGGAAATGGCCGGACGCTCGGCCACCATCAGAACTCGCAACGACGGAATGGTCTGAACACTGAAATGCAGGACATCATCGACGCTCATCGGATCAGATCCGACCAGCCGCAATTCCCCCTGAGTGAACGGTCCCGCCGGAATCTCGACAGGAAAGAACGCCACTCGAGATTCAGCCCCGGGCTCAAGCTTGATCGATTGAGTCCCCTTTCTTTTGGTATTCATCCATAATTCAACCGTTTGATCGGGTTTGACCTGACCAATCCCCGAAACTGCCGCTTCGATCCGGATCGTTCCGCCCGCAGGTACCGCTTCTCGCGACAATTTGAGCCCAGTGAGTGCGATGTTTGTCGGTGACTCTTCGCCGACATCAATCACATACAGGCCCATCCAGCTCAGTCGTTCCAGTTCGTCACGCAATTGCCTGGAATTCGCTTCGCGCCAGGCAGACTTTGCCAGATCTGTAAAGACATAGATTTCGCGAACAAACCGGTCCTGGCGTTTATCGGTTGGGACGGACGACTGTTCGCTTGTAATGCGACGGCGATCCTCTTCGTGAACCTGAAACAAGGCATTCAGTCGATCATTCAAGTTGAGTCCTGTCGACTTGATATCGAGAGAATCAATCCGGGACTGCGCGGCAACGAGATCGGAAGAAAAGGCAGCAGGCCCCGTTTCTCCGCTGGCAGCGACCGAAACTTTGCTTCCGCTGGGAAGTCGGCCAAGATGCAACTTCGCCATTTCCTGCGCGGCCCGCAGTCGCGTCTTGTTTGCCTGTTTGTAGGACATGCTAGCGCTGGTGTCGAACAGAAAAATCGCTGCAACAGGGACGTTTTCGGCCACTCGCGGGGCTGGATTCTTGATATCAGCAGAAACGCGGCGAGCGTACGGCCAAGCCACGCCAACGAGTGCCAGCAGGATCGCAACCGCTCCAACTCCCCCTCGCAGCATTGTTCGTCGCGTCAATAATGTCGTGTGAGAAACACTTTGCCTCAGCCACCATCTCATGACACCGACATAGGCAGCGGCGGCGATGACAACAATGACAATCAGCTTCACCCATTCCCTGACAGTCAGCGAGTAATTGGCGGCGGGCAAGGAGGGACGACAGACAGCCACAACGACCAGCACAATCGCGAGCATGCGGAGCAGCAGCAGCCACAAATGACGCAACTGCATTCGCCGGACATTCTGGCGGCGACGCTGCTGAATCAACCGCAGGGCGGGAAATATCAGGCGTTTCGGTTTGGCCCGCAGCAATAAGTGCAGCAGGAGTGGAATGACAGCCAATCCCAGTCCAGCGAGCAGTGCGGGGTTCAAAAGTGCCATGAGTCGTGATGAATTTATTGGTTGGTGTCGGTAGTCAACAGGGATACAGGTGTTGGACGAGGTCACCCGAAAGCAATCCTCGGTCGTTTCGTCTGGTACGGTCAGAGGTTCCGGACCAGTCGAGATACTCACTATCTACAACACTCTTCACCGAGTCCACCCCGATCGGTTGTGATTTCAGGGCAATTGGTTTTTTCAAAGTAGAGTGGGATCAACTCGCTTCGAGCGCCGGCCCACCCTAAGGAAACGTCGAGAATTGATGGTGGGCCGGCGCGGCGAAGCGCCACTGGTCCCACCCTACATCCTGCCCAGCTTCAAAAAGGCACTGGCCCTGGTCGTGATTTTCATTCAGATGCCCCTGACAAACCCTCAGGGGAGTTCACGCAGAAACGATGCGACCGGCTTTCGAGTCTGTTCAGGTACCACTGCTGGATATCCATACCAGACTAACCCGACGACACGTGTCTTCGCGGAATCCACACCCAGCAACCGATAGAAATCGGGATGCCGAATCACATCACCTGTCGACCACTTTGTCCCAATTCCGGCGGACCAGAGCGCCAGGCAAAGATTTTGAACCATGCAGCAACAGGCCGCGTAGTCCTCCTCGCGCCGAAATGGATCATCCGCCAGGTCACACAGCACCACCAGCCAGCCAGGAACCTGCAGCCACTTTTTCGACTTTGCTTCCGCTTCGGCGGGCCCCTTCGAAGCGGTCAAGATCTGTGAATTGATCTCAACGACAGAACGAATCGCTTCAGGTCCCAAAGACACCACACTCCATGGCTCGGTCTTTTTATGGTTCGGTGCCCACCTGGCCAATTCCAATGCCTGCAGAAGCAGATCATGACTGGGGAGTTCCGATCGGAACGCCCCAATCGTACGCCGCCCACGCAGAGTTTCTGCAACAGCAGGAGAAATCAACGATTCCTTTTGGTCCGTAGTCACTGTCAGCTCCGTCAGTTGGAATGCAATTGTGTGATGGAACGTGAATCGTAAGCCACTCGTTGTCACGCACGTTACGAGAAATCACCGTTCACGTGAAGTGAAACCAAAGCAGCCTTGAGTTAAGCCGCGTCCCGAACGGGCCGCGTGGTTCGGTGGCATGGGCTTCCAACCCATGCGGCCCCCATGCCAAACGACACGATCCCGGATCAGGAGTGGCAAAACACTGTCGAGAAGCGTGGAATGAGAAGTATGCTGAAGACACGGTTTGGAAGTCCGTGCCACGGAATGCCTCCCGTAGGCCGCACCGCGATCTACGCGGGGTGACAAAGTTACAAGTAGGTTTGCAGATGTGGCGTGCCTGAGATCAAGCTTCTCGTCGCCTTGCGACCCCGGTCGCCGAAGCGGGAACTGGGGCTACACTGCTGTATGACGGCCATCTTGTCCGTCAACAATTCGCGACGGACAAGATGGCCGTCGTACGACTGAATCTTGCCTCACTGGCGTGGTAACCCAGACAATATTTTGGATGTCTGGGTTGCAAAGCGACAAGATTGACTTTCCAAAGACATTGGGAGAGAACAGCGATGTCTGGGCAATCCCGCCGAGAGCTAGCGACACGTACAATGAAAGAATGTCACGGAGACGCAATATGGTAATCGCCTGCCTGATACTTCTTGCGTGTTGTGTGGCTGGTCAAAACGAAGCGAATTTGCCGGTCGTGAAATTATCAACCGCGGGCAAGAATGAGCGGGGATTTCCCATACGTAGTGCCGACGACTCGTACTCGACGACAGATGCGATTGCGTGGTTGAATTATTGGCGGAAGTCTGAGACGCTCGACTTTCAGCCTGACGAAGCCCTTGCGTTGATTGTAACGGAAAGATTTCCAGTAACGATTCGCACCAATGCGACGGAACTGTTGATCAAGAAGCTTAGCAAGGGACCCGCAGCAGAATCTGACGACGTCGTTCGACGCATTTTATCGACGTCAGGTGACCGGGCAACGTGCGCATATTCTCTTGCAATAGCGTTGAATTGCGGGTAACCGTTCACACCCCGAACTCGAGAATCGATCTTCGCGCACTTCGAGGAA
>JBAWWJ010000303.1:0-7156 GCA_037146815.1 Planctomycetota bacterium
CTGTTTTTGAAGTTCGGTGCGATAGTATTCGACCGTTCGCTGCAGCCCTGTCTTCAGATCGATCGTCGGCGACCATCCGAGCAGTGATTTTGCCTTGGTGATATCGGGGCAGCGCTGCTTGGGGTCATCTTGAGGCAATGGAACAAACGTGATCGTTGATTTGGATTCCGGGATCGCTCGCAGCACTTCTTCGGCGAGTTGCAGCATCGTGTATTCACCGGGATTACCGATATTCACCGGGCCGGTTTCGTCGTCCTGATCCATCAGCGCCATCATTCCTCGCAGCAGGTCATCGACGTAGCAGAACGAGCGAGTCTGCTTGCCGTCTCCGTAGATCGTCAGCGGTTCGCCGCGCAGGGCTTGCGTGATGAAATTGGAGATCACCCGGCCGTCGTTGGGGTCCATTCGCGGGCCGTAAGTATTGAAAATCCGGATGATCCGGACTTGCAATTGATGTTCGTGGTGATAATTAATGCACAGCGATTCAGCGACTCGTTTCCCTTCGTCGTAACAACTGCGCGGCCCCAGAGGGTTCACGTTGCCCCAATAATCTTCCCGTTGCGGATGGACGGTCGGATCACCATACACCTCGGACGTGGAAGCGTGCAGGATGCGAGCCCGGCAGCGTTTGGCGAGTCCGAGGACATTGACCACGCCAACGGTCGAGGTCTTGATGGTCTTGATCGGATTAAACTGGTACGCGACCGGTGATGCGGGGCAGGCTAGATTGTAGATCTGGTCAGCTTCGATATAGATCGGATGCACGATGTCATGCCGGATCAGCTCAAAGCGAGGATTCGCCAGCAGATGTGTTACATTCTGCTTGCGGCCCGTGAAAAAATTATCGAGGCAGATCACGTTGTCGCCGCGTTCGAGCAAACGCTCACACAAATGACTGCCAAGAAATCCGGCTCCGCCGGTGACGAGAATCGATCGCATGAATCAAACCTTGTGATAGTCCCGGTACCATTCCACAAATCGTCGAATGCCGACTTCGATCGGCGTGCTTGGGCGAAAACCGACATCGCGCATCAGGTCGTCAACGTCTGCATACGTCGCAGGAACGTCGCCCGGCTGCATCGGGAGGTAGTTCTTGACCGCTTCCACCCCCAACGTCTGCTCCAGCGTGCGGATCATGTGCATCAACTCCACTGGCTGGTTGTTACCGATGTTGTAGACACGATAGGGGGCGCGACTGGTCGCCGGATCGGGGTTGGCACCGGACCAGGCGTCGTTTCCGGTGGGAATGTGATCAGCAACCCGGACAACGCCCTGCACAATGTCATCAATGTAAGTGAAATCGCGGCGCATCTGGCCGTTATTGAAGACGTCGATCGGCTGACCGTCGAGGATTGCTTTGGTGAACAGCCACATCGCCATATCGGGACGTCCCCACGGACCATATACCGTGAAGAATCGCAAGCCCGTTGTCGGCAGGCGATACAGGTGACTGTATGTATGCGCCATCAATTCATTGGCCTTCTTGGTCGCGGCATACAGGCTGAGGGGATGATCGACATTGTGATGAATCGAAAATGGCATCGTCGTGTTCGCGCCATAAACGGAACTCGACGACGCATAGACAAGGTGCTTGACGCCATGATGACGGCAGGCTTCCAGGATGTTGACGAAGCCGACCAGGTTGCTTTCGACGTACACGTGAGGGTTGGTCAGTGAATAACGAACACCGGCCTGAGCGGCCAGGTTAATCACGACATCAAATTGTTCATCGGCGCAAAGTTGAGTTAGTCGGTCGCGGTCTGCCAGGTCACACTGCTCGAATCGAAAGCCGGTCCGTCCCGTCAGTCGAGCCAGTCGGTCATGTTTCAATTGCACGGTGTAATACGGGTTCAGGTTATCGATCCCGACGACTTCATCGCCGCGTTCCAGCAGCAGTGTGCTGACATTCATTCCAATAAATCCGGCTGCGCCGGTGACGAGATACTTCATCCGATCCGTTCTCCGTCAGGAAAATTGGCGATCCCGTTTGATTTCAACCTGAGCAAATGCAGGCCTTCGATCAGGAACGTCCCGTAATTCACGGCAATCGCGAGATGCGGATCATTGACGATTTCTTCTGGCAAACCAAGAGATCTTCCAAAGGAGTCGCAAGTTATTGCTGCGTATCCAGTTAGCAATTAATCGCGAAGCAGTCGCAGCGTGTCGATTCGCGTGGGTTCGCGACGTAGGAAGAGCTTTCAACGAACACCGTCGCTGAAAAACGTGGGTTTCGCGGAGATGATCCAACCCCGGTCACCCACTATCAACACCAAAACAAGAGTTGAGAGGTACTATGTCGAGAAATTCAGTAGCACGAAAGAAGACAATCCACCGTTTGAGTTCCTGTGGACCTGTGCTACCATCCGCCGAACGAGACAAGCTCGATGGGGTTTGCAAATCGTCGCATGTTGAAGGACCGATTGACGAGATACGGAAGGCAACGACGATCGTGGGGAACGGATTGGGGTCAACCCCGGCAGGAGAATCAATCACTGAGCCAACGGCCTGTCTCTCCGCGCCGCGTGAAAACTCACCCGTCCTGAAACGCGATTTGAAATTAAATATTGCGGATGGGGCCACCTACGGAGTGATGGTTGGCGGCGGTGAAACTTATCTTCAGGCATTTGTTCTGGCTGTAGGACTTGGCGAAGTCTTTGCGGGACTCGTGGCCAGTCTTCCGGTGTTGATTGGCAGCCTGCTGCAACTCGTTTCGCCAGCCGCTGTCCGGGCGCTCCATTCGCACAAACGCTGGGTCGTCTTGTGTGCGGGCCTGCAGGCCGCGTGCTTTATCCCGCTGATCGTGGCGGCATTGAACGGCAAGATCACGGAATCGACTGTGCTGGTTGTGGCTTCAGTCTATTGGGCGGCCAGCCTGGCGACGGGACCTGCCTGGAATACGTGGCAGGGAACGATAATTCCCAAGGAAATCCGGGCAAAGTTTTTTGCCAAGCGATCACGACTCTCTCAACTGGCAACTCTGATTGGATTCCTGGGGGGCGGGTTTGCACTGCAGTACGGGAAGGGATCATCTGACCAGACACATGTCTTCACCGTCTTTTGCTGGCTCTTCAGCATTTCGTGCGTTTGTCGTGTCCTGTCGACGATCTGCCTGTCTCTGCAGAGTGAGCCGACGCCGATCCCTTCCAATATGCGATTTCTGACACTGCGTGAACAATGGCGTAAGTTCTCACGCGGACCGTCGGGGCGACTGCTGATTTCGGCTGTCGGGATGCAGGTGGGGGTTTACGTGGCGGGGCCCTTCTTCGTGCCGTACATGCTGAAAGAACTTCACATGACGTACACGCAGTTCGCCATGCTGCTGGGGGTTTCGTACATTGCCAAAGTGATCTGCCTGCCTGCCTGGGGCCGCCTGGCTCATAAGCTGGGGGCTTATCGCCTGATCTGGATCGGAGCCCTCGGCGTCGCTCCACTGGCAGGTGGCTGGGTCCTCAGTGCCAATTACGCCTGGCTACTCATTCTGCAGGTGATGGCAGGTGCTGCCTGGGCTGCCTACGAACTAGCCCTGGTCCTGCTGTTCTTCGAAGCCATTCACGAATCTGAGCGAACCAGTCTGCTGACGCTGTACAACGTTGCCAACTCCGCGGCACTGGCCATTGGCTCTCTCATTGGGGCGGCAATTCTCAAGGGTGTCGGTGTCTCCATCACAGGGTATCTTTGCGTATTCGCCTGTTCGACAATCATCCGAACATTGGCTCTGTTGCTGTTGCGGCGCGTCCCGGCAACGGTTGTCCTGTCAGATAATGTTCCCGTTCGGTCGCTGAGTGTCGGCCAATCGATGGATTCGCCAATCCTGTCGGGGTTGCCTGATCAGGTCAATGAGTGAATGAGACAGCAGATAGTCGTGGTTCGCTCCGCGAACCAACGCTTCCTGACAGACTGCTGAGGACGTGGCAACTATTTGAGTTGCCATAAGAAAATGCGGCGTTGGCTCGCGGAGCGAAGCACGACAATCTTGCAGTGCTTTCCCAAGTTTTCTCTTGCACTAGCGAATTACTTCGCTACCATGAAGCGAATTCTTTCGCTTACCTGTTTGATTCCCTTGAAAACGAGGAATCGCCGATGGCACGACCAGCGTCATCACAACCGACAGATGTGGAATTGCGAATTCTGCGAATTCTGTGGGAGTCTGGACCCTGTACCGCTCGTGAAGTGCACAACTCCATGGCGGAGGACAAGCAGACGAACTATTCAACCACGGTAAAAATGCTTTCCGTGATGTTCGACAAAGGCCTCGTGACGCGCGATGAAGTCGCCTACCCCATGACCTTCACGGCGGCGATCAGTCAACAGCAGACTCAGCAAACCGTATTGAGTGATATGATCCGCAAGCTCTATGACGGCTCTGCCAAATCCCTGGTGATGCAGGTTCTTTCGTCGCAGGAATCATCGGCAGCGGATCTGGCAGAGATCCGCCGATTGATCGAACAACTGGATGCCGCTCGCCCAGGTTCGGGCGACCAACCGAAAAAGCGACGTTGAAACTAGACCCTGTTGCTGATCGAAAACGAACCCGATCGGAACTCGTGGGAGCCGTCAGATGCCGAACTTCACGTTGTGGGTGGAATCGCTGGGCTGGATGCTGATTCACAGTCTCTGGCTGGTCGCTTTCGTCATTGGTATTGCGGGGCTGATCATGAGGCTTCTTCAGGCGCAATCCGCGAATTACCGATACGTCGTGGGGTGCATGGCATTGCTGCTTTCGCTGGCCATCATGCCTGCGACATTAGTTTACCTGATTGCATCTTATCCCGAGTCTCGTTCAGCGACCTCTATCGTGCCGCCAGAGACGAGCGATCACGTGGCTCGTCCAAAGCGTGAACCTGATCCTGTCGCCGATCTTGAGACGCCGCGGGTCACGGAACTTCCTGGCGTCGAGATTGTGGCTCCCCGCGTGGCCACGGCCGAAACCATTCAACCTGACGGAAAACTTTCCCCCCGGAGACCAGTCTCGCCTCTTGGCGAGCAGCGATCCTTCTCAATGACAAGTGATTCGATCAGGCCGCACCTGATCTGGCTGGTCGGTACCTGGACGCTCGGTGTTCTCGTGTTGTCACTGCGACCACTGATCGGCTGGTGGTACATACGCCGGTTGCGATGTTCTGGCCGGACGAATGTCAGTGACGACGTTCGGCAAATTGTTACAGATCTGGCGCATCAGTTGCAAATCCGGCAAATCGTCGCCGTATTCCAGTCGGCATTGGTTGAAGTTCCCTGTGTGATCGGTGCCTGGAAACCGGTAATCCTGTTGCCCGCCGCAGTCCTGACTGGCCTGACGACGGATCAACTGGAGGCTGTTCTGGCACATGAATTGGCACATATTCGCCGACATGACTTTGTCATGAACATCATTCAGACACTCGTTGAGACACTCCTGTTTTATCATCCCGCAATCTGGTGGCTGTCGAGTCGCATTCGCCAGGAGCGGGAACATTGTTGTGATGATCAAGCGATCGCACTTCTGGGAGATATCGCAGGCTATGCGACGATGTTGCTGTCGGTCGAACGGCTGCGTGGAAAGATCCTGCCAACAACAGTTGCCGCAGGTGGTGGTTCCCTGGTGGAACGGATTCGCCGACTGACCAGCTCGCCCACCGTCGAATCGCGATCTCCTGCGATGAGTCTGATAGTCCTTTCAACAGTTCTGGCAATCGCGGGGTCCTGGACCTGGAGTTCTGCCCAGACGAAGCAAACGGAATCCGATGAAATTCGCAGCAATCCTGTGCAAACGCAGGAACCACGTGACGCAGGGCCTGCCGTTCAGCAACTCGTCAAAGACATCACAAGCAAACCAAAACCAGGTTCATGGCCGCAATGGGGCGGTTCGCCTCTGCGTAACCATGTTGCGACGGGCCGACTTCCACTGGACTGGAGTGTTGAGAAGGGAACAAATCTCGTCTGGAAGGCGACACTCGGAACAAATACCTATTCGTCACCGGTGATCGCGGACGGCAAAGTCTTGATTGGAACCAACAACGGTTCAGGTCTTGATCCAAGGCATCCCAAACAAATCGACCTGTCCTGCCTGGTCTGCTTCGACGAGCAGACAGGTCAGATGCTTTGGCAATATGCGAGCAAAAAGCTCCCCGCCGGCCGAGTTCACGACTGGCCACAGATTGGTCTTTGCTCAAGTCCGTGTGTGGACGGGGATCGGGTCTGGTTCATCTCCAATCGCTGTGAAGTCGTCTGCCTTGATCTGAACGGATTCCGTGATCGGGAAAATGACGGCCCGATCAACGACGAAGCCGCAACAACAGAACTCGACGCCGACGTGGTCTGGAAATTCGACATGTTCGAGAAACTCGGCGTACGTCCGCTGCATCAGTCGGTTTCGTGCATCACCAAGATCGATGACGTCCTGTTGCTGAACACGTCCAATGGCCCTGATGAATCCTACGTGAAAATTCCCGATCCCGACGCCCCTTCGTTTCTGGCCTTGAATGCGAATACGGGAGACGTGATCTGGAAGCATACCTCGGTACCCGATGCCGTGGGTATTGGGGGAAGTGGCTGTTCGAACGTTGGGGCCTCTCCCGCGGCAGCAACGATTGATGGCGTGACTCAGGTGATCTTCACCGGCCGCGAAGGCTGGGTTTATGGTTTCGACTTCGCAGATCTGAAGCGAGGCCAGACCACAGAGCTATGGAGTTTTGACTGCAACCCAAAAACGTCGAAATACAGTTTGGGAGGAACATCACGCCGTAACACGATTCTCAGTACCCCGGTTATCTGGAAAAATCGTGTCTATATTGCAACTGGCCGCAATCCCGAAATGGGAGAAGGTCCCGCCGACTTGTGGTGTATCGATCCTTCACGACGGGGAGACATCAGTTCAGAACTGGTCTTCAACAAGTCTTTTGAAAACGGTGCCAAGCCGATCCCCCGCAAATACAATCCCGCCTGTGATCTGCAGGCTGGTGACTTCGTCGAGCCAAACGCGAATTCTGGAGCGGTCTGGCACCTGGATTCTCACGACCGAAACGGCAACGGGAAAATTGCTTTCGAAGAGACCTTTCATCGGACAATCGGTACTCCGGCGATTGACGATGGCCTGTTATTCGTTGCGGATCTTAGTGGTGTCCTATCACAAGTGTCCGGCTAATGGTTTTGGAATTCGTAGAAACGTGTAATCAAATTA
>JBAWWJ010000304.1:0-6938 GCA_037146815.1 Planctomycetota bacterium
GAACCGTTCCATGTCGCTCGCCCGGGCAGTATGCCTGAAAACGTCGCCGCTACGGTCAATGAGCCCCGATTCAAACGACGACTGGGATTGCTGGACAAGCTCGAGGGCGAATTTGCTCAAAGCGGCGGTGCAACGGTAGTCGAGAGCCATCGCCGAATCACTGACAAATCATCGAAGCTGGTTCTCAGTCCGTTGACGAAGACGTTTGATCTGGAGGGTGAGTCTGCAGCGACGAAAGCGAGCTACGGAGACACTGAATTCGGACGGGGCTGCCTGCTGGCGCGGCGATTGGTCGAAGCAGGAGTTACTTTCGTGGAAGTGCGATTGAATGGCTGGGACACTCACCAGGATAACTTCGACGCGGTGAAGGGGTTGGCCAAGCAATGCGATCCAGGACTGGCGGGGTTGCTGGCTGACCTTAAGCAGCGGGGGATGCTGGACAAGACCTTGGTGATGTGGACTGGTGAATTTGGTCGAACTCCGCGAATTAATCCTCGAACCGGACGAGATCACTGGCCTCGCAACTTCAACGCGTTACTGGCCGGTGGAGGAATTAAGGGGGGACAGGTGATCGGCGAAACATCCAAGGATGGAATGGGGCTGACAAAGGATGCTGTCAATGTTCCCGACCTGTTTTGTTCGATCTGCAAGTCACTCGAAGTCGACCCGGCAAAAGAAAATATGAGCCCCATCGGACGACCAATGAAAATCGTTGATGGCGGTCAACCCGCCGAAGGGCTTTTTGCCTGAAGTCGTCGCGTGCCAGACTCATTCGATCAGATAATCGCACACCGCTCAAAGACGTGAAGGTCTGAGCTTTGCGCTGAAGGAACGGGACGGGATTAGCGTTTATCAGTGTTGATCAGCGGTGCCAAATGTTCGTTCAAGCGGCACGTGCGTTAAGCCATATCCTTGTAAGCATCCCAGGCCAGATATCCGACAATCGCGGAACTGAGCAGAAACAGGATATCCATCGTCATCGAACCCGCGAACGGAAATTTCGTGGCGAGGTCGAGGATGGAAAGAACAGAGACCAGACCGGCGGCGCCGAATGACGCGAACACCATGTTTTTGGGAAGATTGGATGCCATCCGCACAATTCCTGAGAAAGTCGTCGAACGAGAGCCAGACTCAAACCTGAATATCGAACTTTGGACATGTCTGGCAACAGTATAAGCCAGCCGGCTGATTCCTTGCTACTACCCGACGATTTTGTTCAGCACATTCGTCTTTTTAAATCCATGCGGATCTCTATCCTGCCATCACGGAATCACCGATCGTCCATTTGGCTCCATCACGCAACACTCGCCGATACAATGTGTCTCGCTCCACGGGGATTCGTCCCGCTTCCTGAATCAACCGGTGGATCTGCTTCACCGTCAGTCCTTCAGGGGTCTTGGCACCCGCATCGTGATAGATGATTTCGTGGACGACGGTTCCATCAATATCGTCTGCGCCGAATCCGAGCGCAACCTGGGCAATCTGCTCGCCCAGCATGATCCAATAGGCTTTGATGTGGTCGAAATTGTCGAGCATGATCCGCGACAGCGCGATCATCCGCAGGTCCATGGCCCCGGTCGGCTTCTGCAGATAATCCAATCCCGTATTCTCTGGATGAAATGCCAATGGAATAAACGTCTGAAAACCGCCGGTTTCGTCCTGGAGCGACCGGAGCTTGCAGAGATGATCGATGCGGTGCGAGGCCTTTTCAACGTGCCCGTAGAGCATCGTGGCGTTGGAGCGAAGTCCTAACTGGTGAGCGATGCGGTGACAGGTAACCCAGTTCTCGGCATCGGCCTTGTGCTCACAGATCTGGTCGCGAACTTCTGGATGGAAAATTTCCGCACCACCACCCGGCATGGATCCCAGACCCGCATCCACCATCTGCTGCAGAACCCACTCGGTGGACTGCTTGGTGATAAAACTGAACCAGTTAATTTCGACGGCCGTCCATGCCTTGATGTGGATTTCCGGACAGGTTTCGTGCAGGACACGAATGATGTTCACGTACCAGTCGAACTTCATCTGGTGGTGCAAACCGCCAACGACATGGATTTCGGTGGCTCCTTGCGACCGCGCTTCCAGGATTCGTTCTCGCAGCATTTCATCGGTGAAGACATAAGCCTTTTCGGCTTTCAGGTCGGCACGGAAGGCACAGAATCGGCACCGGTAAACGCAGACGTTGGTAGGGTTTAGATGAATATTCGTGTTGTAGTAGGCGTAATTTCCGTTCTTACGTTCGCGCACGAGATTCGCCAGGCGGCCAAGAGTCAGCAGGTCCGCATGTTCATCGAGGCAGATTCCTTCCTCGTACGTCACACGTTGTCCGGCAATGACCTTCTGTTCAATCAGCTTAAGAGTTTCAGCGTAATCCATGATCATTTCTGGTGATTGGCTGTTGGATGATACTTCGTGTGGAATTGTAGTCACCGATCGCAAGATCGGCCACGCTCGGGTCGAAAGCTGAACCCCGGATCATCTGGCTGGCAGATCTGGGACAGGGGGTTGGCTTCGGGAAAAGTTCAGCGAGACCACCATAAATCCGCTGCGCCAACGAGCAGCAGGCCGAGGCTGACGACGGCATTCACGTTGAAAAATGCCAGATTCACCCGCGATAGATCCGCTGGCCGCACGAGTGAGTGTTCGTAAAGCAAGAGCGCAGAAACAGCAATCACGCCTGTCAAAAATATGAAGCCGAGACCCGCAAAGTGCCACAATGCGAACAGGGCAACAATCGTCAGCAGGTGGCTGCAAAGCGCCAACCGCAAGGCAAACGGAATTCCCCATCGCGAAGGGATGCTGTGCAACTGGTTTTGGCGGTCGTAATCGGCGTCCTGGCTTGCGTAAAGAATATCGAACCCGCCGACCCAGAAGAAAATGACGCTTGACAACAGTGCAGGAGTGATCGCCACTTCCCCGCGAATCGCAATCCAGGTGCAAATCGGAGAGAGCATCAACGCTGCTGACAACCAGTAGTGACACCAGAGCGTGAATCGCTTGGCGTACGAATACCCCAAGAGGAAAATGAGCACAGGGAACGACAGGATGATGGGCCATTGATTTGGCAAAAACAACAGTGTCGAAGCCACGAATCCGGCCGAGCAAACGAGGGTGAAGGCGACAACGGCTGGCAGACTCAGGATTCCCGCTGGCAGATGCCGCATGGCCGTTCGCGGATTGCCAGCATCGATTCGTCGATCAACGATCCGGTTGAACGCCATTGCTGCCGATCGAGCGAACACCATGCAGAGCAGAATTCCCAACAGGTGTGTCCACTGAAACGGGCTGTCCGGAAGATGCCAGGCGATGATGGCAGACAGCAACGCAAATGGAAGTGCAAACACCGTATGGCTGAATCGAATCAGTTCGAGAAGGTGACGCAACTGGCGAAACATCGGAATTGGCTCAACATCGCCCGGCCGCGCACGGAATCAAACGGATCACTGCGCGGTCGCGGACCAGGAATCTGCGAACCGGGGATTCTAGCATCCGGTTCCCAGGGATCGACAGCGAACGTCGTGGTTCTGCGGTGTTTTGCCAGGGCAATCGAAGCGTCGAGTCTGGGAAGTCGGTGCAACTGTCTTCGAGGCTTTGCCAAGGTAGTACTGCATGTCATCAGCCAGCGTAATATTTTACGACAAAGGCAGCCGATTTTTCAAAAGCGGTTGGTTTTGGGGGACTGGGAAGACAATTCATCCTGGCTGATGCCGGTTTTCAGTCATTCGCCTCTCAAAAATAACCCATTGCCCCCACCTTAACTGTATCACCCCCCCGCCGCAGATTTAGTATCTGGCTTCCGAAACAGGCAAACTTCGGTTGGTAAAGAAACGTTGGGACTGGTCGTGAAGTCTTCGCAACCGGTCATCCGATAGACCGACTACCACAGGAACTCGCAGTAGCGTGGCCAGGGTCGGTGATTCGCCGTCCTGGGTGAAATTGAAGTCCCAAACGGGCGAAAGGCGACGAAATGATTGAAGTGCAGGACCAGAGTGCCGAGCGCATTCAGGAACTCGAACAACATCTGCAAACCTTGCAATCACAATTGCTTCAGGCGCAGAAAATGAGTTCCGTGGGGGTCCTCGCGGCATCGATCACGCACGAATTCAACAATATTCTGACGACCGTCATCAACTACGCCAAGATGGGAATCCGGCACAAGGATGCCGCGACACGTGACAAGGCGTTTGACAAGATCATGGCGGCAGGGCAGCGAGCGTCCAAGATCACGACGGGAATGCTCTCCTACGCCCGGCACCACGGTGATCGTCGCGAACCGATGGATCTGATTCCGTTGGTTGAAGATATGCTTGTCCTGGTCGAAAAAGACCTGCAGCGATTCCGAATCAAAGTCGTCACCCAGTTTGAAGCTCATCCCTGGGCTTCGGTGAATTCCGGTCAAGTGCAGCAGGTTCTGATGAATCTGATCGTCAATGCCCGCCAGGCAATGGAATCGGGTGGGACATTAACAATCGCCGTTCGATCGAATATCGAAACCGGCTACGCGGAACTCAGTGTTCGCGACACTGGGGGAGGCATTCCGGCGGATAAACTACGGCGGATCTTTGAACCATTCTTTACAACGAAGACGCTGGACGACCGAGGCCAGGGGGGAACCGGCCTCGGCCTATCTCTTGCTCGAGATGTCATGGAATCGCACGGCGGCCGCATTCGTGTTGAAAGCGCCGTTGGTAGCGGTACAACATTTACACTCAAATTCCCCCTCGTTCCGGCGGCATCCGCGTTGGTTCCCACCAAGACGCCAGCCTGATTTTCAACGTAGACAAATGCGGGCGATTTTCAGTCCGTCAGTTCGAACTTGAAATCGTTCTTTGACGCGTTCTTGTCGACCACACTGGTCAGGCCCGATGTATTGGCATCTGCGTACTTCTTGGGAATCGGCGATTCCGCTTCGTTCTTTTCCGCACCTGGAAAGCCCGGCATGTCGGGGACCTTGTCAGGGACAAAGCTGATTCCCACTTTGTAAGATCCAACCATAGCGCCATCGCCGGGCTTCTTGGTCGTCAAAGTGAATCGGCCGTTTGCATCGGTCGTCCCTTCTGCCACCATCCCTTTGTCAGGCAGAAACGCGACCGAAAGTTTCGGCACCGGCTTCCCTTTGTATGTCACGACCCCTTTAACAGGGACGGCCACGGGGCCGTTACCACCCCCACCACAACCGCTCAGCATCGCGCAGACGCCAAGTATCACGAACATTCGTTCCAGATTTCGACAAATCACAGCAGTCATCTCCCAGGGAGGTAAATTTGGTTTCCATTTGAAGCGGAATTTTGATCGTCAGCGAGGAAAGACATTAACCTCATCAGCCGGAACGCGCTAGCGTCCGGTTCCGTGAGTCATAACCGGACGCTAGCGCGTTCCGGCTGACGGGTGAATTGACCTGGGCGACTTCTCTTCGGTCCAGCCCCGGCCCCACAGCGCGGCAATCAATCATGCCGTCAGCCCGTTCAAAAATCCGAAGCAACTTCGCCGCTGCCGACCGTAGCGACCGCTCGATAGACGTTGATGTCAACGTTTTCGTTGATGAAACGAGCGCTACCATCTGCCATTGCGAAATGGCCTCCCCCCACATGTTTACTCGCAAATGAGTAATTATTCGGCCAGTCGCCAACATTGAGTGGTCGTTTGAGCAATGCGTTCAGCGGGATGGCGCAGGTCGCGGTCGCGGCATTGGGGTTGTACCACCAGCACCACTGAGTCCACGCCGGAAGGTTTTCGCCGACAGCAAACGTGTTGCTGGTTCCGTCGGTAATATCGCGCATCCGAGTCGGCCCGTTCGTATTCTGTTGATTGGAACAGAGAATTCCATTTCCCGCATTCAAGCCATCGGTGCTTCCCGCATTCTTTCCGCTGGGGGAACTGACGGGATTCCAGGCGGCAATTCCCCAAGCCCAGTTGCTTCCAGCACACGCTTTGTAATTTGTGACAGCCCAGGTCCCTGGCGGACTGGCGTTATAGTCAGAACGATTTCCCAGACGGCCGTTCCCGTTACCATCATCCGACGGACACAGGAATGCTTGGATAATAGTATTTGCAGCCGCGGTATTCGCCGCGTTGCCAGCCAACGGACCATTGTGGTTAATCGTGTTATAAAGGTTGGCCTGGTCAATATACGGCAGGCACATCGTCAGCCAGCTATGGCCCGTGTCAGCGATGGCTTGACCGCCACCCCCGCCGCGTACGGCGAAATTGACGGGGAAGCAGTTGAGCGTGTCATGATAGTTATGAAACGCCAGGCCGATCTGCTTCATGTTGTTCTTGCATTGAGTCCGGCGAGCCGCTTCGCGGGCTTGCTGAACAGCAGGTAGCAAGAGTGCAATTAGGACGGCGATGATGGCAATCACCACCAAAAGTTCAATGAGCGTGAAACCCCGGCTCTGCGTGCGACGCATGACATGCCTCCGACCTGAAGAAAGGAAATGAGCGGAAAACCAGAACGGCTTCCATGATGGAAAAGATGCTATGTCGCAAAATTGAAAAACTCAAGTATTTTTTTGCGACATTGCTGCGGGGGCATTTCCTCGCGGCCAGATTCGCCAGCCATTCCAGCGCAGGCAGAGATCCAGAAAACTGTCGGTGCGTCTGCAAGTGGGTGTGGTTAGTGAGGTGCAAGTCCTCTCCAGAGTCAACGCTCTCCGACTCTGTAATCGACTGTTACTGCGTCGCCGCGAGGCGAGGTGGGGAGCTACAGGAGGTGAACGAACAGTCCGCAACGAAAGTGAACTCGATTCGGTCTGAAACGCGGCGAGCCTGCCGGCTAGCGGCGAAGCCCAAAGCGGCCGCAAAGCCGTCTGTTACCGACGCTGAGTAGCGTGCAAAAGCGATCGGTGAGCGCCAAAGGAGTTTGGAGGCAGAATGATCGGAAGACCATGTTCATGAAGCAGAGAGACCTGTCTGGATGAGACCGGTGTTCATCGTCC
>JBAWWJ010000305.1:0-6876 GCA_037146815.1 Planctomycetota bacterium
GTACTCCGAACAGTAGAGAACATAGGCGTCGCCGTCGCCGCTCCACTCATGGAAACCCCAATTTTAGCCTGCAAAAATGCTTCACAGCGTTGCATGATGGGCCTGTCGCACCACAACTGCTTGCCTCACCGATGGTGTTTGCACCAACTCGCGACTTACGAAGACTTCTTGCGGCAAGCTCGAACGGGTGCTGATTTGATCAGGCTTTTCAGGACTCGCAGGTTGATGGCATCCAGGTCTTCGCCCTCTTCCTCGCCCTTCTCGGTCTCCAGATACATCGGGACTTCTGCGAACCTCGCGTCGTTCAGGATATGTCGGAACGGTTCCAGCCCCAGAAAGCCACGTCCAATATGTTCGTGCCGGTCGACCCGGCTGCCGAGTGGCTTTTTGCTGTCGTTCAGGTGCCAGGCACAGATTCGATCGATACCAATCGTGTGATCGAACTCCGCCATCGTCGCGGCATATTCCTCGGGCGTCTGTAAGGGATATCCGGCTGCAAAAATGTGACACGAATCGACGCAGACTCCCAATCGATCTGAGTCCTTCACGGTTTCCAGAAGCGTTGCGATCTGCTCGAAACGGTGCCCCAGATTCGTTCCCTGCCCGGCGGTTGTTTCCAGCCAAAGCTGACACTCAATTCCACGCGTCTGTTGATGAACCTGATCGATGGCCGTGGCAATCCGACTCAAGCCCGCTTCTTCGGATGAACTGACAAAACTGCCGGGATGCATCACCACCCCAACCAGTCCCAGTCGTTCCGCACGCTGCAGTTCATCAATCAAGGCCTCGATCGACTTCTGCCACAGAACATCGTCCGGGCTGGCGAGGTTGATCAGATAGCTGTCATGCGCACACGGCCGACGGAGCTCGGCTCGCTCAACGGCTTCTCGAAACAGGCGGACGTCATCATCCGACAGGGGTTTTCCCTTCCACTGATTGTTGTTCTTACTGAAGATCTGCACGGTGTCCATACCGAGCGACGCGGCGGTATCTGCCGCCTTGTAGTAGCCCCCCGCAATCGACAAATGAGAACCAAGAAGTGGCAATTGAGTTTTCCATGCTGCAGGATTTTGAAGTCTGATGCGACTATCCTATGATAGCGATTGACCGAATCAGATCGCCACGTCAGGCATTACCGTTCAGCATTACGGTGTTGCTTTGAAGGCATTTTGTCGTTTGCAGTGATCGGACTTCCCATGGCGAGTAACGTCGTTGCAGAGGCGCTGCCGTCGTCGGCCGAGTTATCGGCTCTCGTTGCGGGCAAAGAATCCTCGCCCGATGAACTCAAACGTGTCGCTGAAGACTTGCAGCATTTGTACGCTGGCCCGCGAATTCCGGAATCGGTCCGGATGCTGATCACCATCGCCCAGGGGAGAATGATGGGTGGCAGCGATGGGTGGTTTGGACCGGCACAATCGAAGTTTGATTGGAAAACGCTCGCGGAAACCCATCGAATCGCCTTCGACGGGTCGATCTCTGCTGAGAAATTCCGGGGTTCGCCAGAATGGTTCGCCCGATTGGATCGCAATCGTAACGGGGCGATCACGGCGGAAGATCTCGACTGGTCCGACAGTAATCATTGGGTTCAGCACGCGTATCTGGTCAATCGCCTGCTACGGCGGTTGGACACCAAAGGAGACGGCAAACTGACTCGGGCGGAATGGATGACGTTTTTCGATACCGTTTCGCAATTCAGCGATGTTGCCACGATTGAGGAATTGCGAGAAGCCTGGCTGACCGGGATCTCGGCGAGCTTTTATCCCGGCGATGCTCCGACACAGCAGCAACTGGTGCAGGGATTGCTAAACGGGGAACTCGGTTCATTGTACGAAGGTCCATCGGTCGGCGATCCAGCTCCGGATTTCACGCTGACAACGCAGGACGGCAAACAAACCGTCCATCTGGCAGATGTGATTGGCCCCAAGCCGGTTGTCCTCGTGTTTGGAAACTTCACCTGCAGTCCATTCCGCTCGATGTACCCCGGTGTCGAAGCGGTGTATCGCCGATTCCAGAACGACGCGACATTCCTCGCCATCTATGTTCGCGAGGCACATCCGGCTGATGGCTGGAAAATGGAATCGAATACGAAATTGGGTGTCGAGGTGTCACAACCGACAACGCTGGCCGAAAGAACCGCCGTGGCCAGCCAATGCTGCAGGCTGCTAAACCCCGGGATTCCGCTGCTGGTTGACGAAATCGATGATCGCGTCGGCAATGCCTACAGTGGGATGCCTGCCCGACTGTACGTCATTGATCAGGAGGGACTGGTAACATACAAAGCTGGTCGCGGTCCGTTTGGTTTCAAAGTCGGCGAGATGGAACAGTCACTGATCATGACTCTCATGGCGGCTCAGCCGTCTCGGTCGTGAACCGAATGAGCCACGCTGGCTCTCCTTTTGTTCGTCAGCCTTGATTTTTTGCCAATAAACCGCAGTCTGTTTGCACGGCAACTTTGAACTTCGACGGATGTCTCTGGAACGAAGCGAGGCGGATGAATGGCTGATCGACAGGCGTGGTTACTCGGTTTCGCACTTGTATTGGGATTTTTGGCCCCGGCACTGGGTGATGGCCCCTCGGACAACGTTGCAGACAACGTCCGCAGAGTCCCCAAGATCGGCGTCGAAGTTCCGGAGGCGGACCGGGTCGAACTGGAGCAAGGATTGGCAAAGCTGGGTCAGCAGATTGTCAGCTTGCAGCAGAGTACTGATCCACAAACCAAAAAACTGCTTCCCGACGTGCTGATCTATCATCGGGCTGTAGCACAGGCACTCAAGTTTCGTGAATTCTTCGATGTCAAAGAAATCCCCGTGGCGAAAAGCCTGCTGACTCAAGGTCAGCAGCGAGCGGAACACCTGCTCGCGGGAAAGGCTCCGTGGACTCAGCAAACAGGCGTCGTCGTTCGCGGATACATTTCGAAGATCGATCGAACGGTCCAACCTTACGGACTGGTCATTCCCGCCAACTATGATTTCAGCGGCCAGAAGCCGTACCGCCTTGATTTCTGGTTTCACGGGCGCGGCGAGACTTTGAGTGAAGTGAATTTTCTGAATGACCGTTCGAAGAATGTCGGCGCGATCTCGCCTGCAAACACGATTGTGCTGCATCCTTATGGCCGATACTGCAATGCCAACAAGTTTGCCGGTGAAGTCGATTCCTTCGAAGCTCTGGCGGCCGTTCAGCAGCAATATCGCGTCGATGCTGATCGAATCGCTGTACGTGGCTTCTCGATGGGTGGAGCCGCCGCTTGGCAGTTTGCAGTTCACTACCCAGATCGCTGGTTTGCGGCCAATCCCGGGGCGGGGTTTTCTGAGACTCCCGAGTTCCTGAAGGTCTTCCAGAACGAAACGCTGACACCGACCTGGTATGAGCAGAAGTTGTGGCGGATGTACGATTGCCCTGGTTATGCAGCCAACCTGGCACACCTTCCCACCGTGGCCTACAGCGGTGACGTGGATAAGCAAAAACAAGCCGCCGACATCATGGCGACCGCCTTCGAACGCGAAGGGATGAAGCTGTTGCACATCATCGGCCCGATGACGGCTCACAGCATTCACCCAGAATCGCGCAAGGAAATCGAAACAAAGTTGGCCGAGTGGGCTGTCAAGGGGATCGATCGGACTCCAACGTCAATCCAGTTCGTCACCTATTCTCTGAGCTACAACACGATGCACTGGCTGACTGTCGACGGGCTGAAAGAGCATTGGGAAGAAGCCCGTGTCGTCGTGAAGCCGACGGACAACACGTTGAATGTGACTGCGAGTAATGTCTCGGCCCTCACGCTCACACCGCCAAAAGGCTCACCGAGAAAGGTGACGTTTGGGTCTGGATCGGCGTTTGATCTTCCTGCAGCCGGACCTGCATCGTTTGTGCTGGGCCCGGAAGGATGGAAGCCCGGAACACAGACAGGACTGCGGAAGAAGCATGGTTTGCAGGGGCCGATCGATGACGCCTTTTTGGATTCGTTCGTTTTCGTCAAGCCGAGTGGTACGTGTCGCAGTGAAGCGGTTGACAAGTGGGTGAAGTCCGAAATGGATCACGCTGTAACTCACTGGCGGCAGCAGATGCGAGGTGACGCGGTCGTGAAATCGGATAGCGAAATCACAGAAGCCGATATCGCCGGATCGAACCTGGTGTTGTGGGGGGATTCTCAGTCGAACAAGATTCTGGCAAAAATTGCAGAAAAACTTCCAATCCAATGGACGGCAACTTCCGTTCAAGCCGGTAAGCAATCGTTCGATCCAGCTCAGCATGCACTGATTGCCATTTATCCAAACCCATTGAATCCGGAAAAGTATGTCGTCCTCAACAGCAGCTTTACCTACCGAGAATACGATTACCTGAACAATGCAAGGCAGACCGCCAAGCTGCCCGACTGGGTCATCGTCGACGTGCGGACACCACCGAACAGCCGGTTCCCAGGCAAGGTCGTTGCGGCAGACTTTTTTGATGAACGATGGCAATTGAAGCCCGAAAAGACGAAGTGATCGAGAGACCTGGCAATTGAGATCATCGCCCGAATCTTTGTGTCGGGCGACGTGAATCGCGGGGAATCTATGCCCGAGCGTAATCGCCCAAAGGAACAGCCTGACGACGAACTCCGCGAACAGAAGGTCGCGGGGCACGGGGAAACTGTCGACGACGGTAAGGGGCGGATTTTTCCGTGCGATGAGTGCGGGGCGGATCTGGAATTTTCGATTGGAACCCAAAGTTTGAAGTGCCTCTTCTGCGGCACCGTCAAAACGATCGAAATCGACGAAAAGGCCAGGGTCGTCGAAAACGACTTCCAGGCCATGGTCGAGAAATTGCGACTTCAGCATCAGCAGGGGCATACAGACGATGAGAGTGCCGAGAACGAGCACGCCGTGCGGTGTGGGGCTTGCGGGGCTGAGGTCGTTTTTCAGGGGACGCTGACCAGTTCCGAATGTCCCTACTGTGCCTGCCCCTTGCAGCGGGACAAGATTCACGATGCCCCGACGCGAATTCCTGTCGATGGTATCCTGCCCTTTCAGATCGCTGAACCTGATGCAGCCGGACGACTGCGTCAATGGGTGCAATCGCTCTGGTGGGCTCCGAATCAGTTCCTGCGCGATGGAGCGAGTGGGAAATTCAATGGCATTTACCTGCCGTACTACACTTTTGACTCCCAGACAGACACCGCTTATGCGGGGCAGCGCGGAGATTATTACTACGTCACCGTGGGAGATGGGAAAGACCAGCGGCAGGAGCGGCGTATTTCGTGGAGTTTTCGATCAGGCCGGTTTCAGCGGTTTTTTGACGATGTCCTGATCGTGGCCGTGAAAGCAGAAAATGAAGGATTGCTGAGAAGCCTCGAACCTTGGCCGCTGAAGAATTGTCTACCATTCACTCAGCAAGTCCTGGCGGGATTCTACGCAAGAACCTACGACGTATCTCTCGAAGATGGATTCGGAGTGGCTCGGCAGAGAATGGAAGGGGAATTGGCGAGTGACGTTCGGCAGCGGATTGGCGGCGATGAGCAGAGTATTTCGTCACAACGGACACACTACAGCGACGTGACGTTCAAGCATCTGATGTTGCCAGTCTGGTTGATGGCGTATCGTTACAAAGAAAAGTCGTATCGCGTTATCATCAACGCCGTAACGGGTGAAGTTTCCGGCGAGCGGCCCTACAGCCTGTTCAAGATCATGGCGGCAATTCTGACAATTGCTGCCATTGTCGGTGTGATCGTCGCGCTCAACCAATCCCGATGAAGGCCGAGTTTTTCGCATGCCCTATGTGTGGTTCGTGGTCGTCTGCTCCATCTGGGGCAGCAGTTTTATCCTGATGAAGCGTGCCATGCTTTGTGTCTCTCCGATCGGAATCGGGGCGATCCGCGACGCGTGTGGGGCTCTTGTTCTGGCCGCCATTTTTCTGATGGCGCGACGAAAATCCTCGCTCCGCCGCAAAGATCTGATACCCCTGTGCGGAATTGCGATTCTGGGATTTGCGTGGCCGCATTCGATTCAGCCGGAACTTGTCAGCCGTGTTGGCGGAGCCTTCATTGGTATGACCGTTGGAATGACCCCACTGATCACGATCCTGGTTTCGATCCCGATGCTCGGTGTCTTTCCCACCCCGCGACAACTCTTCGGAGTCATCGGTGCACTGATCTGCATGGCGGTTCTAATGCAGGACGAAATGCGTCATTCGGTGGCATTGATTGATGTTCTGACTGCCTTCAGTGTCCCGACGACATACTCCATCGCCAACAGTTGGATTCGCCGCTCACTCCGCCATCTTCCTCCGCTGGAACTGACGCTGCTTTGCCTGTCGATGGCGTCAAGCATGCTGCTGCCGCTGATGCTGATTGTTCCAGACCGGCGTACGATCGACCCCGGAAACTGGCTGATCGCGATTGCGTCGGTGGCGACACTGGGAATTGCTGGAACCGGATTTGCCACATATCTATTCAACAAACTGGTTCAGGACCAGGGGCCCCTGTTCGCATCGATGACGACGATTCTGGTCCCGGTCGGAGCGATCTTGTGGGGATGGGCCGATGGGGAACAGATTAGTTCGATTCAGATCGCCGCTCTGGCGGGGATTCTGGTCATGGTGACGATCGTCCAGTTTGGTGCCGTGCAGCCAAGCCCCGCCAAACAGGATGCGTGAGATCATTTCTGCGAAACCCCCAATCGCTGCGAGGGCAAAGGGACGACACGCACCATCGGGACGCCCTGACAGTTAATGTTTCTCACAGAGCCGCGGAGACACGGAGTGAGATCAGAACGGCTTCGGCTACTCTGTTCGGCTGGGCGGCACTGTCGATCCGAGGAAGCAAATCGAACCAAACGAACTACTTTGGGGTGGCACTCAACGCGGGTAACGATTTTAGACTTTGAGCTGTTTGAATCGCTG
>JBAWWJ010000306.1:0-6856 GCA_037146815.1 Planctomycetota bacterium
GACCGTATCCACGCGGTAATGCGTTACGAGACATACGATCTACGGTGCTGAGAAGTGACGGGTGCGTGCACTTCAATGTCGTTTGATCTGACTGTCAGGCCTGTGACCTCTGTTGCGACTTCCTGAGCCATCTGCTTTCCGTAGTACGTTCCGACACGGCCTCGCAGGACCAGGCCGTCCCGAAGAACGGCAATATGAATATCGCGCATCTGACCGCCAAACCGGGCCTTCAGCCGGGTCACGACGAGCTGAATCAGCTCTTGCCCCTGCGACGTCAATTTGAACGTTGGTTGTCCCGCAGACTGGCCCAACATGTCGATCCTTCAGTGTTTTACCGGAACCGAAGTCACGGCTGGGGAAATAAAAAAGCCGACGCGACAGAGTCCCCGCAGGGATTCCAACACGTCGGCTTACTTGATAACGAGCCTTCCAATGTGCGATTGGAGTGCTCTTTACTGAGTCATCCGAGATCCATCATCTCAACAAAAAAGCCGACGTGTTAGAACACCGTCAGGCATTCCATCACGTCGGCTTACTTTTTAATGAGCCCCCTCAAGATTGGAGGTTGCCCTTAACTGGTCTTCCGATGTTGTCAGAGATCAAGTCGTAGGACTCAATTTCTCCAATGGGCTCTAGCTTACGCCTCTTTATTCGGAATATCAAGGTGCTTGTCTGGATATTCTCGAATTCCCATTTTCGGAGCGGATCTTCCTATAGAATGAGGAACGAAACATTCATGGGCTGCACGGGCCGTTGAATCATCCCGAAGAACTCGACGGGGATTGCGGTTGTGTTTAGTAAAGCGAGGTTGCGATGAAGACCCAGGGTGAGATGGAAGCAGCGATCTGCCAGGGAATGGCGCGATTCGAACAGGAATACATGGGCCGCGGCCCAAAGGATATTCAGGCTCATCTGCTTGGTGACATCCTGGTCGTGCGGTTGCACGGAGTTCTGACGGCCGCAGAACAGCAATTGGTAAAAACGCACCTTCCGGAAAAGGGCCGAGACCTGCTGAAAGAAGTGCGAACTCAATTGGTCGAAATCGCCAGGCCTGTACTGGAGACGATGGTACGCGAAGCAACAGGCGTCGGAGTTGTCAGTCTGCATCACGACATCAGCACCTCCACGGGTGAGGAGACCGTGATGTTTACGCTCGCTGAGCTGCCAGAACTCCGCGAAAAACGAGGGCGATAGTTTCTGCCCCACGCGCATTCGCCACGGGACATCGTGATCGGCGCGGGTCTCCCGACCCCGCCGAAACGCTCGACCGCAGGTCTCCTCTTCTCTTCGATGAGTTTACTGCGATGAGTCGGCAAACAAGCGGCCCACAAAAAAAGTCCATTGAAAGTAGAAGAGATCTCAATCGTGATTCTTCATCGTTCTGCCCCACATTGTTCTGCCAGCGGTCTTGCTTGATTTGAAGAGGAGACCTGCAGTCCACCGTTTCGGCGGGGTCGGGAGACCCGCGCCGAACGCGCGTGCATTCATTTCAGCGAAAGAGAAGACGACCTCCCTTCGCGTCTTTGCGTGAGCCCCTCTTCGGAAATGACATCATGGGCACCCCAGCCGAATCACGTCGCGAGCCCCTCCCTGAACCGATCAAACCATTTGCTTACGCCTGCTGACCGCTGAAAGCTGACCGTGATTTTTCATCGTTCTGCCCCACATCGTCCTGCCAACGGTCTTGCTTGATTTGAAGAGGAGACCTGCGGTCCACCGTTTCGGCGGGGTCGGGAGACCCGCGCCGAACGCGCGTGTGCCATTTCAGCGAAAGAGAAGACGGCCCAAATGATCCAAATGATCGACTGATGTATCTTCTTTCCTTTTGAGTGCTATGAAGGATGTGACACGGGCACGGCATCGTTTGGATGCCCCGGTCCGTGTTTACGCTGCGATTTCGGAAGACTCAATAAAAATGCCCCCGATTTGTCGGGGAGCAGGTTGACGAGTAAGCCGACGTGATCGAATCCCATGGAATCGATCACGTCGGCTTTTTTGTTTTCACGCGACAAGAAAGATGGAACGATGTCACAAGACGATCGATCAGATG
This sequence comes from Planctomycetota bacterium, assembly GCA_037146815.1. Classification (GTDB taxonomy): domain Bacteria; phylum Planctomycetota; class Planctomycetia; order Planctomycetales; family Planctomycetaceae; genus Schlesneria. The sequence continues at coordinate 2,051 of JBAWWJ010000306.1, forward strand.
CCGGCTTACATGATCAGCCGGACTGGCTGCGTGTGACGCTTTCCAGCATCGGTGATGCGGTCATCACATCGGATCACAAAGGGAATGTCACCTTCCTGAATCCGATCGCTCAATCGCTTTGTGGTTGGACCCAGGCGGACGCCGTCGGACAACCACTGGAGATTGTCTTCCATATTATCAGCGAAAAGACACGTGAGGCGGTCGAAAGCCCGTCAGTACGAGCGTTACGAGATGGCGTTATCGTGGGATTGGCGAACCATACGCTTTTGATCGCCAGGGACGGGAGCGAACGCCCCATTGAAGACAGCGCCGCGCCGATTCGAAACGCCTCAGGCGATGTGGCAGGCGTCGTGCTGGTCTTTCGCGATGTCACCCAGCGAAAGCAACAAGAAGCACTGGTCCAGAAATCCATCGTGGTGTTGCAGGAAAGCAAGAGGTTATTCCTGCAAATCATCGATTCTCTTCCAGCAGCGGTCTACACGACCGACGCGGAAGGTCGCGTCACTCATTTCAATACCGCGTGTATCGAACTCACCGGTCGAACACCAATTATCGATTCCGACGAGTGGTGTGTCAGTTGGAAAATTTTCTCCGCCGATGGAACACTATTGCCACACGAATCGTGCCCGATGGCGATCATGCTTCACGGAGGTCAAGCTGTTGATGGTGAGGAATTCATCATCGAACGCCCCGATGGGACTCGCCGTTGGATCGAACCCCATCCCACCCCGCTGCGCGACACGAACGGCGAGATCACTGGCGGTTTGAACATGCTTCTGGATATCACCGACCGCAAACGCAGCCAGGAGCATCTGAAGGCTATTGAGCAACGGATGCGTCTGGCCATTGAGGCGACTTCTGTGGGGCTTTGGGAATGGAACATCATCACCGACAAGGTTCGGTGGGATACGCAGATGTTTCGGATCTATGGCGTTACTCCGACGGAAGACGGGTACATTGCATACGGGACCTGGGCCAGCGCTGTACTGGCTGAGGATCTGCCAAAACAGGAATCCGTCTTGCAGGACACCGTTCGACGGCTTGGTAGCAGCGATCGCGAATTCCGCATTACTCGGCTGGATAACGGCGAATGCCGTTTTATCCAGTCCGTGGAAACCGTTCGCACGAATGCAAATGGCAATGCGGAATGGGTCGTTGGTACAAATCTGGACATCACCGAACACAAGCGAGCTGAAAGCGACTTACGCGAAAGTGAACATCGGCAGAGGTCGATTCTGGATACGATGCCACAGAAAGTATTCACGGCGACGTCGGACGGAAAAGTCGATTACTACAACCCGCAATGGGGTGAATATTTGGGCCTGCCGATCACGGATATTTTAGGTTCCGGTTGGAAGCAAATCGTGTATGCCGACGATCTGGCAGGCAATGTTCAGGCCTGGCAGCATTCGATCGATACAGGTGAGCCCTTCGAATTTGAAAGTCGGTTTCGGCGTGCTGACGGCGAGTATGAATGGCATATCAACCGGGCCAGGGCGATGCGGAACGGCGCCGGTGCGATTGTGAAATGGGTTGGTTCGAATACCAATATCCAGGTCCTGAAGCGAGCAGAACTGGCCGTACACGTTTCGGAAAATCGTTACCGCCGTCTGTTTGAGACTGCCAAAGACGGCATTCTGATTGTCGATTTCACCACCGGTGAGATCGTGGATGCCAACCCCTTCATGACAGAGTTGCTGGCGTATTCACACGACGAATTTTCAGGACTGGAATTGTGGCAGATCGGTCTCTTCAGCGACAAATCTGCTAATGAAGCGGCGGTTCGTGAACTCCAGGTGAATGGCTACGTTCGTTATGAGCACCTGCCGCTGGAATCGAAGGATGGACGCAGAATCGCAGTTGAAGTCGTTGCGAACTCCTATCAGGAGGACAGCAAAAGCGTCATTCAATTCAATATCCGCGACATCACCGACCGCAATCGTCTCGAAAAACTGTTACGCGGTCAGGCCTCGGAATTGTCAGATCTGCATCGTCGCAAAGACGAGTTTCTGGCGATGCTCAGCCATGAACTGCGCAGCCCTCTGGCACCCATCGCCAATGCGGTTCAATTGTTGGGACTGCAACAGGGGAATGAATCGCGGATACAACAGCAGGCCCGGTCGATTATCGAGCGACAGTTGCGACAGCTTCAACATCTTGTCGATGATCTTCTCGAAGTGTCTCGCATTACCACAGGTCGAGTGCAGCTTCGCCTGGAACGATGTGCCGTCAGTAATATCGTCAACGGGGCAATCGAAACCGCACGCCCGCTGATCACGCAGCGCCGACATGACTTGTCTGTGATCGTTCCTGAAGAACCGATCTGGTTGTTTGCGGATGCGGCACGTCTCGAACAAGTCCTGGTTAATCTACTCAGCAACGCCGCGAAATATACGGACGAAGGAGGACATCTCTGGCTGACTGTCGAAACCGAGGACTCGGGATTCGTGGGGCCGGACTATCAGACTTCGAGTGCCGAGGATGGAGACGCATTCGATCACACAAAGCCTCATCCTTCACTTGGCGAGGTCGTCATCGCTCCTTCACGTCGATCTGGTGGGAACCCCTGCGCGGTCATTCGTGTGCGTGATAATGGTGTCGGCATCGACCCGTCGCTGTTGCCCCGCATCTTCGACCTGTTCACTCAGGCAGAACGATCCCTGGACCGCTCGCAAGGGGGATTGGGAATCGGCCTGGCACTGGTTCACCGATTGACAGAACTGCATGGTGGAACGGTGGAGGCGAAAAGTGTCTTGGGGAAAGGGAGCGAATTTATCGTCCGACTGCCGCTGCCAACAACAGAACTTCCCCATTCGGCTTTGTCGTCTCTTGCGGCGGGCCTGCATCCTTCACGTCCATTGCGTGTCCTTGTCGTGGACGACAATCCAGACACAGTGTTAAGCTTCTCGATGCTGCTGGAAGCCCATGGTCATAATGTTCGTACGGCGAGTGACGGGTTGGCGGCGATCGAGGTTGCCGACGCATTCAAGCCCGACGTGATGTTGCTGGATATCGGCCTGCCTGGTCTGAATGGATATGAAGTTGCAAAACGGGTTCGCATGCACCCGGATCTCAAGGAGACGGTCCTCGTCGCTCTGACAGGTTACGGTCAGGATTCTGATCGGCAGACATCCCTTGAGGCAGGCTTCAATCATCATCTGGTCAAGCCTGCGATCCTGGAACAATTGTTGCAGATCCTGGCGAATGTTTCTGAACGCGTGAAATGAGAATCGTCGAACACTTGAGATAGCAGCGGGGAATATTCATCAATGAACGCAATCGACAAATCATTACGTGTACTCATCGTTGACGACAATCGAGACGGCGCAGATGCCCTCGGATTGCTTCTGGAAGCGCTGGGGCATCAGGTCCACGTCACCTATGGAGGAGTCCAGGCGCTCGATGTTGCGACGACGTTTCAGCCGGATTTGATCTGCGTTGATCTGCTGATGCCGGAGATGGATGGTTGCAGCTTCGTCAAGCGAATTCGTCTGGTGTCAGACTTTGCCAAGGTTAAGATCGTTGCGATTACTGGCCAGAAGAGTGACGAATCCAAAGCCCAGGCGATGAAAGCAGGGTTCGACGATTTCCTCGTCAAGCCGGCGTCGCTCGATGCGATCAAACAGGTCTTGGAGAGTGTCGTTCCGACCGTCACCTCGGCGAGTTCGACCTCTCGAGGCCCCGTGATGGTGTCCCGGCCAAACGTCGCAGGGCGATTGCCGATGGACGAGGCACGACGCATTCGAAACAAACGCCCGTCACGGATGTTGACTCAAGCGGAAAGTGAAGCCGCGATCTGTGATGGAGTCGTCCGCTTTCAAGAGGAGTACCTGGGATGGCGATCCGAACAGATCGTCTCCCATTTCATCAAGGACCTGCTGGTGGCTCGTATTCGTGGGGCTTTGACGCTCGCCGAACGACAACTCGGCAAATCGCTGTCCGCCGACAAAGGGCGAGACCTGATCAAGGACTCGCGAAACCACTTGCTGGAACTCGCCCGCCCGATGCTTGAGTCACTTGTCTACGAAGTTTCGGGCGTGAAAGTCCTGAGCATGCACCACGACATCAGCACGTTGACAGGTGAAGAGGTGATCCTGTTTTCCCTGGTCGGGACACCTCGGTTTGAATGACGCGCTGCCGCGGATGCCGCTGCACTTGACGCTTGAGGTTCCTGCATTTACTTGGCCGACTCGTTGCCCGCCTGTTCTACAGCAGCGTTTGCGGCGGCAAGTTCCTTTTGATACTGGTCGGCAGCCAGATATCGTCCGTAATACCCCCCAAATGCATCCAGGACCTGAGCCTGGACGTCCTTGGTGAAATCACTGAGTTTGACGGTTTTCTTGTCCGCCACAGTTCGCTTGTATTCGAAAACCAGCGTTCCCTCGTTGTTAACGCAACTGACGAGTTCACTGAAACGGATGGGTGTGATCCAGGTTGTGTAATGAATCTTTTCGAAGTCGAAAGCAAATATTCCCTCTTTTCCCTCAAAACTGATCTGTGGAAACGCCCGTTCAACGACAGCCTGCTCTTCAGGAGTGGATGGTAAAAACCGATAGGGAAGTGATTGTTCGTGATACTGTCGAAAGCGATCTTCATACGCCTGCCATTGCTGACACTCCAGTTCTTCCGCATTGGGGATGATCCGGTACCAGCCCCCATCGCCCTTCGAAGTGAGCAGAGACCGGGCCACATTCTCATCCAGTTCGATCCCGACAGCACTCAGCCGTTGTGACAGCGGGGGATGTGAGTCGAACGGATGTGCTGTTTCCATCTTGCCGATCTCTGGGTCTGAGGCAAATTTTTCGG
>JBAWWJ010000307.1:0-6796 GCA_037146815.1 Planctomycetota bacterium
TTCAATCACAAGCAGGGACCTTCACTCACTGCTGATGGGGTGTGAACGGTTACAACGGATTCTGCTGGGCTGGCTGAACGAAGTGCTCGAACAATACCAAGCTAGTTGCGTCGGGTTTGTGATTATGCCCGAACACGTTCATGCGCTCGTGTGGTTGCCCAAAACTGGTCAACTCAGTTCCTTCATGCACAGCTTGAAACGTCGATCAAGCATCGGTCTGCGAGACTGGTATCGCCAGACCTCACCCAACTATTCTGCCGACTTCCCAAAGGGAGACCGCTTTTGGCAGCCAAAATACTATGCGTTTGAGATCTACGAACAAGAAAAGCTGATGCAGAAGTTGCAATATATGCATGAGAATCCTGTTCGCGCCGGATTGGTTGCTGCTACGACAGATTGGAAATGGAGTTCCGCACGATGGTACGAGTGGCATCGATCCGTCGGAGTCCCGATCCAGTTGGTTCAGTGACGAAAACTTCCTCTGGCTGCGCCACCCCGGTAGCCCGAGGACGGGCAACCGGGGCCACCGGGGCCACCCTGCGTCCGACCTTACCATGTATCTGATCATTTCTGAGTATCTGGCGAGTCCCGTTTTCAAATTCACTGAAATGTTGCCGCCAAACGACTTACATCAATTTCTGCGGATACCTGTCTTAGCGCGGGGGATGGTATTCCCCGCTGCGCGACGGTTTCGCTAGAATCTCGGGTCCAGTCTTCAGGGTCGGTTGGTTACCGAGGGGGAATGGCGCACAGCAACCCGCAGGGATGCTCATGCTGGCGGTATCAGCACCATGGCGGGTGACATGAGTTCGATTTCAGGCTCACAAAACGAATCCAGACCGATGGAGGACGAACTTCCGTTCGATCCCGATCAGCGCGGTATTTTTCGTTCGTTGACCGAGTCGTTCATTTCACTGTTTATCGCGGTTTTGCTGTTTCGAACATTTGCGGCCGAAGGCTACATGATTTCGACCGGTTCCATGGCCCCCTGTCTGCTTGGCTTCCACAAGCGGGTCGAATGCCCCACGTGCAAACATCTGTTCGCCTTTGGAGTGGCCTATGACACAGATGAGCCTGGCGAGGCAGAAGAGTTGCAACGATCACGGTCTCGCGCGGTTTGCCCCAATTGCGGTCAGACAGGAATTGACCTGAGTGATGTTCCCCGGAACCACGGTGACCAGTTGCTCGTCAACAAGCAGGCCTATCTCTATTACAAGCCCCGGCGATGGGAAATTGTTGTCTTTCGCAATCCTGCCAAGGCAATCGAAGCCTACGTGAAACGTGTCGTTGGTCTTCCAGGCGAACAACTGCAGATCAACGATGGTGACGTCTTTATTGATGGTCAACTGGTTCGTAAGGACTACGACCAGCAACGGGCGATGCGGATTCTGGTGCATGATCACGATCATCGCCCAGAGCGTGATGCCAGTTTTCGACCGCATTGGCAACCCGTAAACGACGATGCCGTTGATATGCGTGAGACTCGCCATCCTGCGGGCTGGCAGGTTGATGACAATGGATTCGTGCTGCAACAGGGGCATGAACGACGCCCCGACCAGGAACCTTTCCGCTGGATTGAATACCGCCACTGGGTTCGTTCGGGAGGTGTTCACGAATCTTCGGTTACGCTCGATGAGTGGCCGATCGAAGTGGAGCCGTCTGAAGTTCCTCAAATTGGACTTGTCTACGCACCCCTCGCCAAGACGCTCAGTTTCACAGGTGCGATGGCGGAATCATCGCTCAAGAAAATTGAAGGGCTGACAGACAACGAAAGATTTCATGCGACCATGCGCCAGCTTTTTGAATCGTCGCATGTCGCCCCCCTCACAGACGACTATGGCTATAACCCGGCCGAAGGTGGGACAATCCCCAATCCTGTCCGGGATATCATGGCTTCCTGTCGCGTCCATTTCCAAAGTGGATCAGGTGAATTTGCCCTGCAAATGTCCGATGGACATCAGAATTACACATGCGTTCTGGATGCGAGTCGTCGCGAGGTTCGGCTGCTGGTTGGTGACAGCGAAGCTGCCGTGGCCACAGGGGAATGGCCCAAGTCGATCGACAAGGGGATGGCGACCGTCGAGATGTCTTTGATCGATCAACAGGTTGTCCTCGCGATCAACGGCAAGCCCGCACTTCCCTCGTGGCCAATCACAATTCCGGATGGAACACCTGTTCCGCGCCATCCGATCCGGTTGGGAGCACGCGGCCTCGATCTGCGAGTCGACCAGTTGAAACTTTATCGGGATGTCTATTACACAACGTCACGCGGCCGTCATGGAATCAATCGCCCGTTTGTCCTGAAAGACGACGAATACTTTGTCATGGGAGACAATAGCCCCGTCTCACACGACAGTCGTCGCTGGGATGAAGCTCCCGTCAATCGTTCACTCCTGCTGGGAAAGCCGTTTCTGGTTCACCTTCCCTCGAAACCAGGCAGACTGCGCATCGGAAATTACGAAATGCATCTGCGACTGCCAGACACTGAACGCATCCGACTGCTCCGATAGCAGGTCGCCAGGTGACGGACTCAGGAATGGCGGCGGAACTGGTCAGCCAAGCGATGGCATGACTTTCGGACGATCTCATGTCCGTCAGTTTCCATTCCCGCACAAGTTAGACAGAATAACCCGACGAACCGCTGGTTCGTCCGAAAGTGTTCATTTCCTTGATCGATGCGTTTGTCCAGCCGAAATCTCCCCAATGCTGTCCCTTGAAGAATCCTATGAATACTGCACGCAATTGACGGGAAGGACCGCGCATAACTTTCGATTCTCGTTCTTGACGTTACCTGCAGAAAAGCGCCGGGCAATGAATGCCCTGTACGCCTTCAATCGAGTCACGGACGACCTGGGTGACGATCCGACAATTTCGCTTGAACTCCGCCGAACTCAGCTCAAAGCGTGGCGCCAATCGGTTCTCGCGGCATTTAGTCTGTCCGAGACGAATGCCGGTAAGAAGATCCCGGGGACTGCGGAAATGGCGACGCTCGACGACCACCCTGCACTTCCAGCAGTGGCCGATGTTGTCGCCCGGTTTCACATCCCGCAGGAATATCTGCTGGCCGTGATTGACGGAGTCGAGATGGATTTGCATCCAATGGAAATCGCCACTTTTGCTGACCTGGAACAGTACTGCTACCGGGTGGCAGGCGCTGTCGGCCTCTGTTGCATTCACATCTGGGGCTTCCATGATCAACGCGCCAAGTCGATCGCCATTGACTGTGGACTTGCACTACAGCTCACCAACATCCTGCGCGATCTGGGAGAAGACGCGTCACTTGGCCGGACTTATCTTCCCAGGGAAGACTTTGTCCGTTTTGGGTATCCCGACAGCGAACCGTGGCCCAATGTACTGGACGATCGGTTTCGATCACTGATGGAATTCGAAGTCCAGCGGACGAAGACGTACTACGAACGTGCCGAGGAATTGTTTCCCTGCCTGCATGCCGATGGGCAGCCGATCCTGCGAGCGATGCTCGATATCTATGGCGGGCTGCTGCGAGAAATCGAGCGTCGCGACTATGATGTGTTTTCGCGCCGCGTATCACTTCCCAAATGGAAAAAACTCTGGTTCGCCGGACGTGCGATCCTGCTTCACAAGGTTGGGTTCCACCGGTAAAGACCGCTGTCGGGCCGATCATTCAGATGTGATCGAATTGAGTCGCGAGAATGAAAACGGCCCGGATGACACTGAGTCACCCGGGCCATCACATTAACGACTGAAACACATCACACGGAGATCATTCGATCCCCGCTGGGGTCGCATACGCGGCGGGATTGGCAACGAACGTATCGTGCGATTCCTGGGTTCCGAACAGGTAGAGTCGTCCTTTAAACCATGCGGCGAAATCGAGTGACCCTTCTACGACGTCCTTGTCGCGGGTCAGAGCGACCACATCTGCACCGTAGGCGGCCGGAGCGAATCGAGCGGGTTCTTCGTCGAACTTCAATTTCGATTCGGTATCCGCAAAGTGGAACTTCTGTCCACGGAACGTAGAGTGGAATTCAGGCTTCGCATCCTTCAGCTCTCGCTGGTCACGCAGCGAGACCGGACAGAATCCCTTCAGCCCTTTCATGCTGCCTCGTTCGTGGATTTTCTTCATTTTCTCCCGGGTGTCCTGATCTTCGATTCCATCGAAGGTGGGTGTATCGCTGGGAGGAGCAAGCTTGTTAGCGGGCTCGGTGGCCTTGGCAGGATCCGTTCCCTGGGCTAGCTCGGTCTTTTCAACCGCAGGAGGGACGATCCCCATTTTCTTGAGTTCGTCCGCAAATGGATCTTCCTCGGGTGGACTTGAAGGGATTGCTTCCTTCGCGGGTTCAACATTCTTTGGAGATGCCTTGCCGGAATCCTCGTCAAGCGTCAGCCCGGTGAACGGATTCTCGCTCTTCTTATCGGCTTCGGCTTCCGACATTTCCGAGAACGGACTTGTTGGCTCGGCAGTAGTACCGGAATCCGTTGAGGGAAGACTGGCCAGTTCGCCTGCTGGCATCGGTTCCACCAGCAAAGGTGGCAACAGACTCGCTTCGGCCACTTGTGCTGGCTGGGCTCCAACGGGAGCCGGTGGAATCTCCAAGGTTGCCAACGGTGCGGGGAGCGCATCAGTCGTCGGCGGACCAAACGCTGGAATTCGGGGCTGGCTGTCCAGCAGTGGCAATCCAGGTTCCGCGCTGACGGTCGCGACACGGTTCAGTGGCTGTGCTGGTTGCTGAACAATTCTAGGTGGAACGGGTGCAACGTCCGGTCGATACTGGGCTGGTGCTGCTGTCGGCTTTGGATCCTTGTTGCCAGGAGCCAACTTCTTGAAGAATGCCACGACGGGATTCTTGGACTTGGCAGGAGGGGCCGCTGGAGCCGCTGCTTGAGGCGGATTGGGTGTTGTCTGCGGTGTTCGTACATTCTGTCCCGCCGCAGGTTGCTGGGTTCTGATGCCAGCCGCTGGTGAAGGAGCCGCCGCAGGCTGTTTCGAACCAGTCGCCGGCGTGGAACCGTTTGGTCCCGGAACAGGAGTCGGCTTGATGTCGGTATTCAGCTCGGGCATTTCGCGCCCGTCTTGCTGGTACAAAAGTTCGAGCTGCCGCATCACTTCAGACTTTTTCTCACCAGAACCCGATGCCGGCGCATTTTCCGTTCTGGCTACCGGCTGAATGGTTGCATCAGCTTCGGTCATGGGGAGTAATTGCGGCGGTGGCGATGCAGGTTTGCCAAGGTGAAAGAAGGACTTCTTGGCAGCAGGCACGGCTGGCGCTGGACCAGCGGCATACCCAGGTTGCTGACCAAAAACACCTGCGGCTGCGGCACCCAACAACAGCATTCGCAAACGGTCACTGCCTCGCAGATTCATCACGATTTCTCCCCATTGGACAGGCTTGAACCTTGTCCCATTCCACCAGTGATCGATCGCGGCGCTGGCGGCGATTCCGCCGAAACCTCACCACGCGAGTCGGCCCGCGCGGGCCGCGCCTTCGACACATGGACTCTGTTCACTCACGATATCTGTCATCGTCGCAACGATTGTCCGAGGTGTCAGGGTTCTGCGGGCTATGACAGAGATTCCAGCGGTAACAGCGATTCCAGCGGAATGAACGGAATTTCGAACAGACTCAACTTAATCAGCAAAAGCTACGCAAACCTCCTGCTTGCTCATCCACGGTTCGAAGTTGGCGATGAATGAGTTTCGCAACGTTGGCAACGCGGCCCATGAGTCAGGGCTAACAACTTTCAATGGAATGGGTTACGGAAAATCTGCGGAGTCGGGTTTACGTCGCACGTTTCCGTAAGTCACCAAACGCCTGATTCTCATTTTACGTGACCACCGTTTTTTTAATCTGCGGAAAACACGCGCAACTCTATTTTCAGAAATAGATTGCGCTGCTTCGTGTAATGCGGAGAGGAAGTTTCTGACCGCAGAGAACGTGACTGGCATTCAATCTGCTTTACATCTTGTTCATCCTGCGAAACACGCAGCAACTGCAAACAGATGAAATCACTCGCCAGTCAAACCAAGACCTCAGAAAGGCCCTGACACCATGACCAAGCTCATCAACACCCTGATTCACGACGAAGCCGGCTTCATCATCTCTGCGGAACTCGTGCTCGTCTCAACGATCGCAGTTCTCGGGATGATCGTCGGACTGTCGGAAGTTGCACTCAACGTCAACAACGAACTGGAAGACGTCGCATCTGCGATCGGGGCGATGAACCAGACTTACTGTGTGAAGGGCGTCAAAGGCCACCAGGGATCTGCCAGCGGAACCGAATTCCGCGACAACATCGACCATTGTGACAACACCTGCGACGTTCAAGGCTTCGAAGGACGCGGTGAATACTCAGAGTGACCGGTTCAACAGAGTTCGAACTCAACAGCACGGGTGAGATGATTCCGAAGGAAGTGGTATTCACCGGTCAACTCTACTCGACGTCCGATCACTCAGGACTCTACGCTGGCCGAGCCGGAAGTGTTGCCAACAGACGTCAATTGTTCAGGCCGAATCGCCTTTTTGCGAAATGCAAAATACCCAGCAGCCACTCCGAAGGCGGCCAGATTCGTGGCAATAAACCACCGAAAGGTACGTGGCTTTTTCAGAGGACCGGTTTCAGCCTTGGACATCGTCGCCAAATCTCGGTTGGTCATGGCTCGTAGCTTTTCGCCATCCCAAAGGCGAGCCCCTTCAATTCGTGGTGGATGTTCATGAAATCCAGTACCAGCAGGCAAATCTAATCCTTCCGGAGCGAAGATCGAATCATCAACGCTTTCATTCAGCACTGCATTCTTGATGACGAGTGATTCCCTCTC
>JBAWWJ010000308.1:0-6784 GCA_037146815.1 Planctomycetota bacterium
CCTTGTGGCGGACATCATTGAGTTGCTGGAGTTCCGCCATTTCAGGTGCAGTGATGGTGCCCGCTTGTTCCCGCTGAAAGAGGTAGCACCACCGCTTTGCTTCGGTTTCGTTCATAGCGAAATAACGGCTGCCATCACTCGGCACGCGCGAGAGATGTCCCATATCAGGAACGCCGATCGCGTGCTCGGCGTACATGGTGTTATTCGCATTTCCGATTGCGACTGGCGATCAGTCGGGGAAGCGATCGCCCCAGTTTATCAAGGGGACGAAAGAAAGGAACATCTCCTGATGCGACTGTTCTCGAAAATACCATTCGTTAAAACCGAAGTCGTATTCGGTCTTTACAAACCAGCGAGTACACCAGACACCGTGATGGGTATGTTCGGTGGGGTGGCCCAGACGCTGCTTCAGCGTCTGGGTTCACAAGAGGAACTCGGAGCAGGCATACTTATATTTTTCCTCTCGTAAACCCAGACGTCCAAAGCGACGTCTGGGCCACCCCGCCGAATCTCCGGACACGCGAAGTCAAAGCCTTATTGGTTATCCGACGGTTCATTTACTGGAGTCTACCATTTAGGGCGATGCCGAGATACTCCAAGACAGGTTCAGCGTTTTGATTCGGATTCCATCACTTGTACCAGCAACCGAGAGTTGGGGAAATTTAATGGTTCGCGTTGGGATAAGACAAGGACTGGGTGCACCGTCGAGATATCCCTGCGTTACTGTGTTTGGTGCAAGGGCGATATGGTTGACGGTATTGCATGTCGGGCAGTGGTATGCAATCCACATCTGCTGCGGCCACGATCTGAAGGCGATATCAAAAGCATCTGAGACGAGGGTTGTTCCCATGCAGTCCGTGCAGTCGAGATACTGATTGAGAACGGACTTCGGAATCTCGGGCACGTGCTTAGTTCCGGGGTGGAGATGTTTAGTCGGATAACGACTACGCTAACCCGGTTGCCGCGGGCGAGCTTCCATTTCAAGAACCCGTCATCGGCAACTCGGGTTCAGCGTTTTGTTCGCCATCTGCGTTTTGGGCTGACTGTGTCGTAGCGAAGGTGAAGAAACAATCGTGCCAAGGCAAATGTGCCTTAGTTCATGCGGAGCAGAATATCGTAGACCAAGAAGCCCTTCCGTAACAATACGTAGCTTTCGCTGCGTATCAATTCCTCCCAATCTTTCTTCGGACTGTTTACCCAGAGAATCACGTCGCCGTCGGAGTAGGAGTTTAGAAGTTCCTCGACAAGTCGGCGCAATGTATCACTTTTGTTCTGAACTCGGTGACGCAACATTTGCGGGTCAAGTTCAACACGGATCATTTCCGAGAACACAGAGTCAGGGATTGGCTGCCCCCATTGGTCAAGCTTCTTCCAATTTTCGAACATTCAGGTGCCGTGCATTAGGTTTGATGGCGAACAGATAGTCGACCATAAAAGTACGGTAAAACAACACCGCATTTTTGCGGTATATCATGGTTTTGTCAGCTTTGATGGAGATTGCGGCGCAACCAGTTACTACGAAACGCTACCAGAGTTTTCGTGATATACCGCACTTCGAGTTCCTCGATACGCTGCACTTCCATTCCCGGCGATCATACTCACCCGAATGGTTCCGCCAAGTGCAAAATATCTCGCCGAACCGGTTCAAGTAGACTCGACAACAGCCCCACCAACCGAGCGAACTCAATCGGTTACGATTTGCAGCGCCGGTTCATCGCTAGCGACAGAATTTGCGGTTTTGACCTGCACGCCATGAGGCACGGTCGAATCCGGTATCGTGCATCACCAAAGTCAAAAACCCCTTGTTTTGCAGGGTTATCCTGTAAAACAAGGGGCTTGTCATTTTTGCGTCGGCGTTGCCTCACCCCGACCTGCGATATACCAGCGATACGGTTGTGGGATGGAAGCAAATCGCCGGATTGCATCTCACTTGTTGATGTCGAGGTACATTCGCTTGAACGTCTTCGTCACGTTCTTGTTGAGTTGCTCGTTTGCTTGATACTCGTTCACCAGCCATTTCAGCGGGTAATCAGCAGGGGGTTCTTCCTGGCTCAGGCGATAGATGTCTTTCCAGACCGTCACACCGAGCAGGCATTCTTCCACCAGGGTTTCTTCCGATCGCAGGTCGAGGAATTCCGATCGCTTGAGAATGTCGTCGAAGCCCTTCATCCCTGCGAAGGCGAAGTCACGAGCCTTGATGAAGTCCTGGTTTTTGTAGGCCTGATTCGCCAGATAGAAGTTTCGATGCGATTCGGAAGTGACCTGCTCCGCTTCGCATTTTCCTCGCGTACGCCAGTAATAGTAATTCACCATCTTGCGGTACTTTTCGACGATGTCGATCATGTGGACCACATCGTCCGGGCTGGCGACTTCTCGCTTGATTTCGTCCTTAGTCATTTCCATGCGAATATCGAACTTCAGGCCGCTTCCCAGTTCGCCGATCGGGACACTGAAGACTTCCTGACCGTATTTCGTAGTCCAGTCAGACAAAGCTTCCTGCCAGGCGATCTGAGTCTCTTCACCGAACTTTCCGTCTTTGTGCAGAACCGCAGCGTAGTCGAACTGGCAGCGTGCCGGCGTGGACCGGAACAACGACCGGTCGGTGATATGCTGTGGCTTGTGTTCTGTATCTTCGATATCGCAGGCTTTGCGGTATTCCTTTTTGGCGACCAGATAGTTGTCGAGTTCTTCGGGGTTGAATTCATGATCCACGCCCCCTTTGAACTTTGGATCTGGATCATGCAGGAAGTACTGACGGTAGTACGTTGATTCGTCAGCAGTCCCGATCTTCTTCTGATAGATGACCCCGACGTGGTATTGAAGGTGAGTCGACTTGCGATTCCGCTTGACCCCTTCGCGCATGAATTTCCCACCCTTTTTCACCCAGCCGTAACGATCGGGCACCGCGTCCCATTCGGCCGAGGTGTTGTAGGCCAGATTCCAGCCGTTCATTTCCCACACTTTTTCGTAGTGGGGCTGCAAGCGAACGATCGACTTGGTGGTGGCCTCCATTTCGTCCCACCTCTTGGCATTCTTCTGCTTTTCAAAATCGGCGTACAGCATATTCACGGCGACACCGCGCATGCCGAGCAGAACAAGGTTCATCGTGGCGCTCGAAGGATCGACATCGCCCAGGTCAGCCTCACCAAGTTCATACCTGGCTCGCAACTGGGCAAGCTTTCCACCGGTCCCGTCTTTGCCGTCTGAAGGCAAGCCGAGCGCAATGATCGGAATCAGCAGCACCAGGATGCCACCGAGATACGTCAGTTTTCGCTGTTGAGAAGTCAACCCGTTCATTTGGACTCCAGTTCACGAACACGCAGAGCAAAATATCCCAGCAGGATGCACGGCAGCAGATAGCCCAGTGTGATCAACACACAGGGGAGCAGCGCCGAATCCCACGGGACATCAAACCCGTTCGCTACGTACTCAGACATGTTATTGAACGTCGCCAGCCGTGGTATGATCTGTTTGCAAAGCCACAGAAACCCGGTCAGTCGATCATCGACCTTCACCATAATGGTCATGGCGGGATTCCCTTCGGGAAGTTCCGTCGTGTCGTTCATGTGAGTGTAGATACGATAGATAGATTCGAAGAAGCCTCCCCCTTTGAATCCGTCCTTGATCGTTTGCAGCTTGTTCCGCTTCACTTCAAGCTGCTTTCTGGCCGCCTGCACTGCCGTGTCCTTTTCGTTGCCTTCAGGCATCTTCATGGCTTCAACGTATGCAGCCTCCAGTTGCTTCACCTGTTGATCGAGAACCTCGGTATTCTCTTTCGATCGTCCGGTGACCAGTTGATCCATGAATTTGTGCGAATCTTCGCCCCCCAGAATCAGCAGGACGAACGTCAGCAACGCTGCGATGGGACCCTTGAGGAATGTGCTGGAACAGACGCTGATCAGAATGACCAGAATCATCATCAGCTCAATCCCCAGGACCGCTTTGAAGTATCCTGCGGCGAAGCTGCGATCAGGCAGACGGATAAAAAGGTCGGGCCGTGCCATACCCAGATACTGCTCGCGATCGATACACGAAACTTCGACTGTCAGGGTCCCCTTGGAGGTCACGAAGTCCTTGATCAAATCGTAGGTCTTGTCGTCGCCAGGACGTTCCAGCTTCCGCGGAACTTTGTTTCGGACACCGCGAAATTCGCCCATTTCCATGGGGTTGGTCGTGAACGAAATCTTCTTTTCGGGATTACGGAACTGGAAGTCATAAAGCAATTGGTGGTTCATGTCCCCCTTGTAGCTACGGAAGGCGAAGAACTGGTTTTCCAGATTCAGGTTTCCTTCGGCATCCAGACTGTTCTCGCCAACACCACTGAAGGTCCAGATCGCGCGTGCCTTGGTGGCCCCTTCGATATAGCTACGGAAGTCGACGATATCCCCAGTATTGATCCCCTTTTCTGCAGGGACGCCGTTTCGGTCGATGAAGGTCAAATCACCTTTGACAGGGACGCGACAGACCAGCATCTCCTGAGCCTTGGCAGGGATTTCCCGCACGATCCAGATCCAGCCGACCACCGACATCACGCTCAGTACCAAGGTCCCGATCAGCGCGAATCCCAGCACGCGCCCGATGACAATTTCCAGGCGGCGGGCGGGCTTTGTGACGACCGTATGGAGCGAGCGAACGCGAATATCTTCAGGAATACCGAAACTGCTTAGCACCAGTGCCATTGGCAGTGTCAACCAACTGATCGCTCGCAGCACGAAACTGACATAGACCTTGACTTGATCGTTCGTGATATCGCCATCTCCGCCGCCCATGAACCAGCCTGCAAACATGAATAGCAGGGCAAATACGACGAAGACCGCCAGGGCTTTTCGACGGTATGCTTCGATAAACGTCAGTTTTGACAAGGCCCAGATGCGGCGAGGAGAAAGGCTGATGAGGTCGGATAAAACCCCGCCAGCCTCGCTCGAGAACATCTTCAATCCCGAGTTCCCCTGCGAGAGAGCACTCAGGAACGAGACTCCCAGAATGAGGAGCAGCAGTCCGCCGGCTGTGACCAGCCACGCGATAAGCGCTTCACTGAATACGATGGGTTGCGCGTCAAATGACATGGCTGTTGAAGGCCTTTGAAACTAGTCAGTGGATGATGAATGCGGATTGAGCAAAACCAGATTGCACCAAATCAGGACTTCGCGCCTTCCTTGACGGTCCGATGCCCGGGTCGGTCCCGGCTTTCCTGAACTGTTTTCAGGAACAGGTCTTCCAGATTTGCGGTCGGCTGATCCACTTTCAAAACATTCGCGCCGTGTTTCTTCAGGACGGCTTCGACTTCCTTGATGGCTTCAGGAGTCAGCTTGGAACTGAGAATCTGTGTCTCGTCCTGAGCTTTCAGCAGTTCATCAACCCGTCCCATGACTTTCAATTCGCCACCATAAAGGATTGCGATCCGGTCGCAAACGTCCTGAACGTCGGCCAGCAGATGGCTGCACATCAGAACCGTCTTTCCCTGTTTTTTCAGGTCCAGAATCAGGTCCTTCATGTCGCGATTGCCCAACGGGTCCAGGCCGCTGGTTGGCTCATCCAGCATGACCAGATCGGGGTCATTGATCAGGGCCTGAGCCACACCGATTCGGCGTGTCATCCCTTTGGAGTATTCTTTCAGCTGTCGGTGGCGAGCCTGAGGAGCAAGCTTTACCTGATCCAGCAGCTTTTCCGAGCGTTCCTTTCGGACCGACGCGGGCATGTCGAACAGGCGTCCATAGAAGTCGAGCGTCTCGTAAGCGTTCAGAAATCGATACAGGTACGATTCTTCGGGCAGATACCCGATCCGCTCGTTCTTCGCGACGTCGGCCGCCGACTTGCCGAGGATCTTGATTTCCCCTTCGCTCGGAAAAAGCAATCCCAGCAAAAGCTTCAGTGTTGTGGTTTTGCCAGAGCCATTGGGGCCCAGCAATCCGAAGACTTCACCTTTACGGACGTCGAGACTCAAAGCATTCACCGCTTTGACCTTCGGGCGGCCCCAGAAATCGCGATAGACCTTGCCCAGATTGCGAATCTCAATCACAGATTCAGAGGACTGACCAGACTGGCTCATGCGGGCTCCCGCTCACTTTCCAGAACTCGAACGGACACTGAATGAAAGACAATTTAACGACTGTATGAATTGTTCCGAAACCTGCTGATTCGCATCACAATCCGGAATTCCGTCGAACACCGCGCGAACTGCGACGCAGAACTTCGAAGATGCCCGACCTTACGCAACAGGGTCGTGAATCGTTTGGACCAAACCGGCTGAATGTCAGAACTTTACACCTTGCCATCGCTTCCGGGGTCCGACGAGGTCTAAATTCTGTATTCGCAACCCAATATCGGCCCAATGGTAAAAATGCGAGCGTGGTGCCGCAAGCAGGTTACCCCTGCTGATTTCGTAACCGGCCAGCAGAAGACTGGAATATCTTGCGAGTTCGCTGCAATCCTTTATCTTCCCCATCTGACCGGCGTAAGTCCTGAACGCTTGCCTCACAAATCCGGCAACCCACCGTGTGGATATGAAATCTCAGGTATTGCGACAGGCCGTCTCCGAGTCTGCCACTGACGAAGCCTGCCAGCACGGCGCGAGGCGGACAACTCCACCGCCCACGCCGCCACATCCCGCCAATGGTGACATCGCCCCGATCCATTCTCTCGAGCAGGTCGACCAGCCTACCCGACAGCGGGCTGGAATTTCTCAACTGGCGTTCCACTTCTGCGGCCCGGTCCGACGGCAAACGTTCATCGATGTATGCCATCAATTCTTCGTCGGTGAATCCGTCGCGGGGGTTCATTTTCG
>JBAWWJ010000309.1:0-6718 GCA_037146815.1 Planctomycetota bacterium
CCGCGAGGACCCAGGTCAATTCTGCGGCCCGCAATCCGAACAAAATCAGAGGGGTGAATAAACGACGCTGGTACGGATCACAGGCCTGCAACCAGTTCGCGGCCATTTCGATCGAAATCGCGGGAGCAGTGCATGGATCGGGGGCCCGCGTCCGCACGGCACGGGCCTGTCCCCGAAACGGATTCCGAAAACTGCTGTCCAGCAACGCACCACGCTCAGGATCAGCGGCCCATGCCAATGCCGCGTGGGTGGTTTCCAGCACGTAATCAACACTCCGCAGCGGTCGCTTCGTTCCTTCGCTTTCGCCATTGCGAGTGACCGTCTGTGACTTGAGAAATGCCAGAAACTGCAAGACGAATTCCCGGTCCACGCGTCCCGGATGGCGATATTGGGCTGCAATTACAGGTTGTGCAACAAATCGTCGCAAATAAACCAGTGCATTTTGGTAGCGATGGACGGTCCGCACATCGATTTCATCGGCATCCGACCGTTGCCGAAGATCGCGTTCAAAACCGTCCAGTAATTCCACGAAACTCAGGCGACGACGACCTGTCTGAGATGTTCCCCGTTCATGCAGCTTGGCTTCAATTTCGCGAATGCGGGTCAAGGCCGCCACCAAGTCTCCGTTGACTCGATCTGACAAACTCCGCTTGACACCCGGATCCCACCACTGCAATACATAGTGATCGCGTCTCCAGTAAAGACGGACCTTTGCTGGTGGCGTAACACCGCGGGGGAATTCGGTGATGCGTTCCAACCGATGACGCGGGCCATATTTATCTGACCATGTTGCCGGGGGGCAGGATGTCGACTGGAGATCACTTGTGAAATTGGTGTTCATTTCAGCGAGCCTTGGTGAGTCGCCTGTCGGATGAACCACGATTGGATTCAAAAGCACCGCAAGCAACTTGCCTGGTAGGCATTCGCGCACTCGACAAATTTGCAGGTCAACGCCCTGAAACGGAGTGACAGATGGAAAGTAATTCGGGTTCGAAGGGGCAGCCTGCCAAACGAACCACGGTCGAAGTGACACTCGACGGGCGAGTCTTTCCGTTTGAACTTTGGCACCGTCCGCTGCAACTTGGTGAAGTCGGGGAAATTCAGTACTACTGGATGAATTCGTCAGAACTTCGGAAAGGGCTGCAAGCAACGGACGAAGAATTGGCCAATCTTCGAAACTGCATCGGCCTCTGGTGGCGCGCCGCCAAGGGTTCCGGAGCAAACAGAGAAGAGTCCCAAATCAAGCATCTCCTCCTGGCCAGTTGCTACGGACTGTTCGCGAACAATAAAGCCTTGCAAATGGTTTTTCACGATGCCTACCTTAAACGCGAGACGTGGAGCAATCACGAATCGGCCGAACTCGTTCTTCCGGTACCAGCCACTCAAGTCGATCGGAACTCCATCGCGACATCAATCCGCGGATTACTGAGCGATACGCAGTTGTCCACTGATGAAGTCAAATTCATCCGCGCGGTGCTCAACGTCATCCTAGGTTGGGGAGTTCGAGGATTTCGACGTAACCCCGAACAGGGAACACAGGATTTTGTAAACCAGATCCATTCGTGGTCGGAGTCAGTACGACGACGGGCTGGCCATTCGTGGCGCCGCCTATGTTTGAACCAGTTCGCCTATTCCTCGAAAGTCAGCTTTTACCGCTGTTACGCGAACGCCTGGGTCCACATCTTACCCGTACTCCAGCGACGGGGACTCGATGAACTCAGCAGTCGGTTTCTGCGGTTCTGGCACTGGCAGAACCAGCCTATCGCGCACGACGACGGTCGCGTTGAATCTGATGTTTTCGGCGGGCAGATTCTGGCATTGCATCCAGTCTCCGGCAATCTCATGGACGATCGTGGATTTATGACGGTCGCAGGAGCATTCCTCACTCATACAACCCATGATGAAAACGACACAGGCACCTATGCGGACAGGCAGGAATATCACGACTTTGTCCAAGGCATCCTGTTGGGGCTACAGCAGTACGCTAATGAGAGAAATCAGCAAGCTGAGAATCGTCACACTGCAAACAACAATTCCGTATTGCTACGCGCCTCGGTACCTGCCGGTACTTCGGAAGACGTGGTAGCGCAGATTACGGAGTTTCTCAAAAACGCAGAGAATAGATGCAAGGCCTGCAGCGGCGATCTTGAGTGCCAAGCCGTTGAAAACCTCGCTTCGTGCGTTGCCTCGGTCAGCACTCGATGTCGACGTTGTCATCAAGAGAGTCACGCTGAAATCTCACTCGAACTGCTGGCGCAATTCTTTATGCGGGAATGACATTCACCGTGAATGTCGCTCCGCAACTCTGCCACATCGCTCTGGTAATCGTCTGTGATTGTTTCGGACGATCTGCTGAAACCCGAGCTACGTCAAATCTCCTCCCTGCGCGAATGCCTACTTAACGGCGGCCGAGTGGGCCGTCGTCGGCATTTGCGACCTTTCGACGAAAGGGCCAGTAATGCCGAGAACTTCAACTGGACTCGCGGAACCGTGTGAAAACGAGCTCCTCAATGACAGCGATTGTATGGTGATCCGTCGTTGTGCGGCGGATCGTGATCGCCTGCTACGCTGGCTCGCTGTGATTGTAGCTCGAACTATTCACGACTCCCGGTGTCATCGGAAGGAATTGGATAACTATGCTACGCAGACGAACCTTTAACCGTATGGCAGCGAATCGCTACATGTTGTATGGACGCGTGTCGACGGACATGCAGAACCCCCGCTCCAATGAGCAACAATTTCAAACCGCGCGAGAGACCATCAAACGCAACAATCTGCCGTGGATCGAAGTGAACGCGTATTCGGATTTCGCAGTTAGCGGGCAGCTGACTTCCAGACGTCCTGGGTTGCAGAAGCTGATCGGTGATTTGGAGTCAGGTCGTATCGAATGTGACGTAATACTGGTCGATACCATGGAAAGGCTGTCGAGGACCGATGATATCTACCAGTTACGCGCGTATTTCGCCAAACTCGGCATTGTGATTGTGACGGCTGAATCCGAGCTGCGCGATCCGACAACGTCCGATGGTGAGTTGATCTCAATGATCGACAGTTGGCGAGGGAATCGGGAGAATGTCGTCAAGTCACATATGGTTCGTCGCGGCAAACGAGACGCGGTCAGACAGAAACGCTGGCCCGGCGGACCGGTTCCGATTGGTTATCGGCTCGAGCCCTGCGGAACCGAAAAACGTGGATCTCGAATAGTTGAACATCATCGACTCGTACCAGACGACGCTACCCGATTTCTACCAGAACGTTGCTACCAATTGGCCGACGAACGCGGTTGGGGAGGAGGGCGGATTGCTGCGGAACTCAACTCTGATCAACAAATCCCGGATTACATGAAGCCGATTCATCCGGCAACTGTTTCTCGCATTCTGCAGAATCCTATCTACGTGGGGCGATTTGAATGGGGCAGGCAGGCAGTGGGGTACGTAGACGATATTCGTGTCGTTGACACTACCCCGACTGACGAATGGCTTATCGTGGATGACTTCTGCGAGCCGTTGATTGCGCGAGCGCAAGCCGAGCGTGTGGCTGCGTTGCAACGTCAGCGGAAAACTACGTGTGACAGTGACAAAAAAAAGAGAAAGAAGCCTGGCGTCGCCGTAAAGTATCCATTGAGCGGGCTGGTGGTCTGCTCAGAGTGTGGTCGATCGATGGTCGCAGCCACTCGAGGAACGACGGAGGCAGAGCGGGCACGTCATGCAATCTACCGCTGTCCACATGTCACCTCAGGCATCTGCACGAATCGTGCTGCAGTTCCAGAACCTTGGTTGCGTGGGGAAGTGATGTCGATCATTCTGCAGCGGCTATTTGTATCTGGAAGTGGTGCACCAACTCAGATCTCGCCGGAAGCTGTTTCGCAGAGCCCGGTATTCCAGGACTTTTTGCACCTTGTTGAAACTGAACTGAAACGATTCGAGGAGGCCCAGCCATCAGAAACGGCGGCCACTGAAGCCGAACAGGGACAGTTGTCCAAGCAAAAGGCTGGGATCACCAAGTCACTGATGAACCCGGATTTGGACTCCGAACTGCGAAGACATCTTGAGCAGGAATTCGTCAGAATCAATACCAGGTTGACAGAAATCGAAGCCTGTCAGCGGAGTAAACAACAACGCCAGGGTGAGTTCGAGCCACTTTGTCGTCCGGCGCGTGTCGCGCAAGAGTTAAATAGGATTGCGGCGATCCTGACGAGCCAGAACGCCCCCTCAGCCAATATCGAGCTGTCGCGCATCGTCGATTTCATCGAGGTCGATCTGGCCGGAAAGATCCGAATTCGAATTGCAAACTTCGCATTTCTGCTGCCCCCAGATTTGCTGTATTCTAATGTAATACCTTTATCTGCTGTTCAAGTCGAGGAGCCCCGTTTCCTGGCAACTCGAGGGAGTCGCATCCGCCCGGCATGTTCCGAAAAAAGCCCGTCACCGCTGCACCAGGACACTGCGATTCGCGTCGATCGTTTCGACGGCTTCGACCCTCAATGGTTCTGCACATTCGAACTGCAGACACCAAAGAAACTGAGTTGGCCGGAGGAACACGCGATCGAGGTGGCAGAGTCACGGTTGGCTGAACCGTGTACACTGGAAAAACTGGCGGCACGATTTCATGTGAGCAAGCCGACCGTCGTGACTGCGCTCAAGATTGCGGAAGTTGCGGGGGTCGATGCGATGCAGATCGACGGCCGCCAATTGCAGCCGAATTGGGCCGAGGATAACGCGATTGAGGTCGCCAAATTCCTACGCCAGTCGGGTGTAACAATGGCTGACGCGGTCCGGCACTTCGGCAAGTCGGATGCCTGGATTCGGCGCGCGAAGAAGAATGCCATAGACCAAGAATGCAGATAGAAAGGAATTGGGGGCAGCTCCAATCCCAAGGACGGATAGCTCTCAGAGCTATCCGTTTTTTTTAGGTATCAGGCCTTTGCGTCAGGGAAATGGTAACCACTGATATTGACGCATATGCCTACGCCACCAGTGACGTACGACAACGGAAGCCATCTTCAGATACCACCTTGTACATCGTAATGTACAGGGTGAAATACAAGAATGATTTCCAATGGACTTCATTCAACGCTTCTCTACACACTGGGCTGCACCTCGACCACAAACTCGGTACCGACCTCCATGGGTGCTGATGGCAGCAGGGCGGACACGTCTCATTTTTTTTCGTACCTTGGCAGGCCATCGGCAACACCTTCACTTTGTCGGTTGCCCCACCGACGGTTTTGGCCCTGAGGATTGGTGGGGCAATCGGGACGGAGTTCTCTGGTATTGCGGTGAATACGCAAAACTTATACGTGAGATGATTCGCTGACTCGTGCGAATCAAGTCATTCGCCGGGATTCTTAACGAACCGCCCAGCGAATTTCCGCATCGACCGAGGTCTTCGCCTTCGATACCATACAGCAAGTCCGGTCATGGTCAGTGACCGCCAGAACGACCCCGGTTGGGTTTGGAGCATGTTTACTAAGGTCATCGTGGTGAATCAGAACTTCGGAACAGCGGCACGAAAAGGAATCATTCTGGCCGGGGGATCCGGGACGCGGTTGCACCCTTCGACAAGAGTCGTCAGCAAGCAATTAATGCCCATCTACGACAAGCCAATGGTCTATTATCCCCTCTCTACCATCATGCTGGCGGGGATGCGTGAGATCCTGGTGATCAGTACGCCAACAGATCTTCCGTCGTACCAGCGATTGCTGGGCGACGGCAGCGATTGGGGTCTGCAGTTTCAATATGCAGAGCAGCCCGAGCCCAAGGGGATTGCCCAGGCATTGATTATTGCCGATTCATTCCTGCAAGGAGCCCCATCATGCCTGGTGCTGGGCGACAATATCTTCTTCGGTCAAAATATGGCTCAGTCACTTCAGGCTGTCAGCGCCAGGAATAGTGGTGCGACCGTATTTGCGTACCATGTCCGTGATCCTGAGCGGTATGGTGTGGTTGTGTTGAATGCCGAAGGCAAGGCGCAAGAGCTTGAAGAAAAGCCGAAGGTCGCCCGGTCGAATTATGCAGTGACCGGCCTTTATTTCTATGACAGCGATGCTCCTGACATTGCTCGGTCACTTAAGCCGTCGGCTCGCGGGGAACTTGAAATCACGGACGTCAACCGCGAATATCTGCGGCGCGGAACTTTGGAAGTGGAAATCTTCGGTCGTGGCACCGCATGGCTCGATACGGGAACTCACCAGTCGCTGCTGGATGCGTCGACGTTCGTCAGCGTTCTCGAAGCTCGCCAAGGTTTGAAAGTCGCGTGTCCGGAAGAGATCGCCTGGCGTCTGGGATATATCACCGCGGAACAACTCCGGAAACTGGCAGAGCCGATGCAGAACAACACCTACGGCCAGTATTTGATGGAATTGCCGACTGCAAAGTGAGGTCCGATTTCAGACAGAGCGAATGCTGCAAATACTGCGGATGCCGCTACACTTCTCGACCACCAATCGATTGATTGCTCCATCTCCAGAATAAAATGTACGAGGTTTCGATGATCCAGATGAACTCTGAAGTTAGACATCACTCCAATGTCGATGCGTCGGCATTGATTTTGGCCGGAAAACTGAGTTCCATCTGGAGCAACGTGCCGATCTATGCCTGTTCCAGCCATCTGGCGATGTGGCCGATCTTTGGCAACCTCCGCAGTGGGCGTTTATAGAGTTTAGGTCACAACTGTCCGGCTATAAGTCGAACAGCGTCAACTGCTTATGTGGTTGGTT
>JBAWWJ010000310.1:0-6645 GCA_037146815.1 Planctomycetota bacterium
TTTTTTCACGTTCTTTCCGAACTCCGCTAAACAGGTTCGCTTACTTGAGGTTTAGTAGCAGATGATTTAACGGTCCCGCACTGGCGGCGTCCTGTGGCCCTCGTCATCACCGATGATGGCCGACAACTGATTACCGCAAACCAGCAATCCGGCTCGTTGTCGCTGCTGGACGCAAAGAGGATGAGCGTCCGAAGTGAAACAACTGTCGGCAAGAGACTGACGGATCTGGTAGTCTCGCCTGTCGACAAGAATCTGCTGCTGATAACAGATGAAGAAACGCATGAACTGCTGGCAGTCCGTCGCGACGACGACACGTTCACTGTCGTCAAGCGACTGAATATCAGCCCCTATCCTGTGACAATTCGGATAACTGCCGATGGCTCACGCGCCTGTGTGGCGTCACTCTGGTCGAAGGCGATCAGTGTTGTCGATGTCGCTCGATGGCTGGAATCGAAGGAACCGAATACCAGCGTGGTTGCCACGGTCAGGCTCCCATTTGCCCCACGCGAGCTGCTGCTGATCGACGACGCTGGCAAACTGATTGTCGCCGACGCATTCGGCTCGAAGCTGGCTGTCGTCAATCTGGCCGAGGGCAAGATCGACCAAGGTCGCCTGGAGTCGGTCAGGGAAATCCTGGGACATGGGATTCGAAAGTTGAGTCGCCATCCTTCCCTGCCACGCATTATAATGACCCATCAGATCCTCAGCCGGGGTGCTCGTTCAAGCCTGGATGACGTCCATTGGGGTGGACTGATGGTCAACTGTCTGCGTTCGCTGGCACTGGACGATCTGCTCGATCCGAAAGCCAATATCTCACATCGCACCCAACTGGAATTTCTTGGTGGTCCGGAACGAGGGGCGGGTGATCCGGCTGGATTTGTCATTCGCCCCAAGGGTGGCATCGCCATTGCCCTCAGCGGGACCAACGAACTGTTGCTCGACGACGGCAGCCGATCGTTCGGAATCCGGTTACCCACGGGCGAGCGTCCGACGTCAGTGGTGCTTGGATCAGACGACTTTCGAACATATGTTGTCAACTCCCTGAGTGACTCGATCACAGTGGCCGGCCTGCGAGACATCGTCGGTACGATATCGCTCGGTCCCCATCCTGATCCAACACCGACAGAACGGGGTGAACGATTGTTTCACAATGCGAGATTGTCGCATGATGGCTGGTTCAGTTGTGCCAGTTGCCACATTGATGGGCACACCAACGGACAACTCAATGACAATTTCACCGATGGCACCTTCGATACTCCCAAGCGAGTCCTGACGCTGCGTGGCATTGCCGATACGGCTCCCTATGCGTGGAACGGTCGATTCGAAACCCTGCGAGAACAGATTCAGCATTCCATCCGCTCGACCATGCAGGGTAAGCCGCTCACTGATGGACAAGCTGACGATCTGGAGTCCTATCTGCGCACTCTGTCGACAGTGCCTCCACTGCCCGAGGAGACCTCCGCTGAATCGAGGGGATTGGCCGAACGAGGGGCTGTGCTGTTTGAAAAGTTGGACTGCGCCCGGTGTCACAAGGGGCCGACATTCACATCGGCGCGTGTGGTCGATGTGAATCTTGCGGACGAACGCGGGGGCTCAAAATACAATCCACCGTCCCTTCGGGGACTCAGCCAGCAGAGTTCGTTTTTCCACGATGGGCGTGCGACCTCGCTGGAGGAAGTCTTCTCCAAGTACCAACACCAAACTGGCGCAGCTCTGACAGCAGAGCAGGTGAAGGAACTGGTCGCCTTCCTGAATCGCCTTTGACGATTCGTCAATGACCTCATTTAGTTCGTCCGTATCACGCAAGAGTTCGTGCGAGCATGCTTCAATTGTCGTGGGAAGGGCTGCTAAATGACTGATTTGCCTTGGATTTTCTGCCCGGGCTGTAACACCGCTGTTGCACCGACTCGTCCAGTATGTCCAGGCTGTGGAAGTTGCCTTGGTTGCGGCGAGAAACGCGCCAAAGGTGTGAAACAATGTCCCGAGTGCGACCTGCCATACTGTGATTGCTGTGGTCGTTGTCCGGGTTGTCTTGAACTGCGTTATGAGGAGTTCGGTCCATGTGATTGCGGGCATCCGACAAATCATGAAAAACTGGAAGAACTTGTTCGGTTCAACGCAGTGGTTGGTGCTGAAACCGCTCGAATGCCACTTGGCTGCGTTGTCACGATCATTGGCATGTTTGTCGCCTTGATTATCGGCGTTGCCTGGCTGCTGTAACGTGGGCTGTGTCGACTGACCATTGGTTTTCGCGATCCGTCAATGACCTCGTCAGAACTCAAGCCAGCCGAATCGCTCGGGTGTGTGGAACGTCCGATTCAAGGTCGGTGAAAACGCCAGTCCGGCTTTGTGTTCCCGGTCGTACCGATAAAGGTTCAGGCGCCAGCGAGTCCCCTGCTGCGGCGGCTTGTCGCACAGTGCCGTCAGCGGGAGCCGAACTTCGACGCGCCAGACTTTGGCGGCTTCGTCGATCGTGACGGCCGATTCCCCCTTTGCAGTCCAGGCAAAGTCCTTGGCGGGCAAATCGACCTTCAGATCCAGGGCCTCGCCATTGGGGGCCCATTCGAATTCGGTATAGCGACCTGGAACTTGCGGATCGGAACCGATGAAGGCTTCGACCACATCATTATCCCACAGCCCGATCCGCTCTTCCTTCTGAACGGGCGCGAAGACATTCAGCTTCGTAAAAGGACACTCATAGCCCAGGTACAGATACTTGTCGGACCAGAGCAATCGGACCGGTGTGCTGAGTTCCGGGCGGGCGGAACTGTCACCCGATTGATATTCCAGCCGAGTTGGTGCTGCCTGGTTCCATTCGGGTTCATCCAACAGTCCATTGACCGCGAAATCCCGATCGATACGGACGGCCTTCACAACAGGGAGCGGCAGCGAACGGGCCAGCAGTTTTCGCGCGTTGTCGAAGTAGATCTTGCGACAAGCTTCGGCGGGCAGGTTAATGCTGCTGATTGTCCAGTCTCCCTGGATCGGGGTCATATGAGCCCAGTTGCGGTCGTCCGTTTCGAACCATCGCCAGCACTTGCGATAGAATTCAATACCATCTTCGTCGGTCGGTTGCTCGGCATCACCGCCCGAACCGAGGATCAGTTTGTTGTAGACCATGAAGTCGGTCGCAAACAGGATGCGATCCTGGTGCTTGAGAAACAGGCGACGGACCTTTTCAGGATCGTGGCGACCCACCTCAGGAATCCGTGCAGCAATGTCTGCGTGCATGTTAGGACGGCGATCAAGAGCCTGTTCAACCCAGTCCAGATCTTCCGGATTGTTTGCGAAATGAACGCAGACAAACGTTGTCCGGGGATGACGTTCGATGACGCGATCCAACGCTTCCAACAGTTCCATCCGAGTTGGATAGCGTGTCGGGTCACCAAACCACCAACTCTTGTGGTCCTTCAACTCCGCCCAGCGTTCGTTCTTTTCGTCATAGGGAAGCCAGAACGCGCGAGGATCACCGACATGGATCGACACCGGCATTCCCAGTTCGCCGCATCGCTTCCAGACGGCATCGAGTTTTGGATCGTCAATCTTGATCAATTTTCCGCTGCCATCCTTCAGATACAGGCCCAGTCGTTTGAATTCTTTCAGGCCCGATGCTCCCAGTCGATACCCTTCCTCAATTTGTTTTGCGGCTCGAACACTCCAGTCGGGCTCGTCCCAGCCTTTGTAGTCCAGGATCATGTGTTGCACGAATCGTCCGGGGAACAACTTCTCGGCCATCAAACGAGCTCGCTCGAAGTCAGATTGCTCTCCCTCTTTGTGAGTGACGCTGCCGGCTCCCAGCATGACCCCGGTACCGACCCCAGCCTGATCCAGGATGCGAACAGCCCGTTCAAACCGGGCAGGCTGTGTCTCGATATGCTGATGCAGATCAATGATCCGCCGCTCCTTCCGCCAGACAGCAGGTGAAAACGCATCCGCCAGCGGTCCGGTCCTGACCGGAGGCGATTGGGCTCGGACATCGGCACCAATCATCAGACTCACGATGACAAGCAAGAGGGAACGACAGCAAAACATCAACCTGGTCATGGTGAACCTCAACAGTTTGCGTGAAAGCCCTAAATGATCCTGATGTCGTGGCAGATGCCTCGTCAGTTTATCAAGAATTCGTTCGTTCGACTTGTCGTTTGAGGTCAGAGATTGGGAACACTAATCGCCACTGATTCACACTGATCCCGAACACGAGGACATGAACGGCCAGTATGTGTCGAACGAGTATGCCGTGAAAGCCATTTCTTTCTCTGTCTGATCAGTGGAAATCAGCGGAGATGAGTGTTCCTCATGTCGATGTTGAAAATGTACTCCAAAAGAACTTGCCCAAAATTGTGAACTTCCGGCCGACTGAGATGGAATCGGTCCAATCGTTGGCTGGACATGGTGAACATCGTAGACATTCGAAACCGGACGCTAGCGCGTTCCGGCTAATGCATGCATTGCATTCATCGTTTGAAACACGCCGGCCACCCGGTCACAGCACTAGGAATGTCTCGATGAAAAACTCATCGCTGCGTCTGATCCCATGAGAGTCCGAATCGGCTCAGGTACTTGCGTAATCGATCGGCATCGTTCGGTTGACTCTTTTTGGCCCGAGATGCTGCAAACAATGTTCGGCCGGCAGCAGACAACGACTCGGACTCGCGGCAGACTCGGACCACGACTGCAAGCTGACAACGATCGAACAAATCCAGCTCTGCCAACTGTTCTTCTGTCATAATTTCACGCAGAACATCGGGTTCCGTTGATTTCGTTCTGCTCCACGAAGCTGTCAGTCGGCCGAGTTCCTCATGGACGTCACCCAGTGCGATTCGACCGTTGCTGGCGAGAGTGGCCATTCGAGTGACAGCCGCGCCCAGATCGCGAAAGTTTGCAGACCAGACCGCGTCGGCAGATTTTGCGAACTCAAGAAAGCGGATTCGTGCTTCCTTGTTCATCGTCACCTTGTGACCGGTCGAAGTCGAATGGCGTTCCAATTCATAGTCGAGGTTTGGCGCGATGTCCTCGGTCCGTTCGGCCAGGCCCGGCAGACGGAACGTCCACAGATTGATCCGGGCGAGCAAGTCTTCACGAAATTTTCCTTGGCCAATTTCGACCTGCAGGTCCCGATTGGTTCCCGCAATCAATTGGAAGTGACTCTCCGCTTCGTGGTCGGCTCCGACGGGCAGGAACCGCTGATCCTCAATGGCTCGCAGCAGCATTGCCTGCTCGTCAGTACCGAGTTCCCCGATCTCGTCCAGAAACAGTAAGCCACCATCGGCTGCTTTCAAAAGGCCCGGGCGAGCGGATGTTGCTCCCGTAAATGCTCCCTTGATGTGACCAAACAATGCCGACATTGCCTGGTCGCCCCGAAGTGTGGCACAATTCACTTCGACAAAATCACCCTGCAATTGTTCGCGGCGACGTTTCAACTCATAAATCCGCCGCGCCAGATGTGACTTGCCAGCACCGGTCGGCCCGGTGAGCAACAACGGTGATGTACTGGCGATGGCGACTCGTTCGATCCGCTCAATCAGCGAGTTGAACGCTGTATTCCGCGTCGCAATCCCCGACTTCAGAAATGCGTGACCTTCCTGTCGCTCAACCGAAAACCTCGATGCCAGGGCATCATAACGCGAGAGATCGAGATCGATGATGCGATAGGAGCCCTCACCCGGCTGATTCCGCGGGGGCGGAGATGTCTGCAGTAACCGACCGGGCAAGTGACGCGATTCTGCCAGCAGGAACAGGCAAATCTGCTCGACATGCGTCCCCGTCGTGATGTGAATCAGATAGTCCTCGTTGTCGGTCGCAAATTGATACCGACGGGCAAAGTCATGAAGCTGCCCGAACACCTCTTCGAAGTCCCAGGGATCGTTTAACGAGAGTTCGTGCAGATTGACGGTCGTTTCTGGCGAGACTGTCGCGATGTCTGCCGTGACTGTGCGAGCCAGCGTTGCCTCTTTCTTTTCATGAAACAGTTCGAATCGTGAAACCAGCAGATCTTCATGCTGGCAGATCCCGACAGTGGGTCGCCATCCCTGCCAGCGATCCGAACCTGCCCGGGCACGATCAAGAAGCGTTCCCAGAATGCCAATCACGACGATGGGACGGGACTTTTTCAAAGAAGACCTCAAACGAAAAGTATCAGCCGGAAAATGGCCACGTGAAATTATTCGGCGATATCTGACACCGACAGCTCGGGGTTCCTGATCGACGTCGCACGACGCCGATCCAAAGATTATCCCATAGTATAAATCACGATACCATCGTATCGCCATTGATCCGCCGTGTCACATCGCCATTTTCAGGGCATCGCCACAAACACCTGTATTTCAGGCCTGTTGCGAATTCTTTTTGGAAAAACCGGCTTCTGGCACAGGGCGTGCATTACTGCAAAGTCATTCAAGATTCGCACAAGTGGCTCAATGAAACAGGAAACAGAACTATGGCCAACAAGACCTTGTTCCAGACGATTGCTGGACGATTTCTGCCACATGCGGACGCCCGAAACGAAGCGGGTGCCCCGGCCTACAAGTTGTCTCCGCAGCAGACCCTGGCTCAGTACGCCAGCACGGGATGTTTCAACAACACGTTCTACGCCAGTGCCGCCGAGCAACTCGATCAGGTTCTGTCTCTGTGCGACGAAGTGCCACC
>JBAWWJ010000311.1:0-6597 GCA_037146815.1 Planctomycetota bacterium
CAACTCGCTGGCCTTTCAATGCGGCAACATTTTCAACCTCAACCTGCAATTCCTGCTGTCGATTTCGATTCTGGTACTTTGCCTTTCCCGTCGCTCTTGGGAATTGCACAGATCCCTTGAGTGTGATGAGCAGGTCATTCGCATTAGCGGCATGTACCACGGCCGGGGTGGAAATCTCCACGGTTGAAACCGCAAGGATGGCTACCAGCAAACGACAAAGAAACGGCTTACTCTTCATTTTGCACCTTTCTCAAGACGACGACTCAGGAGTTACCACAACGATATGCCTCCCCTGCGGTACTCATCAGCAGCCGTTTTCGGACCGGACAAGAAATTTGAGATAATTTTCGGAATTTCGGCGATTTCTCAAAGGAATTGACCGCCCGATTACCCCGAGGACATTCGACATCATTCGTGAGGCGAATCCGGCGTTTTCAACGCCGCAACCTGGAGTTCCAGTTCTTTGATTCGCTGCTGAATCTGTTCAATAACCGGGGCAATCTGGCGCTGAGAGAACCGCTTGTGGATGTGCTGAGGGCAATTGACATCCCACGCTTCGATTTTGAATAGAATGGCTCTTTCGACCTTGCCGGGATAGGACATATCCTGAAGCTGTTCGAGGATCGCTTGATCGTCTTCAACGAAATGGGCCGTGCCCCACACCTTGATGCGTCGGCTGTGAGCGTAGTCCATCAGAAACAGGAAAGCCTTCGGGTTGTCTGTCAGGTTACCGAGAGTGATGTACTGGCGATTGCCACCAAAGTCGGCGAATCCTAGAGTTTTCTCGTCGATGACTTTCAGGAATCCCGGCGGACCGCCCCGGTACTGGATGTAAGGCTGCCCCTCGGCATTGGATGTCCCCAGGTAGAACATGTCCAACTCCGCGAGATAGGCCGTGAGCGCTGGAGTGACAGTGGTTTCCCAACTCCCGCCGATTTCCATGCGTGAGTAGCTATTCCGGGAGCCCTTCACGGCTTGAACGGCTTTCACGGCAGGAGTGAACGCAATGTCGCTGGAGAACTGACGCATGTCTGAGGTCCTGGGCTTATTGGGGTTGGAGTAGGCCTGTCCTGGGGACAGTGCGAGCGTTGGTTATCGCACAGCTTGAATTCCTGGATCATCTATTGGTCGTGGACCGGGAGCCGACCAATGGAACTTGCGTTCGTGTTCTGAGATGGAAATCTCGTTGATACTTGCTTCCCGCCTCCGCATCAGACCTTCGTCATCAAACTCCCAGAGTTCGTTTCCGTAGGCACGAAACCATTGGCCGCGCGCATCGTGATATTCGTACTGGAAACGAACGGCGATCCGATTGTCGGTGAAGCTCCAAAGGGACTTGGTCAGGCGATAGTCGAGTTCCCGCTCCCATTTACCTGCCAGGAACTCTCGAATTTGACTTCGTCCCTGCAGGAACCGATCCCGGTTCCGCCATTCTGAGTCTTCCGAATAAGCGAGGGAAACGCGCTGTGGGTCACGGCTGTTCCACGCATCTTCAGCAGCCCGCACTTTGGCAATCGCTGTCTCAAGCGTGAATGGCGGTCGGGTGTCGATCATCATTTCTCAGTGTCTGACTACTGGTACGAAGCAATGCGAGGTTTGCGAGAGTCGTGGTTCGCTCTGCGAACCAACGCTTCTTGGTTCACAGGCTTCGAAGGATGACGCGAATATTTGCGTTGCCTGAAGATAATGGAGCGTTGGTTCGCGGAGCGAACCACGACTCTCTGCCCCGGTCTATGAATGATTGCTGCATGCCGCCGTTGCTGAACAGGCTTCGACAGGTTCGGCACGTGGAATGTCGAGTTCCGTGTCAGCCACGTTGTTGAGAAAATTGGTGAAGCATCCCAGCACGACACTGGCGACGATTTCCACAATCTCGCCATCGCCGAATCCAGCACTACGGACCGCAGCGAGCTGCAGTCCGGTCACCTTACCTTTGTTCTCCAACACTGCTCCAGAGAATTTCAGTGCGGCATCGGTACGCAGGTCTTCGGACTGTCCTGTTCGACCCGCCAGAATGTCGTCCGCTGACAGGCCCGCAGTCGGTGCAATGGCACAGAGGATTGACGTGCAGTAGTCGCAGGAATTGGTTTCGCTGGTGCTGAGTTTCACCTGGTTGTGCAGCTTGCCACCGATCTTGGCCTCTCCCATGGCGGTGCTGAAGGCAAGGAAACTCCCCAGCACAGCGGGTGAATTGGCCATCACTCTGGCGGTGTTGGGGATGACTCCGAAGGCTTGCTGGACGGTGTCGAGCAATTCTCTGGTGCGGCCCTGGGCGAGTTGTGGGTTTACAGAATGGAGGCGTTGCATGGTTCTTCTCCGACAGGATTCAGGAAAAATGAGTAAGGCTGAGACGGGGACACTCCCGGCTCGGTAATTCGGTAACAGAATGCTCGGACAGATTGCTTTGTCGGCCTACCGCGTCTCGTCGCATCCGGGGATTGCCGCGCACGCTTCGTGGTGATCGACGATTGCCTGGACCTTGGGGAAATCGATATCTGTCTCGGCGACGTGATTGAAGTAGTTGGTGAAGATATTCAGAGCGACGTTGGCAACAATTTCGGCCAGAGCGGCGTCATCAAGACCAGCCAGACGGGCGTCCGCAAGATCGAGGTCGCTCACGCGCCCGCGTTCTTCAACGACGCGACGAGCGAACTTGACCAGCGCGTCCGCTTTTGGATCAACAGCCGTTCCTCGACGACTGTCCATGATCTGTTCGGCAGTCAGTCCCACCATCTTGCCGATTGCCGAATGGGCGGCCAGGCAGTAGTCACAACTGTTGGCTTCGCCGACCGTCAGGGCGATCTGCTCGCGCAACTTCGCAGACAGCCCCCCTTGGCTCAATGCACCACTGAGCGACAGATACCCATCCAACACGGCAGGAGAATTCGCCATCGCACGGGTCATGTTGGGGACCAGCCCCAGCTTGTTTTTGACCGCGTCGAGAAGGTCTTTTGCTTTGCCAGTTGCCGATTCGGGATTGATTTGACGGATGCGGGACATGGTCGATGGCTTTCTGAAAACTTACTGGAAACTTGCTACCAGCCAGACGATTGGTTGGCGATATCTGCTTGCACTTCAGTTTCCGTGCCATACACCACTGTAATTTTTAAGTACATACCTTGAAATGCTTTGTGTTTTCTAACGAGTTTTGGCGAGGCAACGAAAAGCCGTTGTTCCACGAAATATCGTTGATAGACAACGAAATATCGTTACATTGACCACATGGTAAACCTCGTGCAGTCTTCCGGAATCGTCTGTGACCCCAGAAAGATTCTTCTGGAGTTGGCCGGACAGCATCAATTGTCCGAACTGCTGCCACTGGCTGTGCGTCGGCTGGCGGAATCCCCATCCGCTGCTCTCGCCAGAATCTGGCTGATTCAACCACCAGAAGCTGGAGACTGTGAGGCGTGTCGTTTTGCGGGCGAGTGTTCACAGCGTGAGCGCTGTCTGCATCTGGTGGCCAGTGCCGGTCGTTCTCTCAGGGAACCCGGTGCCGACTGGCAACGCCTGAAGGGAGCGTTTCGCCGGTTTCCGATCGGCGTTCGCAAAGTGGGACAGATCGCCTCGACCGGTCAATCACTCGAAGTCGCAGATGTCGGTCTCAATCACGTCTGGGCCGCCAGTCCCGATTGGATTCGTCAGGAGCAGATCGCGTCATTCGTGGGGCATCCGCTACTTCACCGAGGCGAAGTGCTGGGCGTTCTGGCGATGTTCTCTCGCGAAAAACCGGGCGAATCGTGCTTTGAGTGGCTGCGGATGATTGCCGATCATCTCGCTGCCGCGATTGCCAACGCCCGTTCCCTGGAAGAAATCGAGGCACTCAAGCAACGACTGGAGCAGGAGAACGAGTATCTTCGCGAAGAAGTAACGCAGTCAGCGGCCTTTGGCGATCTGATCGGTCAATCGCCATCGCTGCAGGCTGTCACACGCCAGATTGAACTCGTCGCCCCCACCAACTCCGCCGTATTGATCCTCGGTGAAAGTGGCACAGGTAAAGAGGTCGTGGCCCGCGAGATTCATCGGCACAGCGAGCGAGCCAGCCGACCGCT
The DNA here is from genome assembly GCA_037146815.1 of Planctomycetota bacterium. Taxonomy (GTDB): domain Bacteria; phylum Planctomycetota; class Planctomycetia; order Planctomycetales; family Planctomycetaceae; genus Schlesneria. Next base: position 4,050 of record JBAWWJ010000311.1, read on the forward strand.
GATCAAAGTCAATTGTGCTGCTGTTCCGCGTGAACTGTATGAGAGCGAATTCTTTGGACATGCGAAAGGTGCGTTCACAGGGGCACTACGTGACCGAGCCGGGCGGTTTGAACTGGCCGATGGTGGCACGCTTTTTCTCGATGAAATCGGTGAAATACCGCTCGACCTGCAAGCCAAACTGCTGCGAGTTCTCCAGGAAGGCGAAATCGAAAGGATTGGTGAAGAGCGGACACGTCGCATCAATGTGCGCGTGATCGCAGCGACCAACAGAAATCTGCGTGCCGAAGCCGAAGCCGGGCGTTTCCGGCAAGACCTGTTCTATCGCCTGAGTGTCTTCCCGATGGAGTTACCCCCGCTCCGAAAACGAGTCGAGGACATTCCACTCCTGGCCGAGCACTTTCTGGTTCGTTTTGCCCGGCAATTGGGCCGCCCGATTCCTCGATTGACGCTGGCCAACGTGCAAGAGTTGCAACGCTACCAATGGCCGGGCAATGTTCGCGAACTTCAACACGCACTGGAGCGAGCCTGCATCGTCGCAACAGATGGACGCCTGCGCTTCGAATTGTCCAAAGATCAGCAGCGTAGACCCGAGTCCGGCAAAGATGCTACGGCCACGGGGCGAGTCCTGACCGAACTGGAAATCCGGGAGTTGGAAGCCAACAACATCCGAGCGGCGCTTTCTGCATCCAAAGGGAAGATCTACGGAACCGACGGCGCTGCCGAGATGCTCGGAATGAAACCGACGACACTCGCCTCACGAATCAAAGCCTTGGGAATCCAATTGTAAACTTTCAATGTCGGATTCTTTCGTGCGACGGCAATATTGAATTCAGGCGGGCCGTTTCGCCCCCAAATTCACCATCGCGACATCAGGCAAAAGTCTTAGAAGGCATTGAGGTTGTCGGCGGGCCGAAGGTACCGACTCTGATTACGCTGCGACTTCTTGTTTAACCACCCGGTGGAAGCTACGCTTTCGATGACCAGTTCTTTTCACTCCCAACCCAATAACAACTGCTGCCAGACACCGCCGCGAGGGACATCTTGGAAATCACCGTACTGTCGTCGTCGGTCGAAGGTGCAGCACACCAGTTCGCTGCCTCGTATGTCGTAAATGGGACGCTCGTTATCGATGCCGGCAGCATTGGGTTTTCCGAACTCGAACGACAAAAAGGGGTTCGGTCGGTTCTGATTTCACATGTGCATCTGGATCATGTGGCATCGTTGCCGATCTTCATCGACAATGTCTACCAACCCGGGCCTCAATGTCCAATCGTCTATGCGTCAGAGCACGTCATCGAAAACCTCAAGTTACACTTTTTCAATGAAGTCATCTGGCCGGACGTGATCCGGCTTTCGCGCGAGGAATCCCCGTTTATTCGATTTGTGACCCTCACCGACGGTCAGTCCATACAGGTCGATGGCATGACTGTGACACCGGTTGCCCTGAATCACATCGTCCCGGCGTTCGGGTTTATTGTGGATGATGGTACCACTGCGGTGGCTTTCATCAGTGACACGGCGCCGACCGATGCCATCTGGGAGAAAGTTCGAAACAATCCCCGCGTCAAGGCAGTCTTTCTGGAAGCTGCGTTTCCGAATTCAATGGGGTGGCTGGCAGAAAAAGCCACGCACCTGACCCCTTCGCTGTTTCGCGAAGAATATGCCAAGGCGGGACGGCCATTGCCCGTCGTCGCGGTGCATATCAAGCCGGCGTTCTACAACGCCGTGATCAGTGAATTGCAGCAGTTGAATCTCGAGCACCTCACGATCAGCAAGCCCAACCAAACGTATTCGTTCTAAAGGATCACGCCAGAATGGCATCCGTTCTCAATATCAGCATTTCCGGCAAGGATGCCTCGCAGAGGCTGTTAAAGGTTCTGGAGGAAGGGCAGGTCGTCCGGATCGGACGAACAGCCAAGCAGGGCTGGGAAATCCCCTGGGACAAAATGATCTCGCGCGACCATGCGGACGTCAGTTGGGTGAATGGGGGTTTGCGTGTTCAGTGCCTGCCACAGGCCCAGAATCCGGTCATTCATTGTGGGAAACCGGTCCGCGAAGCGACTGTCACGATCAACGAATGGTTTCAGATCGGCGGCACGACCTTCCACATCAGTTCTCGCGTCGAACTCAGTGAAAAGAAGCCAGTTGCAAGTGCTCCACAACAGGTCGAATTCTGCCACGAGGAGAACAGCGAAGGGACGGAACGGGCGTATTCGGCGGCAGATCTGCGTAAGGTCTCGTTTGGAAACAGCGACCGGCAAATGGAACTGCTGGAACAGTTGCCGGAAAAGATTTCCGGTTCGCACTCCGACGATGACCTGGGGACGATGCTGTCTCATTTGCTGCTGGAAGCGATCCCGAATTCTCTGGCAGTTGCGGTAGCCCATTTTGACGAAACAGAACTTCCGGCCGACGTGTCTCTGATCGATCAGTTTCCCAAACCTCTGTCGATGCGTGTGCAGACTCGCGAATACTTTGAGGGCCGATTTGTCCCTAGTCCTCAAGTAAGCGAACCTGTTTAGCGGAGTTCGGAAAGAACGTGAAAAAA
>JBAWWJ010000312.1:0-6595 GCA_037146815.1 Planctomycetota bacterium
CGAGCAGGCCGTCTAATCTCTCTCCTCGCGCCCACTTTTCTTGGGCAAGTCCACCGCAAAGTTTTCAAGCATTCCAGATATCGCCTCTCACCAACCTCTTCCCCCTTTGCGTGAACCCCTCTTTCACTCTCGCACTAGGTGATAATCCAATCAGAAGACTGAACGTTGCAAGAGTTTTTCGCCCTGCCCTACGTGGCATCAATCGGCAATGCATCGATTTTGGCGGCCAGAATGAAATCGTTCTCTGACAGGCCTCCGATGGCGTGGGTCCAGATTTCAATGGCCACGTTTCGGTATCCCACCAGATGCAGATCGGGATGATGGCCTTCGGCCTCCGCGATCCTGGCAACATCTTCGAAGAATCGGATCCCGGCCATGAAGTTTTTGACGACCCATTCCTTGCGGATTCGCTCGCCGTCAGGAGTGATCGTCCAACCCTTCACGCTGGCCAGTTGAGCGGCGGCTTCGGCCGCGGTCAGCCTGGGAACTCCCCCCTCACACGGGACGCATTTTTTGGAGAGCAGTTGTTCATTCGAATGAGTGGCCATGGCTTCGTTTCTCCGGTGGCAGCAGTCGTGGGATTCAGGGGGCGGTCTTCAGACTGGCGAGCAGTTCGACAGCTTCCTTCACCCAGCCGCTTTCCCAGACATGTTTACGCTGGGGACCATCCCGGTATTCGTGGCGAATCTGCCATTCTTCAAGCTGTCGATGAGCCGCAATGTGCTGCTCGCGAAAGTTATCGAATCCGGTCAGGACCAGTCTGGGAGAAGAGTCTACCAGAGACGGACATTTTTTGATGGCGGGCAGAACGCGATATGTTTCGAAGTGCTCTTGAGTCCCGAAGACCTGGCCTGCTCCGTACTGGTCAAATCGAGGCATCGTCAGCGGTGCGTCCCAGGCGGCCGCTCGACCGAAGATGTCAGGATGCCGCGTAAGTAGACTCCAGGCCCCCCAGCCGGACTTACTGAAACCGAGCAACCAGCGGCTTTGTGCATGCCTTTCGGCCGGGTACTGCTGCTCGATGAATGGCACGACCTCTTTCACAAAATAGGTCTCTTGCCGGATCGATTTGTCCGTCGGATGGTCGGCATACCAGGGGAGATGAGCAAACGTCGGCGCGACACAGATCAAGCCGAACTTGTTATGCAGATCGTGCCGCTGGACCTCGGCCAGTCCGTTGCCGTACCGGTGCTCGTTGTTAGCCTCAACCGGCAGAACAAAGAGTACGGGATACTGCCGACCGGGTTCCAATTGAGCGGGCAGCAGAACCTTGATTTCCGTCGGGCCTGCCTGGTATTCCGATTTCCGACGATGAATGAACCACCCTTCGGGTGACTTTTCCGCTGCTGGTTCCTCAGCCTGTAGCCAGGCCGGCGTCGCCAGCGACAGAAATAACACCACGCCCCACCGACAAACGCGGCGTGTTCCCGCCGCGTTGAAGTTCTGTCGAGGCATAATCTTCTGCAAAGCGGACATGCCTGAGTCTCGGGGTTCCGTCACATCGGTCGATGATCGCAGGCGGAAACTATTCCGAGCGAGCTTTCATCATCTGGAAGATTCCGACCAGAATCAACACGCCACCGACTGCCATCAGTCCTCCGGAACTGTTTGTTCCGCGCAGGGCAAGTTGTCCACTGGCACCACCAACGACACAGACCAATCCCCAAACGATGTTCCACATGTGAGATTCCGTTGAATCGAATTTGACTCAGAAAGAAGAGGATGTGCTACCAGAGACAGATTCCTCAGAATCGGGCGAAATATCAAGTGGTCAATAAAAGATCGTACCGCAGGATGTGGAGGTCGATGGCCCCAAATGGATTTCGATTTCGGCCAAGGGATGCTGCGATACGTACAATCAGTGTCGGGAAGCCCGAAGAGGAGACCTGCGGTCGGGGGTTTCGGCAGGGTCGGGAGACCCGCGCCGAACAGGCGTCAATTGTTTCAGCGGGGGCAGAATGATGAAGAGCCGTGATTCCATTTCTTCGATCATCCTGCCCTCCATCGTTCTGCCCCACTCCCTTGCGTTTATAGCGTTGCTTTTGAAACGCAGAGGACGCTGAGGTAACGGCCAATGGCGATCTCGCTCTCCAGTCCTTTTCTCAGCGATCTCCGCGCCCTCTGTCTTTCTCAGGTTTCCAGGTCGGGCAATGGGCGAGCGCCAGCAATAAGAAGGTAACGCAGAGTCGCAAAGGCGCAGAGACGCAGAGGTTGAATCTTTTCTCTGCGTCTCTGCACCCTTGCGTCTCTGCGTTTCCCTTCTGCAGGATTTCAGAATCTGTCGGTTTCCCGAGCTATGCCCTCGATAGTGCGACTCGAACCTGATCTTGTTGCGTTCGGCAGATTCCACTAGTTTTCCCGCACATATCTCCCCTTGATCTGTTGTCGGTACTGGCTGGAAGAGGCTTGCTGCGCTTTCACCAGGCCGTTCACCCATGAAAACCACCCTGGATTCTCGGGTTTCCCCGATGTTTCGAACCGTCGGTCCGTTGCTGATCGGGCTTGGCTTGTGCATCTCTTCGGGATGCACAATGGCGGGGGGAGCGCGCGGGCTTAATCTGGCGGGACGCGACTGGAATCGGGAAAAATCCGGGAAATCGACCGCAGATTCTGAAGAGAAATCCGCCGTTGTGTCGTTCCGGCCTCCTCGGCGCGACATAGCCGACACAGCGATTCCTGCGGAATCTGATTTTACTGGCCACGTTCCCGAGATTGTGAAAGGATTGAATTCCGGTTCGTCGGTTGTGACGGCCGGAAACGAAGTTGCTGCGGATGATGTCGCGGGCGGTGTTCGCGATGCTCAATTCCGTTCCGACCGTGATAGCACCGACAATCCCGTTGAATTGCAGGGGTTGCAGATTGCGGGATCGGAACCGGCTGAGATCGATCATTCCACACCTCAGGAAGCTAAGAACGACGATTGGGGCCAGTCACTCGATGGAATTCAACTGACAGCAGCCCGAAGCGTCAAATCGCCAGGCCCGTGGCAAGCAGAACTGGATCAACTGATCGCGCGTGCGGAACGAGATCTTGCGTCATCGTCTCCGGGAACGGATCCGGTTCAACGAGCGGAATATCGACGGCGGCAGGTTCATCTGAGGATGCTTTACTTGGTCGCTCGATATCCCGAGCGTGCGCTGATGGCGATTCCTTCGCTCGATCCGGCGGATCAGGAATACTGGCAACAGATCGTCTGGGCCATCACCAATTCGCTCGATTCCGAAGACCTCACTCATCAGGAACGAGCTGCTCAGACAATTCCCCCTGTGAACACGGCCCTTCGCAGGCTGCGGGAACAGGCAGAACTGACGATTCGCAACCCCGCGTTCTGTGAAGAGATTTCGTACTTCGGCAACTACAAGCGATTTCCTCGCGAAGAGTTTGTTCCCGGTCAACTGGTCCTGCTGTATGCCGAAATCGAAAACTTCCGCAGTGAACCGACGCAGTCGGGTGAATACCGTACGCTGCTACGGTCGCTGGTTGAGATTGTCGGCCCCAACGGACAGATCCGCTGGAAGAAGAATTTTGCCGCGACGGAAGATCTCTGTCGCAACCCGCGTCGCGATTACTTTCACAACTATCAGTTCACGATCCCCGAGCGACTGCCACTGGGCCCACATACCCTCAAGCTGACAGTCGTTGATGAATTGAGCGGCAAACAGTCGACCGTGTCGTTGAATTTTGTCGTCAAGTAATCACTTGAGATACCGCTTGGGGATCTCGGCACCGGCCACGTGTTCCAGCCTGCGAATTTTGCACATCTGGTAGACGTTGATACGGAAGTCCGGGCAGGTGCTGACGAGGCAATAAGCATCGGTTGGCGTAAACCCGTAGTCTGTGATCAGCCAGTCCATCAGCATGATGGTGGCCGTTTCCACGGCGACTTCCAGCGGGCGTGAAGCATGGATCGCCACAATGGAATCGGGTTTGTCGATTCTCATCCACGGGGTCTTGCGACCCTTGATCACTTCCAGCTTGATCCGTGTTGTGGCCTTGGTTTCGGCCGCGGTCCCCGTGAATTCGGTGTCACCCTGGCTGGCATGGACATCACCCATGCAGAAGAGTGCCCCGGGATGAAAGACGGGGAGCAGAATCCGGTTGCCGGGTGCGACATCACGGATATCCAGATTTCCGCCCCATTCCCCCTGCCCGTCCAGGCTGGTCGTCACTTCGCGGTCAGGGCAGACACCCAGTGTGCCAATAAATGGAGTGATCGGCCATTGGATCTTGTCACTGAAGTGGAGCGTACCATCGCGCGTTGTTCCGCTGGGGCCGGGCGTATGTTGAAAGATCTTGGTCGTGTACTCGCTGGAGAGTTCCGGCCAGCGAGTGGATTCACCGAGGGGACCGCGGCGAGGCCCTGTGGCAACCCACGAATAACTGTCAACGAGGATATCCTCGACCGTGACGACGAGCGTATCTCCCTTTTCCGCCCCTTCGACGAAGATCGGACCCGCGATGGGATTGGCCAGGGCTGGCGTCCTGTCGAAGCCCGGTCGCTTTCCGGGGATCGCCAGGTCGGCTGCCGACTTGAAGAACCCCGTACTGGCGTCGTACGTCTCGATTTCAAAGCTCTCACCCGGCTGAACCTTCAGCAGCGGTTCGTCGCGGAAGTCGAAGGCATACTTACGAGCTTGTTCGCGATCGATCCGCTGCATGACGATCTCTCCGAGTACGAGTGCGTTGGGTCTGAGATGCAAGTCGTAGCCACCACCCGAGCAAGCCGGGCGGAGGGCTGTTTCCAGGTCAACCTCGCTGTATTGTAACTGCTCAGTTGCTGGTCCCGCTGGGGCAAGCCCAAGCGGAAACCCATTCTGCAGTGGTGTACTGCTTAAATGGAGCCACTGCACGGCTGCTTTGAGCCGTGCAGTGCAATCGGGTAACGGACCGAAGCTGCGACTACTTGTCGTCGAGCAATTCGACGGCGACGAACTTCTTTCCTTCGAGCATTTCCAGGCTGGCACCACCGCCGGTGCTGACGTGAGTCACCTGGTCAGCCAGGCCGAAGATCTGGATCGCTGCGGCACTGTCGCCACCACCGATGATGCTGGTTGCGCCGCTGGAGACGATCGCTTCTGCGACGGCTCGTGTCCCGGCATCAAACGGAGGCATTTCGAACACACCCATCGGTCCGTTCCAGACCACAGTCTTGGCCGACTTGATGACGTCTGAATACAAGGCGATTGTCGCAGGGCCGATGTCGAAGCCTTCCCAGTTCCCTTCGTTGGGGATCTCACCCGCTTTGACGAACTGCTTATTGCAGCTTCCCTTGAAGTCGTCGCCACAATGCGTGTCGAGTGGCAGCAGCAACCGATTGCCACCGGAAGTGATCAATTCGTTGGCAAGATCGACCTTGTCCTTCTCGACGCGGCTCTTGCCGACAGATCCCCCCTTGGCGAGAGAGAATGTGTAGGCCATCGCGCCGCCGATCAGGACCTTGTCGCAGATGTTCAGCAGGTTCTGGATGACGTTGATCTTGTCCGAGACCTTGGCACCACCCACGATGGCGACGAATGGCCGCTGTGGATTGGCAATCGCGTCGGACAGGAACCGGATTTCCTTTTCGACCAGGAAACCGCAGACTTTGGGCTTGGCTCCCATGGCATTCGGAACCGCGACCATCGAACCTTCGGTCCGGTGGCATGTTCCAAAAGCGTCGTTGCAATAGACATCGCCCATCGCGGCTAGAACGGCGGCGTACTCGGCATCACCCTTCTTTTCGCCCTTGTTAAACCGGACGTTTTCCAGCACCAGGACTTCGCCATTCTTGAGAGCGGCCGACTTGGCTTTCGCGTCGTCGCCAACGGTGTCGGATGCGAAATGGACGGGGCAGCCGAGCAATTCCTGCAGTCGGACGGCGACCGGCTTCAGGCTGTACTTGGCATCTTCTGAGGGATCTTTCCCTTCAGGGCGTCCCAGATGGCTCATCAGAATGACTCGCCCACCGCGATCGAGCACGGATTTGATCGAAGGGAGGGCTTCGGTGATACGTCGGTCGTCGGTAATCTGCTGCCGATCATCCAGCGGGACATTGAAATCGCAGCGCATCAGCACTGACAACCCCGAAACATTGACATCGGCAATCGTCTTCTTGGCCATGGTCGAGTGTACTTTCGTCTTTTCGTTCGGATCAGTTTCGTGCGGGAAACGAAGTGTTTCTCGCGTCGTATTTGTTGGATTTCTTCGCTCGTTGTCATGAGCGTTGAATGACTTGCTGCGATTACGGCCTCCGAATGGCCGCTTTCTGCATGAGTTCCCAGAGGAATCACCGCTCCATGCTATTGGGAGATTGTCAAACTGCCAAGCGATCTGGCTTCACATCACCGAAGACCGGTGCGACTGAAAGCGAGGATTGCGGCTGGGATGCAAAAATCGCCGTCTGCAATTGGACTCCTGAATTTCATCGCACTTGCGACTGCCAGATCGTAAAGAAAGAATAACGGAGACCTTCGGTCGTCGGTTTCGGCGGGGTCAGGAGACGAACGCCGAAGCCGAACGGGCGAACGGGTCCAACCTTGGGAATCCGTGCCGACGTATCTGAGGAAATCTTGGCGACTTGCTTGCGATGCGCTTGGGGTGCCGAACAGAATGGAGG
>JBAWWJ010000313.1:0-6575 GCA_037146815.1 Planctomycetota bacterium
ACCAGTTGAGAAAAGGCGTTGTACGCGAACCGAACCTGGTTCACGAGCGTCCCTGCCGTGACGCTGGCATTATCGTAACTCGACAACGTCAAAGGCAATCCCCTCGCCTCAAATGTCGTCGACAACCGACGAATCGCCCCGTCCACACCGCTCCCCAAGGTCGTCACACAATCATGGATCGGACGACCCAGCCCGTCGTAGTGATACGTATGCACACAGCCTCGCTGATCGGTCAGCGTCGTCCGTTCCCCCTGCCGGTTGTACGAGTACGACAGCCGATCACTGGAACTCGCAGAATCAGGATACGCCACTGACCGCAACAGCAGACTGCTGGCGACTTCCGCGGTGGACAATGTTGTGCCATACGTCCAGGTCGTCGTCTGATCCGTCGTCGAACTGTTGACCGCCGTTAACCGACCGACGCAAATTTCGACTACCGCGATGGGAGCGGAAATGCGTACACAATATCCCCCCCATCTAGGTCGAGACACGCTTGTAAATCTTCGCGAACCGCAATAAAACTCGTTCGCTGAGCGACCTTGTTAAGCTCCAACCCCTTAACGGCGACTCGTTTGATTGCCAGTCCATTTGAAGCATCTAGCAACTCGTAAAGGACCATCCTCCCTGGCCTAACGTCATCTGCGGTGTTCCCGTAGCCATAACCGACACCGATTCTCTTACGGTCAAGTGAAACTTCGATGCGCCCTGCGTCCGCAAATCTTCCGATCCCCGTAAAGTGACTCAGAATGCCGCCAGAAAGCGTTGATGTCAAAAGCTCTTCGCCACTCACAAAGCCGATCGTCCCACTGTTCGGCTCAATTGTGAAGTTGACGAAGTCAAATCCCGTCGTTCGTCGAGTGATCAAGGCACCCTTCGGCAGCCGCAAAGAATGTGAAGCCGACTCAAGACCTGAATCCAAGTCAAACACTCGTACCGCGGAGTCACTGCAGATAATAGCCACCTCCGAGCTACTTCCGTTGAACGCAAACATCACCGGTCGCCGGTCTGCTTCAGTTGGACAACAATGGACGTGATTTCCGTCGTCGATGCGGAGAATGTGTACCCCATGTCCTGGGTCCAAAGCCACGAGGTGCTTTGATGTCGGCGAAAAGCCAATTCTGCACTGCCGATTCATTAACGGTGCATTTCGCATTGCCCACCAAGGAAGGATGAGTTGAGCATACCGTGCCCATGGTCGCTCAAAACGCGCAGCCATTCCCCGCTCTGGCGTCTTGTCGTAAAATCGCATTTCCCAAATGGGACGCGCCGTTGACACATCCCAAATAGAATATCGCAATGTCCCGACAGTGATAGCGCGCAATCGATCCTTAGCTTCACTCTGTGAAGACACAGGGTTCGGTTCGCGACTAGACCGACCACCCGGCGGCGCGCCGTCGACATCTGATGCCCATCCATCCAAACTCGCCATGGCTGCGTATCGCCCGTCTACACTAACCGCTAAAATATCTGGCCCGGGTTGGTGATACGATACCCGTTCTTGCTTACCGGTCTCTGGATCCAAGAAAACCACGCAGTCGCCCGGATCATCGCCATGGTTGTTCATCCGATGGGATTTGGGATTAACCCCATCTCCCACGCTGCAGATAACTCTTGCACTGGTGGCACTCTGCTTGCAGCAGATGATTGAGCGCGGGTTACGCGATGTAGATACACCTGGGATCTCGTACTCTCGTCCTCGATAATGTATTTGAATTCCGAACGGAAATTCGCTTCGCTTCGCACTTTCGTGTCCGTTTTCTGCGGCGCAAGTGGTAACTGTACATACTGCAACTCGCAACAAAAACAAGGAGATCACGTTTATGGTCAGACATGCATGATACATAACAACTCCGTTTACCTACCTGGCCGCGGTTTCACCACCATACACACGAACGCCGAATGAATCGTACCGATATACAGGCGACCCGTCTTTGAATTCTCGTTCGCAAAGTACACAAAAGAATCGCTTGTTGAACGCATACTGCAAAGCGTTTGAAGTCACGAGCTCCGGCGAAACTTCTATCGAAGACATGCGCCGAAACTCGTCTGTCAAATCGTCTTCTGTGCTATAAATAGGAGGCTGCCCCCACGCCTCAGCATGTATCCATGTGTTGTTTCGTGTCAACAGCGCAAAATCATAATTGTAGAAATGATTACGCGGGCCACGTTCAGGTTTCTCCCATCCGGTGCCACCCATTGACAAAAGATGGTATGGGTCAAATGTGTGTCCTACTGGAATCGCATCATTCGGGTCGGGAGCGAACAAGTCGTAGTATTGCTGCCCCTTCACCTTACTGAAGGTGATGCGAAGTTCAGGAGACCCCGTGCGGTTGTTGTAGTATGTATCATTAAACATCACGCTTAGGATACGTGGGCTTCTGGCGGCTCCAGAAGAATTTTGCCCTGGGCATTTTGCTGTCTGTGCAAAGACGTGTGCGTCGCGCAGCGAGTCGAAGCATCGCGACAAATCGGGTTTTTCCTTGAAGTCGTTAAATGGAATTCCGAGATCGCCCATTACGTAGCCCACACACCCGTAGTTCGCATTCGCAAGAATCTTACTGATGTAGGTATTTTTGATGCCGCCCTTAAACAGGTCGGCCATGCGTCTTTGCATCCAGGCGATCTGATCCGGGTGGACAGTGATTTCGAGTCCAAGCAAGTCCACCCCACCCGGCACAAACCACCCCGCATAGGCATTCATTCCATCGGGATACCCCAGCGGATCGCGTCCGATAAATCGTCCTGTCAGCGAATCAAACCAGCGCATCCGGAACAGATGCAGCTTGGTCAGTTCCTCAAACCGCTGGCCGGTGAACAGGACTTCCATCCCCACGGCGGAACTGCTCCGGACCGCAGACATTGAACCGGTCAGGATGATCGGTGTTCCGAATGGAGTGTATTGATACCGTTCCTCGGCCGCTCCGGACGGATTGATCAGCGCCACCACGTTCCAGTTGGCATCCTGCAGGCTGTAGAGGCGTTCATCCAGGCGTCCGTCGAGGTCCGTGTCACGTTCTCGCAGCACGAGATCGTCGATGTAACGCAGACCCCACACGAAGTGCCGGTCGGGAGCGGCTGAGTCTGGAGTCGTGCCGAGGCGTTCTTCCAGCACCTGCCAGCCGGGGGTGTAGTAGAAGTGACGGGTTTCACTCAGCGTGCCCGAACTATAATTCTTGCGCACGGTGCGGAAATTTCGGGCGTCGTACTGGTGTTCCTGCACGGTTTCACTGGTCCCGGGGATGTTCAGCTTCACCAGCCGGTTCCAGGCGTCGTAGGTGCCGCCATAGACTGCGGCCGGGTTGTCCGGCTTGGGGATCGTGGTGGTGTTCCCCGCCGCGTCGTAGTTGGGCGTGGCCCAGAAGGAACCGACCGTACGAGTGATCGAGGTGATCTCGTTGACCGTGTTGCTGTGACGCTCCTGCGCCAGTGTCAGCGTGGTCCCGCTCGCCGCTTCCTTGAACTCCTGCCAGTTGCTGGTGCTGTCCAGTCGCCAGCATTGGGCGAAGTTCTGCGAACTGATCGACGTGTGACCGCTGTTGAGTTCTCCCCGCTGCATCTCCTGCAGACGCTGCAGGCCGTCGTACCCGTAAAGTTCGTCGAAGTCTTTCCCCAGCGATTGAGCCACCAGATCCGCTCGCCAGATCCGGTTGCTGGCCCGGTCGTAACCGTACTGCAACCGAGCCACATCGGCGGTACTGCTGGAACTGTACCAGCGAGCATCCTTCACCCGGCCGAACCGATCGACGCCGCTGTACAGGTCACCCGTATCGGGATCATTCGCCCCGGTCAGACTCGCCAGCGTGTACTTCACGTCCGGTTCCGGGTAATTGACGATCACCGGCGACGTCAGGCCGAGGTACGAATATTCGACCAGGGGACTTTCTTCGAGGTCGTCATCGATCAGGCTGCCGACACGGCTGACGGCATCGTTGATCCCGTCGGCGGTTCCATAGTCGTACGACAGCACGCGGCCATCGGGATACGTCAGCGCTGTCGGACGGATCGTGTTCCCACTGCCGTCGGCATAGCTGAGCGAGACCTGCGGTGTGGAGGAGGCAATCACCGGACCACCGTGGCTTTGAGAATCACTGACCAGTTGAGAAAAGGCGTTGTACGCGAACCGAACCTGGTTCACGAGCGTCCCTGCCGTGACGCTGGCATTATCGTAACTCGACAGCGTCAAAGGCAATCCCCTCGCTTCAAATGTCGTCGACAACCGACGAATCGCCCCGTCAACACCGCTCCCCAGCGTCGTCACACAATCATGGATCGGACGACCCAGTCCTCTTACTGTACTACAGCACACTTTGGGACGCTTCGCTTCAGCATAAGAATTCCATCTCGTGAGATATTCGTGCCTCGAATCCACAATTCCTTCAATTGCTTACAATGAGTGAGCGCAGGTACAGCCGAATCTGTAGCCTCAGTGTCAGAAATACCCAGAAACTCGATTGACTCTGCTTCACTTAAGAACCTGATTCCGTCGTCAGTCACTCTTGTTCCGCCTACAAAGAGCCGTGTTAGAAGTTTGCGATTCGGCAATTCACGAAGAGAATCGTCCGTGATGAAGGTTGACTCAAGTCCAAGGCCCCGCAATTGAGTCAACGTCGACATCGCTCTAACCCCAGCATCTGTAACGGCCGTTTCGTTGAGATCAAGATCTGTCAAGTCCTGCATCGTGGACATTGTCTTTAATGCAACATCGGTGACTTTCGTGCGGCTCAAATTCAAGTACCGCATCCTTACAAGGCCAGACCACTGCTTCACATGTGCGTCATCGACTGAAGTGTCAGCAACGTCCAGTGAGTCCAGTCTCGTCAACAATCCAACCGAACGAAACAAAGATGATTCAGGTTGGCGATGCGACATGTCCACGGAAATCACTCGGTTGAACACCATCAACATGGATAGTGTCCTCGGTGGCATCCAATTCGGTCCGAATGGGCGCGTTACAACAATGCCGCCACATTTCTTGACTGCTTCTGCGATAGCGCATTCACGCATCCACACAATCACCACTTGTGCCGCGCTACCAAACACGATCGCAATTGCGACGCACAGCGACAGTCGAAGGATCCACTTACGCACAGTACATTCCGTTTTGAGCGAGGCACGCTTACATCTTCGTTTCTTCGGTCGTACACACAAATCTCATTTAGGAACAATTGGTGCTTTCGGGTGCCCATCCTCCCAAGGCGTATCACACGCGACACAGAAGAACTGCGCGTTGAAATCGTAGTTGTTTGAAGACCCCGCGCGTGTTTTATCAAATTGTTTGTAAATCGCTGTCAGATTATCGAGCGAGAAAGTTCCGCCATGGTGGTCTGCGTGCAAAAACTGTTCATGCGCCATTTCGACGGCGAAGTCAAAATTCCCGCTATTTCCGTAGTCATTGGCTTCGGCAAGAAGTTTCCAAATATTGTTCGCTTCGAGGTCATACCTTCCGTCGGGATGCACGTTCAGCACCCAGTCCCTATCATGGAATTGCAGAACAATGAGTCTTGGTCGAGTCGCGTCGCCGAATACATTTTTCGCAGATTTCGTTGGATTGCATGTGCTTGACTGCTTCCACTGCGATTCAACTGCTCGCGCCTCTTCTATCGTGGCGTAACAGTGTGAAAGATTGACGTTTGGTGGCCCACTTGTTTTGTAATAGTCGTCGAATTTGCCGATACTAGAATACGGTTTCCGATGGGGCACGCCCAACTGCCACGCGGTGCTTCCGATACATCCCCTGGAAAGTTGCCCACTTTGCCCGAGATTGTACTCCGGCTTGGCTGTTCCAAGACCGTACTTTTCAATCAGCTCAGACATACTGAACGTCGCAAATGTTTTGGCATCGTCAGGGTTGTACTTCGGCACACGGCGGAACCCCCTGTATGGCGGTGGAACCTTGTCGTAATGCCTCCGTGACCAAGGTAGCTGCCATGGGTACTGCACGCCGTTGATGATTGGCCCGAGGAGATAGGATTCCAGTCCAAACGCATCTGCGGTGTTCGGTACAAACCACCCCGCATACGCATTCATGCCATCAGGATACCCCAGCGGATCGCGTCCGATAAACCGCCCTGTCAGCGAATCAAACCAGCGCATCCGGAACAGATGCAGTTTGGTCAGTTCCTCAAACCGCTGGCCGGTGAACAGCACTTCCATTCCCACGGCGGAACTGCTGCGGACGGCGGACATCGAACCTGTCAGAATGATTGGTGTTCCGAACGGGGTGTATTGATACCGTTCTTCTGCCGCTCCGGACGGGTTGATCAGCGCGACCACGTTCCAGTTGGCATCCTGCAGGCTGTAGAGGCGTTCATCCAGTCGGCCGTCGAGGTCCGTGTCACGTTCTCTCAGCACCAGATCGTCAATGTAACGCAGGCCCCAGACAAAATGCCGGTCGGGCGCGGCTGAGTCTGGAGTCGTACCGAGGCGTTCTTCCAGGGCCTGCCAGCCGGGGGTGTAGTAGAAGTGACGGGTTTCACTCAGCGTCCCCGAACTGTAATTCTTGCGGACGGTGCGGAAGTTCCGGGCGTCGTACTGGTGTTCCTGCACGGTTTCACTGGTCCCGGGGATGTTCAGCT
>JBAWWJ010000314.1:0-6452 GCA_037146815.1 Planctomycetota bacterium
GGGTAAGCATACTTCGCTTTTCCTCGCGCCCACTTTTCTTGGGCAAGTCCAAATCAAGTTCATACAACATGCCCTCACGGTCAACGTTGATAGTGAAACTAACGGGAAGTCCATCGCAATCGTTGAATTCGCCTTGAACAATAGCTTCGCCCAAAGCACGGTCAGGGGGCGCATTGAGAAGACTTTGAAAACGCAGACTTCCCATGCCGCCATCAGCCATCGGTTCAACGAGGCAATGGCGGGATAGCCCTATCGCATTCAGATTCAATCCGCGGCATGTCCCAACTCGTTCCATAAAGTCGTATTCATCGTTTGTAATTGTACGCATATTTTTCTCGTTGTTACGGACGGGGAATCGTACTTCGTCCGACGTTGATTGTCCCATCAGCGAACTTGAAATCGTTGTAAGTAAGTTCGACATCATCAACGATCACTTTCCTGATGTTTAACCCGGTATTTAGTCCTGATGCAGCGGAATCCAGATCGTTGGTGATAGCGGAAATCGCTTTCGTCCTATCGACAACACCTTCAATGTGTCGAAAAGCTTGGCTTATTTGGTCGGCATCCTTGCCAAACTGAATGGATAACCCGCCGCTTGGAGCATTCGCATTTGCCTCGGCAGCGAGTTTTGAGAAAATCAAACGGGTCAAGACTCTTTGCTGTCGCTTAGGGGCTGGAAGATCTGCCACGTGGGGATATCGAAATCACGTGCAACCTATGTCTTCCCAATTACGCAATGATTTCGCGAATCGGTTTGCCAATGTCGATGTCCAGACGCCGTCGTCCAGGGACTTCCAATGCCATTGGGTCCAGGCCGAGTTGATGCAGAACGGTGGCGTGGATGTCGGTGACGTAGTGCGGGTGCTCGGTTGCGAAAAAGCCGAGTTCATCCGTCGCGCCGTGAGTGACTCCCCCTTTGATGCCACCACCCGCCAGCCAACTGCAGAAGCCTTGGGGATGATGGTCTCGTCCCGTCCCTTGGGCCGCTGGTGTGCGGCCGAATTCGGTTCCCCAGACGACCAGAGTGTCCTCCAGCAGTCCGCGGCGTTTCAGGTCTTTCAATAAACCTGCGATTGGTTTGTCGACCTGGGCCGAGAGCGTTGTGTGATTGTTTTTGATATCGCCGTGTGCGTCCCAGGCACCGCCACCTCCGCCGCCGTGGAAGATCTGCACGAAACGAACGCCTCGCTCCACCAGACGACGAGCCGACAGGCAGAGCTGGCCGAATGGTTTGGTCGTTGCCTGATCCATGCCGTACAGGTTCTGCGTTTCCGCCGTTTCAGTTTGCAGGCTGAGAACCTCAGGGACCGCGGACTGCATTCCAAACGCCAGTTCATAGGATTTGATGCGAGCCCGTAGCGACTTGTCATCGGGGTATTCGATGCCGGACAATGTGTTCAATTTGCCAAGCAGGCTGAATTCCCCGGCCTGTTCCTCAGGCAGGATCTGCCCGCTGGGTGGCGTGACAAACGGCAGTGGATTCGCAGCACCGACATTGAGGCGGACGCCCGCATATTGCGGACCGAGATAGCCCGCTCCATGAGTCCACTCGCCTCCGCAGCAGTCGCCTGTGGGAACTCCCAGTACGACGTAATCGGGAAGGTTCTGGTTGACAGATCCCAAGCCGTACGTCGCCCACGAACCGATCGTCGGGAATGAGCCCTCACGCGGATGCCGGCCTGTGTGCCAGGTCAATTGCGTTCCATGATCGTTATGACAGGTCCAGAGCGATCGTACGACCGCCAGGTCATCAGCACATTCGCCGATGTTTTGAAACCAGTCTCCGACCTCCAGCCCGCATTCGCCGTACTTTTTGAAGCCGGTATTCAGCGCCATCAGTTGCTTGCGCTGGTAATGGCCCGGATTGACCCCCACAAGGTTTTTGTTGATCCGCTTTTCGTCGAGGAATTCCTTGTACGGCGTTTCTTCGATCGACTTGCCGCCGTACTTGGTCAATTCCGTCTTGATATCAAAACTTTCGACATGGCTGACACCGCCACACAGAAAGATCCAGATCACACTTTTGGCCCGCTGAGGCAGATGTGGTCCCGATTGAGGCCCCGCTGGTGAAGTCTCGGCACGAGCGATCCCGTCGCGAAACGACATCGCCCCCAGAACCAGCCCCGTAAAACCCATTCCGGTGTCGGCCAGAAAGGATCGACGTGAAACGGGGCCACAGCCACAATTGGAATTTAGATCGCTCATCGCAAATCCCCGGAAATCGATTCAGCGTATGGTTACGAAGTCGTTGTGGTTCAGCAGGACATGGATCAGGTTTTCGCGTGATCGCAGGACCGGGTCGGCCGACGGCTTGGCGGGTTCGGCAATCGCCCCTGTATTCTGTTTCAGGCGGTCGGCGGCTGCGATCAGTGTCTGTTGCTGCTGATTCAGGAAGCCCTGTGATACCTGCAGTTCTTCCGACGTGGCAACTCGTGACAGGACTCGTTCAAATGCCGCGTTCACAAACGCGGCGTTGTCACTGGCGGTGGTCTCATGCAATCGCCGGGCAATGATTCTGGCCTGAACCAGCGTCAGTTCACTGTTGGCGAGTGCCAGGGCCTGTTGAGGGACGATGCTCTCCTTCCGCTGGTAACACTCCGTGACGGCAGCACAGTCAAACATCTTGAGAAACTCCATCTGCTTCTCCTGGGCATGCCGGAAGTAGAGGCTGCGGCGATTGACGCTGAGTCCCAATGCATAATCGATGTCGGGACCACCGAACGTCAGGTCCAGCTTTCCGGCGACGTAAAGAATGCCGTCCCGTACCAGTTCTGCTTCCATCCTCCTTGAGGGGACTCGCCACAACCAGCGGTTATCGGGATCTGATGCCAGGTTCTTCTCATCTGGGGTGGAAGCCATGCGATAGGTTCGTGATGTGACAATCAATCGATGAAGATGTTTCATTGACCACGGCTTGGCACCGGGAGTCGCAGGCTCCATCAATTCCATGGCGAGCCAATCGAGCAGTTTGGGATGTGTCGGCGGTTGTCCGTTCTGTCCAAAATCGAGAACCGTTGGAACTAGCGGCTGACCGAAGTGTCTCAGCCAGATCTGGTTGGCGGCGACACGAGCGGTCAAGGGATTGCGACGATCTGTGATCCAGCGTGCCAGCGCCGCCCGGCGGCCCGAGGACTCCTTGGGATAACCTGGACCGATCGCGGTGTAAGTCGGCGTCTGTTCTGCACGTGCCTTGTTGGCGGCGTCTCGCTTTTGAGTGGCGTCAGCGAGTGCTTTATCAGCATCTATCACTGCCTGCTTCAGTTTCGGGTCATCCCCCTTCAACGCGATCAGGGCGGCGACGCGTTTGAGCTCCAGCTTGATGACTTCGATTTCTGATTGCGCATAGGTCGCTTGTCGCTCGGCATTTCCCGCAGCGATGGCCAGTTCACTCGCATTCGCTGGAATCGGATTGGCGTACTTCGCCTGGTCGGCCGCGATGCGAGCTTTTACCGATTCCACGCGAAGTTTGGCGGCGGCAGTAATTCGTTCCGCCAGCGTGACTCGGACACGAGCAGCGTCAGCCGTTGCTGCATCCAGTACTGTGGCCGAGGCTTTCATCGCGGCCGCCAGTTCGGTCGCGAGTTTTTGTGATTCCGTTTCAGCCTGCTTGAGTTCAGCCTCACTCGCCGCCAGGATCTGCTGATGAAAGTGCGGTTGCAGAGCCGGGTAATACGCTTCAGCAGGAAGCGGAATTGCCTTGACGTCATAGGGGATTTCACCGACCAGCTTCAGGACTCCCGGTGTCAGCGGCCGATCTTTATCGGGGTCACGGTCGTCACCTTTGCGAAAGAGATACGTGGCAACAGCCAGATCCGCGTCATAGACACGTGCCAGGCCGTCCTTAGTGGTATCAGCCTCGGTGGGGACTCGATCGAGTCGAACCTGATGGGGCTCAAAGATTGCTCGCAGGCGGTAATATTCGTCCTGCGAGATCGCGTCGTACATATGATCGTGACACCGGGCGCATCCGATCGTCAGTCCCAGGAATGCCTGAGTCGTGTGGTTAACCGTATCCTGCATCCAAGTTTCACGGCTCAGCATCTTGTAATTGCGTGCGAGAAATCCCGTGGCTCGCAGTGCCCCGGTATCCGTAGGATATAGTTCATCTGCAGCCAACATTTCGGTGAGCATCTGGTCATAAGGCTTGTCGGCGTTCAGCGATTCGATGATCCAATCCCGCCAGCGCCAGATGTGTGGCTGGCTGTCGCGAATCTGCTTGCCATCGGTCCAGCCAGCCCAGTCGCTGTAGCGCCAGACATCCATCCAGTGACGTCCCCAGCGTTCCCCGTAATGCGGATTACCTAACAAGCGGTCGACGACTTTTTCGTAGGCGTTCGGGGATGCGTCGTTCAGAAAGTCATGTAATTCTTCGGGTGTCGGTGGCAGCCCGATCAGATCGAGTGTGACACGACGTAACAATACCGCTCGCGATGCTTCGGGACGGGGTGTCAATCCGTGCGATTCGTGTTCAATTCCAATGAACGAATCAATCGGATGGGCATTCCATTCCGCACGAGCCACTTTGGGCAGATCAGGACGGACCAGGGGTTTGAATGACCAGTGATCACGATAATCACGTTCGGCGCGTTCATCGGCAGGTGCTTCGGCTTTCTGTTCAATCCAGCGACGCAGCAATGCGACCTGCTCCGACTTCAGAGGAGGACCTTCCGGGGGCATCCGAATCGATTCGTCGGCCGTCGTCACTCGCTTCAGCAACAGACTTCCATCGACATCACCTGGCAGAATCGCTGCCCCCGTGGCTCCTCCTTTGATCGCTCGCGCGCTCGTGTCTAATCGCAGACCTCCCTTTTGTTTGAGAGCCCCATGACAGGAAACACATCGCTCCATCAGGATTGGCTTCACCTCTTTCAGGTAGTCGACGCGATCCTCGGCCGCGAGCGGCGTAGACAGCAGCAGCCCCAGAAGCAGTGGGAGCAGATGGCGTACATTCATCGGCGATCGTCCCTTTGACCTACGTTCAGTGGAAGTATGGGCGCGCATATCCGCCGGATTGTCACATAAACGCCCGCTGAATTGTAGAGATGTTTTGAAAATCGAGTCGGCGCGTGGCTGACTTCATTCAGGGAGGTCAAAGAATCAATGAAGCGGCGGACGAGCCAGAAAGCTCTTCCGCCGCAATCGAGGTGCAACGTGGGCCAATCACACAGTCCATGGAAAACAGTTATTTCGGAGTATGTGGAAGGACACGGCTGCCAACTTTTTCAATCTGGTGCCCGACCGATTCCAGCCCCGCTCCGACTTCGTCCATTACAAACCCTGTTCCCTCGATCAGTTTCCCCGAGATCAATCGTGAGTCCTTGGCAACCTCGGCAGTGGCTGCTCGCATGGTGGCATCGGTCCGGGCAGCGGCACGTTCCAGATTGTTTGTTGCGGACCGCAGAAATTGACCTGATCGACGGAGTTCTCGCTTGCGCCAGGCATCCGATGCCTTTGCATACTGGTCATTCGCCAAGGCATGCAGAGCCCGGGCCGTAACCAGATCCAGATCCTCGACAGACTTAACCATTCCGGTTTCAATGCGACGGGCGGTCTGTTCCAATTCATGTTCCGAGTGAGTCAACGATCGCTTTGATCGCTCCAGGGCGTGTTCAGCAGCCACCCGGACATGCACCGCAGCCTTTCGCATTTCCGCAGCGGCCGTGCGAGCATCCATCACAAGAAATGCATCGCGAGCCCGACCCAGATGGCGGCTCGGTTCATCCGACAGCATTTCCCACTGCTCTTCTTCTATCAGAAGATATCCGGCGGGAACGTGAGGGCGACTTCCCGGAGCAGGTGTTGTCTGTGCCTCAACGGTGGCGAAGGACACCAGTGAGAACAGTGAAGCCAGGAACAGTGATGCGTGTGATCGCACAGACATGATGGTTCTCCATAACCAGTAAAGTGAGCGGACTCGTTACGTGGTTTGGAAGCAGGTTGTATGCCAACCCTGCCAGAGACGGGTTCACCATGTCGCCCATGGAAATTTTCACAGAATGCGGCCGCCCGATGGCCTTCGAACAGATCAGAAATCGGCAAATTGTGCCGTCTGCCGACGAAACTGAGTGGCGAAATTTCACCATCTGGCTGACATCAGTCCAGTTTCTCGACGAGCGAATACTGCCGTCAAACTTCTCGACCCGAAGGTGCGGGGAAACGACATTGGACCTGTTCGGCTTGTTCGGCGTGGGTCTCCCGACCCCGCAGAAACGACCGACCGAAGGTCTCCTCTTCAATTTCATGAAAGGCGGACATTGGCAGGACGATGTGGGGCAGAACGATAAAGAACCCCGAATCAATGCGAGGAGATGTGGCAGTACGACGTAATGCAATAGCGAAAATGCCGACACCAAGAGGTGTCGGCATTTCGTTTTTTACGTGGGGTGCGTCTTTGCCTAAAACTACCTGACGTCGTTCAGAGACGGCTTTTCCGGGGGGACGCTGAACATCCC
>JBAWWJ010000315.1:0-6432 GCA_037146815.1 Planctomycetota bacterium
ATCACAAGCAGGGACCTTCACTCACTGCTGATGGGGTGTGAACGGTTACCGACGTTGCCGCAGGATTGCCGACATAATCTGTTGAGCTGAACTGTCGACCATCGATCCAGAACTGCTGGATAGGTGTTGGTGCCCCCCCGGTGGTCTTGTCTTCGTACAGAAACGTCGTTGATGAATGGTCAAATGTGACTGTTCGCTGGAAATCAACCGTATCACCGAATGGAGCGACATAACTGGGAATGCCGGGTTTTGTCTGACCTTGCTCATTCGTCCGTGTCAGCCGTGTCGTCGCTGGATTGCCTGTGGGACTGAGGGTATTCAGAACCGCGTTGAGCGATTTTGGATCAAACTTGGGACCGGCAACGGGGGGAACTACCTGAACATACATCAGGTAATCTTGAGTGATACCCCCCCCTGCTCCGCCCGCAGGTTGCCATCTTCCACCCGTGATTCCGTTCGGATCGTTCGGAGCCGCCGGCCCCGGTTGGGAATACGCGACAGTGATGGGATCCTTCTTGTTGGCGGTAGCAACACCCGTGATAATTGGCGTAATCGCCTGGGCATCGGTTCTGGTATCTCCAGGGTTTGAACCATCGGATTGAACGTTATTAGCCCAAGGTACTGTAAAACCGGCGAAGCTTGCTCCGAGATTGTAGGGGTCTTTTGGAACATTTGCTGGAATGCCCGTCTTGGGAGGAGTCACACTGACGGCAGCGGTTGCCGTCGTCGTCTTCCCTTTGGTCAAAGCCAGATAACGCCACTGAGCGTTTTCGTCCGATTCGTCAAACAGTTTGTCGGCAGGGTAAGCAGCGGCAAATCCCTGAATTGGAGGGGCTGTCTTGGGATAATTCTTAAAGACAAAATAAGCAGATCCTGCTGGGGGGGGATCTGCCTGGACCAGCAGGTCCGATCGATTACCAGACGAGCCGAATGTCGGGGTCTGCGCCGTGATTGGAACGGCGCGGCTGAGTGTGACACCGTCGATCGCTACGAGATTGACAGAACCCTTGATCGTGGAGTTAGCAGGCTTACTGAAGTCGCAGGTGACTCCACTTGGGAATGTTTTCTTGGGAGTTGGTCCCAGGTAATCAAGATAGTTTGTTTTGTTGATCGCCTTGAGGGCCGCGACCAGTTCGGGGGACATCGGTGTAAAGTCGACCGATCCAACCCAGATATTCGATTGCTGCTGATGGTTTGCTCCTGCGATGATAAACCGCCAGCGTTCAACCTGACCTTGGGGAATCTGAAGTGTCGGAGCGTATTTACCATTGACGGTGACGACGACATCTTTCACCGGAGTGAGTTCCGGCTGTTTTTTTCCTTTGCCATCGCCAACATTGATCGCAAAGTTCTGGATTTCCTGAACGACCATGACCCGATCGTGTTCGGTCCCTGCCAGGCCCGGAACAATGTCGTCCTTGTCGTTCTTCGGCTGAATCACCAAGGCGCCTGCCATCCCGTTTTCGACCTGAATTGAGGTCGATCCATGGCGATGGCTGTGATACCAATGGGTTCCTGGAAGATGGTCTGTCGGAATCTTGTACTGGTACCGGCGCTGCCACCATTGGTTGATGTTCTGCACGAGTCCCTGCTGATCAGGAGACAAGGCTGATGGATCGCCATCTTGTGGCAGAATCAGGACGGTCACATTGTCCTGCTTGGGATCAACGTGCAGTCCATGGACATGCAGGTTCGTTTCGTTGAAGCCATGTGGAATGTTGACTTCGTGTGCCGCACCTTCGGGCAGTTCGTCCGCCGTGACTCCCCCGCCTGGGACAAGATTGTTCTGAAGTTCGTTCAGCCAGGGATTGTCGCTGCGATTCAAGAAGTTGTGCAGCCGAATCCGCAGAAAATCGTCTGGCTTGAATACAAACGTCGGGCCGGGGATATGAGCCTGGGGCGGCTGGTTTGCCCCTTTCAGATGCGCGTTTCGCAACTGTTTCGGATCAACGGGGACTGTATTCTGATAGGAACGAGTCCAGATCTGTTTTGGGGTGCCATCATCGTTCAATCGGCCAGGAATCACATAGGTCCCGAAGACCGTAAACAAATTCTCGTCAATGACGCCGTACGTCCCTTTCGGTGCCGCTTTGGAGAGAACTTTTGGTGGAGCGGGCAGCTTGTGTACACCTTCAGGACCATCGGCGGCGGCCGCAGTGAGGCAGCCGGCCAGCAAGGCTGCCAGAGCGGCAACCGAGGTTCTGCCGAATCGAAATGATACTTGTCTCGCAATCACGGTGGTCATTCCTTTTTGAACTTGGGGCTCGGGTTGTGACAAGACAAAGTCAATTGTTACATCGCTAAAATGCTTTGACGCGAATCAGTCTGAAGGCGTTCGCGCCGTGAAGTGAAACCGTTCACGCCCCCAGCCTGCTCGCAGGTTGAGTACGCGACACGCTTCTTTCAGCAGCGACTTCGTGGCCATAAATGGCTCGCGACCGATATAGCGCCAGAGAATGGCTCCTTGCGGATCAATCAGAAAACTTCCATGCAGTGGTTTCTGTGTCCAGTGATCGACGACTCCAAAATCACGAAAGGCCTCCAGGCTTTGATCAGAGACCAGGCGAAACGGGATGGCCTCGTCGGCCCCTGTCACTTTGAACGACTCCTGCAGGCCAGCAACAGAATCGGTGCTGACCGCGACGACAGAAATGTCTGCTCGCTCAAAGTCTTCCTTGAGGGGGCTGAAGGACTGAAGTTGCTCAATGCAGTGCGGACAGCCTGCTCCCAGATAAAACACCACCAATACTGATTTTCCACGCAAGTCGCGGAGTGAAAATTGTTGATCGTGGCGGTTTGGGAGTGAAAACGCAGGTGCCATCTGCGGCTTGTTGATTCCAGGTAGCGCCGCTGAAATAGGGGTGAGATTTGACGATGGTTGATTCGCGGTTGTTGTGAGCTCGCCCAATCGCTTGAGAATCGGCAGGCCCGTGTCCACCAGCCCCGTGTCCAGATTACGAAATGTGGTTGCCAATGCCTGATATTCGCGTGTTGCCACAGCGTCGTCACCGGACTGTTGCAGAATCGACACCAGTTCCAGACGCGGGGCAACCTGGGCAGGAGATGTTGCGACAGACTGCCTGGCCGCTTCAATTGCTGCAGCGAATTCTTTTGATCGCGCCAGCATTCTCCCTCGGCGTGCCAAGGGAATTTGAACGAACTCTGTCACGTTGATTTTGTCTTCGTTTCGCAATAATTTTTCGCAGAGGATCAGTTCCTCAAGAAACGAGGCAGTCTCGGATTGCCGGAGTTGATCAACGTCACCACTGAACTCTGCCCGTTGTTGTGCGACTAAGCCTCGCAATTCTGCAATCTGATCTCTCAGTCCATCCCGTTGTCCCAACTCAAATCTTGCCAGTCCCAGAGCGTGAATGTGTCGTGACTGACATTCGGTATCTGTTCCGGAGAAGTAGCCCGCCTCAGAGTATGAAAGAAGCGGATCCCACATCTGAAATTCGACAAGAATGTCGAGCAACAATCGACGTCCGATTGCTGCCGGAGTTATGGTACTTGCGACATTCATTGAACTGTGTCGCAGTTCTTCCGCGTCATTGGTTGGCTTGACCGGGACTGAAACGACGGGCATTCCAATCAACTGGATCGCAATTGTCATGGCATCCTGTACACGTCCAATGTCTTTGAGATGGCGCGACAGATGCTCAAGATTCTCAAGTGCGCCCTCAACTTCGGCCAGGCTGGACCAGTTGCGGTTGACTCGCTCAAAAGACGCTGCTGCCGACTTTTGAAAGCACTCAATGGCTTCCGTCTGTTTTCCCAGTCGGGAATACAAACGGCCAGCCATCGTCAACGCACGCGGAGCACCTTTCAACGTGGTGCGGATGAACTCCGCAGCTCCAAGTGCTCGTTCAGGGGCCTCCTGTTCCCATAACCAGATTCGATATGTCGACACGGGGTGATCAGGCTGCGTCCGTTGCACTTGCGAGATCAGTGCATCAATCCCCGCACGTAGAGGTGTTGACGCTCCGGTCGAGCGATTTTCGAGAGATTGACGAATCAGGAAGGCAATTGCTTCCGAGTCTTCTGGAAAACTGATCGCGAGCCGATCCAGTCCCTGCAGGTAAGCCACTCGGCGACTCTTTTCGTCTCCACTTCCGATGACGTAGTCACGCAGGCTCTCGATCCAGAGTCGCTCGCGAGCAGAGACTGCACCAAGATTACGGACGGACTGGTCGATGTAACGCGCTGTGAGATCGGTGTTCGACAGGTTGGCCGCAGCCAATCCCCACCAGGCCATCGCGCAGTCGGGTTCAAGTCGAACCGCGTGATGAAAGGCTAAGTCCGCTTCGCGGCGATCGAATCCGTGCAGGAGCGCGACGCCCTGGTTGATGTAGCGTTGTGTCTCGTCCCGGCGGCACGTGACAGGAAACGTCGTTTGGCCAATCCCCTGGAGCAGTACAGCCGGCTTGCGATACGCTTCCCTGTCGAGCAAATCACGCGAATCGTCGGCTTTGGCACATGCTGCAGCAAGAAGAAGCGTTACGAGTACTTCGAATGTGTGCAGTTGAATGTAGTGTATCGTTTTGAGTGATTGCATGGCGGCCCAGCCGACTGTTTTGTGCTATAGGTGTGCGTTGCCGCATTCAAAACGTATTGATATTGAAAGTCAATCAACAGTCTGTGAATTGTGAATGGGTAAATGAAAACCGCCCGGTGTTCCAATGGAACACCGGGCGGTTAGAAATTCAACTTTTCGATCGACAGGCTTAGAAGTCGCCAGCCGTCACGCCGTTATTTCCGCCCCTCAGCGTTTCGAAGTCTGTGTTGAACGTGCGGCATTTCTCGAATTGCAGCTATGAAGAGTTCGCCGAGTTTCTCAAGTCAGTTTCATTATGTTTTGTGACTGTGTGGCCAAAGTCAACGAGCCTTGCTGCTTCAGGCGTGCCAAAACAAAAAAGGTCAGCCTGCAGAAGAATTGCAGGCTGACCTCTGATTCATGAACCGATTCTCTTGGCAACGAAGTATCGTCGCGGAGATCACTTTACACGCTATTTCGGAGCGTCGGCAGGCTTCGCTCCAGCATCCGTTTTTGCTTTCGCTTCCGCGTGCCCCTTGTCAAGATCCGCCTGTTGTGCGGGGGTGACTTTAGGTAATTCTTTCTTTTCAGCTTGGCCGCAACCAACGACTGCAAGGGCGAAAACCGTCAAGGCGGGAGAAATTTTTCGAATCATTCCGTGTTGGACCTCATGTTGGTGATTAAAGAACTTGCCAAGTCGCGGACAACTCGAAACTTGGTCATTGAACTCACGCTTCCCTGATTGCACGGCAATTAGAACTCGCCAACAGTAGAACCGTCAGCGATTCCGATGATGGCTCGCATTGTATTGCCGTCCAAGTTCTGGCTGATAAAGCGGACCGTACCATCAGTCATCAGCGCGTGCACTCCACCGACATGCAGACTCTTTGGCCCAGCTTGACCATCGCCACCCGAGAAACCACCCATACCAACTGCCACGTTGTTGTAGTCTCCGGTGTTGCCCCAGCAATCGTCCCCATTGGTATGATTACCTTCGTTGATTCCAAAGCAGTCGCCGGTGCCTACGCTAGCCTTGTTGAGGCAGTTCCCAAGCGTTCCACCCCCGGTCTTCCCGTTTGCCCAAGTTCCTCGTGGGTCGGTGGCCATCGTACCTGCACGAATTTCCCATGATGCGACTGTGTTCGATGTCCCATCAATCACTCCCGCAATGTTCCCCCAACCCTGAACGCCCATGAGCCCTCTGTCAGATGAAGGTATCGAAGCCCAGACGGTGTTGGGGTTTGCTGCCCCCGAGGCCGAAGCACCATAGTTGCCTCGTGCGAACGGGATATTGTTGTTGAAGCCCGTGAACTTGTTGCCGGTCGTTGCATACGGATCGCTGGGGCAGGTTAAAGCTGGCATGGTCTGGCTGACGACCTGCGAATTCGCTGCAGAATTCGCTTTCTGATTGAACTGGTATTTGTTGTACAATGGAGCTTGGTCGAAGTACGGAAGCATTCCAATCAACCAGCTTGGCCCCAAATTGTCTTGTTGGTTATAGCCTTGGATTGTATTTCCGTCAGTGAAATAAATCGCAGCAGGGAACCGTAGATACGTGTCATGATAATTGTGAAGCGCCAAGCCGATTTGCTTCAGATTGTTCTTGCATTGGGTTCGACGGGCAGCTTCGCGTGCCTGCTGGACCGCCGGCAACAAGAGCGCAATCAGCACGGCGATGATCGCAATCACCACCAGCAGTTCAATGAGCGTAAAGCCTCGTTTTCGTGAATTTTCTCGTCGCATGGTCTCACTTTCTCGCAAAAAAGGACAAACAAAACAGAAATTTCGTGGAGATGTTAAGAGAAGAAGGATTTGACAAACGGGCAAATCGGTTGAACGTCTTTAAGCATAACCTTTTGTGGGGGAGATTCAAGCGAAGTTCATTAAATATTCACGTT
>JBAWWJ010000316.1:0-6400 GCA_037146815.1 Planctomycetota bacterium
AGCGGCATCCCTTTCAGGGGGCTGAGATCCGACACCGGATTGACGCTCAATGTCAGTTTGACGAACGACATGCCCTTGAGTGGCTTCAGATCAGAGACCATACCGACAAGCGAACCATTGGCACGGCAGTTGAGCGAACTGAGTCGCGGAAAGGCGCGTAACGGTGAAATGTCTGAAACATGATTGGAAAAGAACTCGATCCCCGTGACAACGTCGTTCTCGATCATCGGAATGAGTGTGCCATCGAACTCCGGATTCCGCTTTTTCAACTCTTTGCGAACCTCCTCAACTTGCTCCGCAGCAGGCAATGCAGCAACTCGCTCGATATCGGCTTCCATATACGGTGCAGCAGCGGGTAGTGCTGACTTGAGAACTGAACGAAGTGTTTCGGCCGTACCGCCGTCGAGCATCCGGATTCGAATGCGGTGGAAGGTGAATTCGTTACCGCCCGGATGAATCCAAAGGCTGATTCGGCGGTCGTGAGGAAAGCCCTCGCGATACGAATGCGAAATTGTGTTCCGGTCACCGGTCCATTTTCCGAGGGACACGCCGTTGAGATCTGCAGTCACCTGATCTGAGGCCTGTTGACGACGAACGTCAAATCGGATCGTCGTACGCTTCCCGGTCTCCAATTGCTTTTCCGTCTTCCACTGCACGCCATTGGCTCGCGATCCGAGAAATGCACCTTTGGTACCTGTGGGATCAAAGAGCAAGGGACATTCCCCAACCTTTGTCGGGATGTTCACGTTGAAGCCGCTTTCTCCAGAGAGGCGAGTGAATTCGAGTTCACATTCAAAGGCAGGCCAGTCCGAGTCGAGTGGTAAAATGAGTTTCGAAGCGCGTTGATCTCCCCCGCACAGTAACTCTGTTCCGACCCGTCGCCACGCATTCTTCCCCGTGCGTTGAGGTACATCCCACTTGTCAGTATCGGGATCGATGAGTGGAATTACGTCGATCCATTCATCGCTGATGAATCGTCGCTTTGAAGGCTCAGTCTTTGTGGACGAACGTACATGGTCCGCTGCCATGGCTGACTTTACAGCATCGACAGAGAGTGCGACCCGAAAACCCAGATCTTCAAATCGATCCGTCGGGGCAACGGAAAGGCGGAAGGCTGACCGGCAATAGGTCGCGTCGTGATACCAGCGCCCGCCTCGGACGATTTGTGCAGTTTCAGAAGAATACAGGCTGATCGGGTTGATGGCAGGTTTATTTGCGAAGTCACGATAGAAGCCAGGTTCCCATCCGTCCTGCACCCATTCCCAGACGTTTCCATGCACATCAAACAAGCCGAACGGATTTGCCTTCAGTTCCCCGACCGCGTGAGTTCGGTCTCTGGAATTCTCACCGAACCAACCTGCTTGCTCCAGGGCGGTGTCGTCGTCGCCAATCCAGAACTTTGTCGTGGTCCCGGCGCGACATGCAAATTCCCATTCTGCTTCACTGGGAAGTCGATAACCGCTGACGTCAGGTCTAGGGATGAGCTTTTCCCGTTGGCTTAACTTGTCGCAGAACTCGACCGCATCATGCGAACTCACTCTTTCAACCGGATGATGGGTGGTCTCCATCCCAGCCACGACTGGTTGCCCCGGCCCATTCGGTGAGAAGTACGACGGGTTCGTCCCCGTGACATTCTGGTACTCGGCTTGTGTGACTTCGTGAATGCCGAGATAGATCGGTTGCGTCAGGATCACCTTGTGTTGAGGGGCTTCCGACCGGATACAATCGTGCCAGTGTGTGGCCGTTGGATAAGCTGCTTTGAGAGACTCCTTGATTTCCGACGGCGTGCTTCCCATCAGAAACTCACCGGGAGGAATCAGGCGGAATTTCATGCCGATGCTGTTGGTGTACTCGACAGGAACGCCGAGGTGTCTGGCCCATGCATCCTGAAGGTTTCGAGCGTGCGCGACATCAAAAGGGGCGATCGCGGGATTGGGTGCATTGGCAGGCCAACCGTGCCAAGCCGTGTTGGCGCCTTGGGTCATCGGGGGGCGATTCGCGATGGCCGCTTTCACGGCGTCAACGGTCAGCGACACCCGAAAACCAGTGTCTTCGAAACGTAACGCAGGGACGTTGGGGAGGCGGTTCTGCGATCGGCAGAAGGGCGCGGCGACGCTCCAACTGCCGCCCCGAATCACTCGCTGGGAACCGGCCAGAAATGGGCTGTTTGGACTGACCGCGGCTTTTTCCTGGAATTGGCCGTAGAACGTCGCATCCCAGCCGTCTTGCACCAATTCCCAGACATTGCCATGAATGTCGTACAGGCCGAATGGATTCGCCATCAACTCGCCAGCAACATGCGTTCGATGACCGGAGGCGTCTCCTCCAAACCAGCCAGCCCGGAGCAGGTCTTGATCCGCCTCACCGATCCAGTACTTCGCGGTCGTTCCCGCCCGGCACGCAAATTCCCATTCCGCCTCGCTCGGCAGTCGGTAACCCGTGCCGTCAAGCCGCGTGATGTCGTCACCGGCGCGGAAGTAGAACGGATTGAGCTTCTCTCGCTCACTCAACTTGGCACAAAACTCCGTCGCGTCATTCCAACTCACCGTCTCGACGGGGTGCCCGGTCGTCGTCATCTCGGCGACCCTCTCTTTGCCCATTCCCGTCGGGGCGAAATGTGAGGGATTCACACCCATCACTTTTTCATACTCAGACTGCGTGACTTCATTCACGCCGAGAAAGATTGGCTGCCTCAGAATCACTTTGTGCTGAGGAGCCTCCGACCGGATGTACTCTTCCCATTGATTGATGTTCTGCCCGACATTCTTCAGAGCCGCTTCGATCTCCTCCGCCGTGCTGCCCATCGTGAACTCACCCGGCGGGATGAGCCGGAACTTCATGCCGATACTGTTCGAGTACTCGACCGGCACGCCGAGGTGCCTGGCCCAAGCTTCCTGATGGGCTCGAGCCTGTGCGGCATCGAAGGGGGCGATGGCGGGTTTGGGTGCGTTGGCAGGCCAACCGTGCCAACCGGTCTTCGTAGCCGAAGCCGTAAGACTTCGGTCGTCGCTGGTCGTCAGGCCGTCGGAAGTCTCACGACTTTCGCCGCGGTTCGTGGTGACCTCGACCGGGGACGTATCGGGAACCTCAATCTTTGTCTTCGCGCCATCTTTGGTCGTGAGCGTGATGATCACGCCCAGGAACAGCATCGCTCCGACCACGCCTCCCGCCGTGAACAGTTTCCATTTCGCCGAAGACGCCGACTTGGAACGGGGAATGCGTGAGAAATCCCGCAACCTGGCATTCGCCTTCAGTTGAACCTCGCAGTCGGCCAGAACGTCGGCAACTTCCCGGGCCGACTGATACCGGTCGTCCGGCTTCTTGGCGTGCAGTTTCGTGATGATGTCGCACAACCACTGAGGCGTTTCAGGAATGATCTCCCTTATCGGGCGAGGTGTTTCCTCGACGACTCGCTTCAGGACCGCCAGCGCTGTGGGGGCTCGAAAAGGTGGCCGGCCGCTGACCATCTGGTACAGCACACTGCCAAGGCTGAACAGATCGGCTCGTCGGTCGAGCTTGTGTCCCAGAGCCTGTTCGGGAGCCATGTACATCGGCGTCCCAGCAATCGTACCGCTTTGTGTCAGGCTGGCATCATCCGCCGCGCGCGCCAGGCCGAAGTCGGTGATTTTTACTTTATCCAGAACACCCGCCTCCAGCAGGATATTGCCTGGCTTGATGTCGCGATGAATCAGATCCTGGCTGTGTGCCGCTTCCAGACCCTCGGCAATCTGCCGTCCCAACCGCAACACGGTTGGCACATCGAGCGGGCCTCCTTCGTCGAGCCGTTGCTGCAATGTCAGGCCGGGAATGTATTCCATGACCAGATACGGAATCGGTTTCTCTTCGACAGCGTAAACGCTGACAACATGCTCGTGCCGAATCGCTGCCGATGCCTGAGCCTCACGCAGAAATCGCTTGCGAGCCGGTGAGGTGCTCGCCATTTCCGGCGACATGACTTTGATCGCCACCACACGTTGCAACTTCTCATCAAACGCTCGGAGCACGACCCCGAATGCACCGCGACCAATCACCTGGAGCACTTCGTAATGAGCCAGTCGCCCGAGCGAACCGGGCTTGGTCGAGGTTTCCAGATATCCGATGCGCATCGTGTCGCCCGATTCGTCGTGCTGCTCGGTCATACGAGACTTTCCGGGCGTAAATAGTGTCGTCGCGTCAAGTTCTTCATCCTGCGTGGAGCCGTTTCCGACGACGCTCGTGGCAGCGATCTCGGCGTCTGTAATCTCAGCGATCTGCTCGGCCACCGGTGTGTTCAGGAATCGACTCTGCCCCTCGTGCGACGCCAGCAGCGACTCGACGCGAGCCAGCAGGGCGGCATCGTTACCGCACTCCGTCTTCAGATGCGCCAGGCGGGCCGCAGGATCCTCGATCTCCAGAGCAGCCAGAAACAATTCGCGTTCTTTCATCACGCCAGCCTCGTACAATTGACGAAGTTCAGAATAGCCCTGCTCTGAATGCGCCGTCTGGCATCCAATCACGCCACAAAATTTCCAAATTTTACAGAAATGCGGTCTGCCGCAGCGTCAACAAAGGCGAATCCCATCGTGATTTTTCGGCATCCTCGCTGATGCTGCCGGTGACTTCGGGCATCGAAACCGCGACTATTTTCCTCCCGAATTCCCCTTTGACCCGGAAATGTCCTGATGCAGCCACGCCCGCGCGAATGCCCAGAGTCGATCTGCCGTGCGAGGTGCAATCCCCATCAGTCTGGCCGCATCGGGGATTGATAGTCCCACGAAATACCGCAGGTGAACGAGCTTTACCGATTCCACGTCAATTGCCCTGAGGCGATCGAGCGCCTCATCGAGTGCGATCAGATCTTCGTGGAATTCAGACGCGACGATGGGAACATCCGCCAGTTCGACCTGCTGGAACTCACCGCCTCGCTTGAGTCGCCCCTTGCGACGGGCATTCTCTACCAGAATCCGCCGCATGGCTTCAGCGGCAGACGCAAAGAAATGCCCGCGATTTTCCCAAGTTTGTGGTCGTTCTGTATCGACCAGTCGCAGGTACGCCTCATGCACCAGTGCGGTCGCCTGAAGCGTTTGCCCCGGATTCTCTTGAGCAATCCGCTGCACCGCCAACTTGCGCAGTTCGTCATACACCAGCGGCAACAACTGCTTCGCTGCGGTCGGATCACCAGATTCGATCTGCGACAGGATGTGAGTGACTTTGCTCATCAATCCAGTCTAGTTCTGTCCGGCTTCCGTCGAAAGGGTGCGCGGCGGATCTGGGGCTTCCGTCCCGCCATGCAAAAACGGGCGGATTTTTTCCAGGATCTTCGGCCCGATCCCGCGCACGCGTCCGACATCTATGGGGTTTCGAAACGGGCCGCGATCGTCCCGATCCGCGATGATCCGGCGAGCAAGTTTTTCGCCAATCCCGTCAAGTTGAGCCCACTCAACCCAAGATGCGGTATTGATATCCAGCGTGTAGAAGTACTCGCGAGGCTTCTGACTGCTCAATTCAACAGGAACTCGCCCCCATTTCGACAGCCTCAGCCAATGAATCCCCAACAGGATCAACAACAAAACAACCATCAGCCAGACAAAGATCTGGTCGCCACGCCGCAGCCACAACCAGGCCCGGTCCGCGTTCGTTGGCACGGCCTTTGGATCTGGCGTCGCCACCGATGCTGGAACCTGCTTTTCCTCGACAAGCGATACGTCCGGCAGTACAGCGGGCGGTACGGATTGATCCGCAGAAGCTTTACCTGTGGGATTGGCCGATTCAGGCATGTCCACCTCGGTCGCACTACCGCCCGATTGCTGAAGGACTGGTCTACTGGCCCAGACGGTCGGTGTTGTTAAACGAAATCAATATAAGATGCTACCAGAAAATCTTCTGCGTGCAAAATATTGACGCGGCGTTCGCAGAATTGGTTTCCGCTCGAATTGAACGTCTTGACCCAGGGGCTTCCGCGAAGTAATCGAGTTCTTGCACTGGTACCACCAGCCAAATCACCCGCGTCGTAAAAACGCGAGTCACCACTGAGATAAGTTCAGCGGGAATCGGGTCGACGGGGATGACAGAATCTCACCGCTTAACGAAGCGGATCACTTCACCAGAAGTACCGGCGACTGGCACAGCACTGAGACCTGATAGCTGAGCGTGGCCCACGTCTGCAGGGGACGGGTCAGGTCTGGTTTGTGAGAACTCATGACGATCAGATCGACAGCTCGTTCGACAGAGTCGATGACGATTTCGTTCAATCGCGTGCCAATCCGGATTTTGCAGTCGACGGCAATTCCCGCAGCATCGAACCGCTGCGAACGTGACTCAAGTTCGGCATCGGCTCGTTCGCGCAGCTTGGCGTAAAACGCTTTTAACTCATCGTCGACCTCGCCATTGAGCGGTTCGATGATGTGCAGCAGTGTCACCC
>JBAWWJ010000317.1:0-6350 GCA_037146815.1 Planctomycetota bacterium
AACCAAACACCGCTCAAACCAAAAAGTATCGCACTTTTGTTACACTACACTAGCGCGTTCCGGCTGATGCGTTGATTTGCCATCGGTATTCGATCTATCCATTTTTTGCTTCACTCTTGCGGTCTTGTGCTTCTCGAACGTGCCGGTATAAGGCGCCATGCGATTCACCATGTCGCTGCCTCGTAGCCTTCCCGTTCCACGCATAGACTGCCTGCGAGCAAAAACTCGCCCAATCGAACTCGATTCTCTATCGTCTGCAAATGCCAAAGTCTGGCAGTGCCCCGAACCTCAGGGACACTACCAGACTTTTTCGCAGGCACGTTCAGTTCGAATCAGCGTCATTCATCCAGTTCAACTGTCCAGTACGCTTCACTGATGAACTTGGACCAGCTTTCGATGCGGGCGTCGTGCCGAGCGTAAATCGGTTGCCACTTGGGGCGAACCGGTGGTTTCCGCAGCGGCATGTGAGCTTCGGTCGGCGTACGGTCTGCCTTTCTCGAATTGCATTCCATGCAGGCCAGGACGCAATTCTCCCACGTGCTTGTTCCACCGCGCGAGCGAGGTTGCACGTGATCGATCGTCAATTCTTCCGAGCCCGGTTGCGCTCCGCAGTACTGGCACGTGAAGCGGTCCCGTTTGAAGATGTTACGCCGACTGAATGTGACGGTGTTCGTGGGAACGCGATCGTATTCTGTCAGCGTGATCACTTCAGGAACGTGGATTCGAAAAGTCACCGCCTGAACGAAGGGCTCATTGTCCTGTGGGACCAGCCTGGCCCAGTCGGCCCACGTGTACAACTGGAAGTCATTCGGATCAACGATCCGCGCTCGTTCCGCAGCCACCAGCGTCAGTGACCGGGCAACAGAAGCCACTCCGACCGGTTGCCAGAATCGATTGAGTACCAGGGTTTGTCGATTGAGCATCACCACGATCATGTCCTTCATCGCCAGGGTATTCGGGGGGAGTCGAACCCGCCGCTTCGACGGTCACAACGTCGCGTGCAACACCGTTACACTACGAACACCACAATTCTCAACACCCTCAGGACAAGTCTCGTCCCATTTCAGTTCGCGAAATTCGTGTGAAAAGGATTTTTGAATTGTATTCGTTCCTGCCGTTATTGGATCCCAAAGCACTATCGGAATTCAGATTCGTGCGTGGCCGGCGCAGGATTTGTGGCGACGACATCGACGGACGGTGCAGGATCGCGGTCGGCACTGCCGGCTGCCCGAGCCAGGTTCCGCAGCATGCCCGCGAATACAAATTGATGCAGCGGAGAGATCCCATACCAATAAAGCAGCCCGGCCAGACCAATCGGATCGAAAATCGCCGTCTGACGAATCTCACTTCCCTCTTTACAGGGAGTGACCTCGAACTCCAGCCAGGCCCGTCCAGGCAGTTTCATTTCCGCGTGCAAACGGAGCCTGCGAGGTGGTTCGAAAACTTCGACGCGCCAGAAGTCGACTGGTTCACCGACATGCAGGTTCTCTGGATCACGCCGACTGCGGCGAACGCCGACGCCACCGATGAGCAGGTCCAGGAAACCGCGTAGCGACCACAGCCAGTTACCGTAGTACCAGCCAGTCTGTCCGCCGATGCGGCGTATCGGCGCGAACGCTTGCTCGGCCGAAACCGCCACCGTGATGGTTCGCGAATCGACAAGTCGTGAGCCATATCGGTCGCCACCCCATGATTGTGTTTTACCGGCTGACGACAACGCATCCGACCAACGGGTTTCGGCAAATTCACGATCTTCGTTGACGAGTGCCCGTTCAATGGCCTTGCGAACGGATCGTGGCCGGACCGCGAACACGGATTCTGCCAGATTGTTCGAGACCAGTGTCGGATTACGCAGACTTTCGACGAGCTTCCGACCGACTCGGGCATAGAGCGGGGTCACGAGTCCCAGCCAAAGGCTGGACAGGTAGGGAGTCAGCAGGGGGACAGGAATCATCCAACGCGTCAATCCCCGTTGCCGGGCATATTCCTGCATGATCTCGCCGTAGGAAACCTGGTCAGGTCCGCCAATCTCATAAATCTGCGAGGCAGCGGTGGGAAGCTCCAGAACCGCGATCAAATAAGCCAGCAGGTCTTCGATGGCAATCGGCTGTGCTTTCACCTGAACCCAGCGGGGACAGATCATGATTGGAAGTCGTTCACTCAATGCTCTGATCATCTCAAACGACAAACTGCCGGAACCAATCACGATCGAAGCACGAAACTCAATCACCTGTGAATGATGAGCCCGCAAAACGTCGCCTGTCTCCTGACGACTGCGAAGGTGTTTCGAGAGCGTTTCGTCGGGATTGCCGAGCCCCCCCAGGTAGACCAGGCGCCGAACTCCAGCCTGCGTGGCTGCTTTTGCGAAGTTCTCTGCTGCGATCCGATCTTGTGATTCGAAATCGCGGTTGTCGCCCATCGAATGAACGAAGTAATAGGCCGTCTCCACGCCCTCGAATGCGGTTGCCAGTGACTGGCAATCAAAGACATCACCTTGTACCACTTCGGTTGTTGTATCGACTCGATCCCGCAGCGCTTCGGGGCGTCGGGTCACGCAACGAACCTGCATGTGCTGCTGTTGCAGACGCGATAACAGGCGTCCCCCCACATAGCCAGTTGCTCCCGTCAATAAGATCAATCCCGACATCCTGAAATCCCGTCTGCTGCAGCACTGGTGAACTCACCGAGTCGAGTATCACGATTCTTTCGCCCGACATGAGATGATTAACGCCAACGTCCACTTCGATCATACGGCCATCACCGCAACGACGTGCGTGATTTAACGGGAATTGTGACGACTTCTGAAGATTCACGATCAGGTCAGGCATTCGCGGACCTGGACGCACGAGCAATCGCCACCGCGCCGTACAGAATGGCCACGATTGGCAACAACAGCAACAACGCACTCGCTGCCAGAAAGGTAACGCTGGTCACATCGACATCCATTCGCGCCCGGCCGAGAAATGTCTGCCACATTGCATGTCCGAGAAACAGAAGATGCGCCGCCACAGCGGATCGCATCAGCCATGCGGAACGTCTCACCCTGAATTTCTGCATCAGAAACGACAGGAACGGGAGAGTCTGTACGGCGTGCAGGACGGCACCGTGAGGGTATTTCAGAACTCCGGCAAGCCCCCAGATCTCGGGCGGACGCCCCTGCGCAAGATTTATTTCTCCGGCGATTGTGACCAGCATGCCC
Source organism: Planctomycetota bacterium (assembly GCA_037146815.1). Taxonomy (GTDB): domain Bacteria; phylum Planctomycetota; class Planctomycetia; order Planctomycetales; family Planctomycetaceae; genus Schlesneria. Next base: position 3,200 of record JBAWWJ010000317.1, read on the forward strand.
AGACCGCAGGAGAGCAGCAAAAGAAACAGTCCCGCGCGAATGGCAATCGCTTGCGATTCAGCCATCGGTCGTAGCCAGCGTGATCTCCAGCAAAGCCAGGCGATGCCTGCCGTCGCAAGCAGAATGAGACCGAGCATGATCGTTTCGATGAGCGAGTTGAGAGGTGTTGTCCGATTGAAGTGAGAAGAAACTCCTCGCCACTGTTGCAGGGTAATCAGGCCCACTTCGAGCAACAGCCCACCCGACAGGAGACTCGCCAGGCGCTGGTCGCCTCGGCGCGGGGCAAGCTGCGTCAGAATCCACGCGATCGACCAGACTGTCAGCCCGGCAGAGATCCCGAAGAGTGCTGATTTTCGGAGAGACAGCGGTCCAGACCAGTCCGCTCCTGTCACGCACAATAAAATCAGATGAAACATTCCGCTCGTGAACAAGGCCGCACCAACAAGCATCGGCAGGCAGAACTTTGTCGGCAATTCCTGATCGAGCACTTCAAAATCCACGGGGAGCACGAAGCGGGCCGGGTCTTGATCGCTGGCTGCAGTTACCACCACGAGGGGCACTTCAATATTGTCTCGAAAACTCTCACAGGGCTTCATGGAATGATTCATCTCCGTGGCAGGACGTGCCCCAACCCGCCATCGATCCCGATCACTTGACCGGTAATCCAATCATTCTCGGTATCGAGGAGCCAAGTCACAAGTGATGCGACCTGTTCGGGTTCTCCCAGACGACCCAGGGCGTGCATTTGAGCCGACGCCGTGGCACTCGCGGAATTCTCCCAGATACGCCGCGTCAAGTCGGTACGTATCAGTCCCGGACTGACGACGTTGACGCGGATATTGTTAGCTGCATAGGTCGCCGCTGCTGAACGCGCCAGGCCGATAACGCCAGCCTTGGCCGCGGCGATCGCTTCGTGATTCGGAATACCGATTTCGGCCGCCGCCGAAGCGAACAAGATGATCGTTCCCCCTGTCTCTCGCAGCAGTTTCGCACCGATGCGAACGGTTGCAAATGCGGTGAACAGGTTCGTTTCCACGACGTGACGGAATTCGTCGTCCGTCGTCGTGTGTGCTGGCTTCAGGAGAAGCGAACCGATGCAATTGACGAATGCATGAAATCCGCCGTGAGCATCCGCAGCAACTCGCAACGCCTCTTCCAATGTTTGGGTATTTGTCATATCCACAGTCACAAACGGCTGGCAAAGTTCCGTAGAGAGTGACCTCAGTTTTTCCTCATTGCGACCGGCGAGCAAAACCTGTTGGCCATGGTTGACCAGTCGCCGGGCCAGCACCCTGCCGATCGTTCCCGTGGCGCCGAAAATCACAATCAGGCTCATGTCTGTACTCGCAACAAACGGAAGTGGATCAATTGCCTCCAAGGGCAATGGTTACATCTGAAATGCATGCCAACCGCGTCAGAATGAAGAAAAGCGTCAACGCCTGACAACGAAGTTGGTCAGGCGTTGATGAGGCAGGATCAGTTCAGGCAACTGTCCGCACAGGAACATGAGGTCCCAAATTACCGACGGTGTCTCGCAGGCATCCAACGAGTGGTCACGTGATTCGTTTGAGGACAGGCGTAGACAACATGTGGTGTCGCGACGGGTGCCACATGTGCCCCCTTGACTGGGGCAACGGGCGGCAACATGACACTGTCGATTACATGGATCACACCGTTCGCGGCATCGATATCTGTCGCAACAATGCGAGCCCCGTTGATCGTTGCAACTCCGTTATTCAAGTTTGCCGTCAGCACACCTCCCTGAACCGTCGTCAGTTCCTTATTGCTCAGGACATCATTCGCGAAGACTCGGCCGACGACCACATGAAATTTCAGAATTGCGGCCAACTTTTCCTTGTTCTCTGGCTTCAGGAGATTCTCCACAGCGCCAGCCGGAAGTTTCGCGAATGCTTCGTCGGTCGGAGCAAACACCGTCAGCGGGGTTCCACCTGAGAGCACTTCCACCAGTCCGGCTGCCTTCGCTGCGGCCAGCAATGTTTTGAAGGTTCCTGCCTGAGCAGCAGTTGCAGGAATGTTGAGAGTCGAAGGGAGAAGTACCTGATCAATGACGTGAATGACACCGTTCGAGCAGGCGATATCAGTCGTTACGACCTGAGCCTGGTCGATTCGAACCTTGTCGCCATCGATTTTGACATCAACTCGCTGTCCGTTGACGGTTGCTGCTGCTTTCAGCTTGACGACGTCTGCAGCCAATACCTTTCCCGGGACAACATGGTACGTCAGTACTGCAATCAGGCTTGACTTGTTTTCGGGCTTCAGCAGCGTCTCCACCGTTCCAGCAGGCAACTTGGCAAATGCCTCATCCGATGGCGCGAACACCGTGAACGGCCCTTTGCCCTGCAGAGTTTCCACCAACCCAGCCGCTTTCAGGGCTGCCGCCAGTGTCTTGAACGAGCCAGCCTGCACGGCGGTCGTTACAATGTCTTTTGCAGAAGCATCTTGCGCCAGAGCGAGCCCTTGTCCCGTGACAGTCAGGGCCATCGCAGCCAATCCAAACACCATTTTCCGAATCATGTCATTCTCCGAGTTTCTGACCACTTCCCACCGAACGACGAGCGACTTCCATAAAATCGTTCAAATCGTCCATTGGTATCAGTACCGCAGCGTATTCGGAGGCTTAACTGCTTTTTCCTCAGAATTCTGAAAGTCATTCGTCTGGCACAGACAATCGGGACCAGCCTGCGCGACGCAACACGATCCATTCAGGTGCCGAGCGGATGGGTGGCCCAGACATCGCTTTGGATGTCTGGGAGACGGTGCGTCTGCAAGTGGGTGTGGTTAGTGAGGTGCAAGTCCTCTCCAGAGTCAACGCTCTCCGACTCTGTAATCGACTGTTACTGCGTCGCCGCGAGGCGAGGTGGGGAGCTACAGGAGGTGAACGATCAGTCCGCAACGAAAGTGAACTCGATTCGGCCTGAAACGCGGCGAGCCTGCCGTCTAGAGGCGAAGCCCAAACCGGCTGCAAAGCCGTCTGTTGTCGACGCTGACGGGTAGCGTGCAAAAGCGATCGGTGAGCGCCAAGGGGGGTTGGAGGCAGAATGATCGGAAGACCATGTTCATGAAGTAGAGAGAGCAGTCTGGATGAGACCGGTGTTCATCGTCCCAGCCGCAGTGCCGTCGTTCAGACAGG
>JBAWWJ010000318.1:0-6330 GCA_037146815.1 Planctomycetota bacterium
GACTCGCCCCCCCTTGACTCCCCCACCCGCGAAATAGACAGTCCAGCATTGCGGCCAGTGATCGCGTCCGCCGGCCGGATTGACGCGCGGCGTCCGGCCGAATTCGGAGAGATTACACACAAGGGTATTGCCGAGCAGACCACGCTGAACCAGGTCTTCGATCAAAGCGCTGTAAGCCTGGTCGTACATCGGAGCCACGATGTTCTTCATGCCTTCGATCGAGGTGAACGGGGCCGTTCCGTGAATGTCCCAAGTCACTTCGTTGAAGACAGTCAGGAAGGTATTCACGGTGACAAATCGAACCCCCGCTTCGACCAGGCGTCGAGCCAGCAGGCAGCATTGTCCAAACCGGTTCATCCCATACCGCTCGCGCACGGCTTGAGGTTCCCGGGTCAGGTCAAACGCTTCACGAGCCTGCGGACTGGTAATGATCCGGAAGGCACTCTGGAAACTGCTGTCGAGCAGTTGTGCATTTTCACTCTGTTCAAACCCCGAAGCGGTCTGTTCCACAATGTCTCGCAACTTGCGACGGCGATCGAGGCGCGCTTCGCCAATCTGCTTGGGGGGAAGCAGGTCCGGCACGACAAAATCGGGCTTGGACGGGTCGGCGTTAAGAGCAAACGGATCAAACGCCTTTCCAAGGAAACCGCCCGCCTGACCATTGGGAAGATTCCCGCCACCGGACCCCATCAGTTCCGGCAGAACCACAAACGGCGGCAGATCGGTCTTTCGTCCCATCAGATAGGCGGCGACACTTCCCGCATGAGGGGTATTCAGCCCGCCAGTGAAAAAGCGTCCCGTCTGCATCATCTGCCAACCGGCATCGTGCACAGCGGGAGCCCCATGATTGCAACTGCGGACAAATGAGATGTGATCTGCCAGGGCCGCATGTTTCGGAAAAATTTCGCTGATCTGAATTTCTGGCGATTTTGTCGCGATCGTCTGAAACGGACCACGGATTTCGCGAGGTGCCTCGGGCTTGGGGTCCCATGTATCGAGCTGACTGGGAGCCCCCAGGTTGAAGATCATGATGACCGACCGATCATCCTTGCCAGGTTTCTTCCCGGCGGCAGCAGCCTGAGCTTCCATGGCAGCCAGATCCGCCATCGTCAGCCCCACGGCCCCCAGTGACCCTGCCTGAAGAAAATCACGCCGGGTGACACCATCACAGGTCTGAGCAACTCCGCGTCCAGACAGATTCAGCATTACGTCGTCTCCAGCAATGAAAACCTCATGAAGGCAGAGCCCTCAACACAATTCGAACGACCGCTTGCGTCGGTTGCCCGCCAAACCCTGCGATCAAGACAGTATCTTCACAAGTCGAAAGACGCCAAACCAAGCATCAGAAGTCGTTGACAGATTCTAACCCATCAACAATCATTGTCTCAACACGTCCATGACGAATCCGGGGAATTACGCTCACGAGCAGAGTGGCGTTTGCAAGCATTCTGAACAAATGTGGATTTGCCGGGCCAGCTTCTTGAGTCGGCCCGGTAGCGAGACATGAGTAGTGCGAGCATTCTGAATTGAGGAGCGATGAAAAGCAGCGATGTCCGGGAATCGATGAGAGAATGGAATCACAAATGGTATGGGTTCTGGAACCTCACTGGCCGTGATCTTCCTTATCCACGAGCAATGGACGTTATTGATCGTGCATTCGTTCCTGCAGACAAGCCCCGCCTGATTGAGTACCTGAAAAGTTGTCCAATTGCCATCCAATGCATGACTCAACACGAGTTTCAATGCGAATTCTGCGACGAATACCATTCGAAATCGACATTTCAGTCGAATGGTGAGTGGCTTTGGCCAGATTCGCTGGCTCACTACGTGCAGTGCCACAATGTCGCTCTACCAGATTCCTTCGTTCAGCACATTCGGGATCGGGCGTATGTTCCCTGTGCAATGAACGCCCCAATCGATGTCAACCATCTGGACTGGCCCGAGCTGGAAATCGCAGAAAACAACTGACGTGTTGTAGGTAATCCAATGCGAAACCTGCATGGTCAGCTACTAGCAGGTTTCATGGATCCTCGTCTACCGAACCCGTTTGTGCGTACCGTTCAATGACCTCTTCAGGGGGCTCTCTCGTTCCCATACAATGAACCGAACCATTTCGATCAACAATGAATGGACTGAGTTCGAACCAGCCCGAAATATCTTGGCCGCAGTCGGGATTCGGCAAGAAATAGAACACCCACCCGAAAGAGTGTTCTTCCGTCAGTCGCTCATCAACTGCGTACAAGTCGCTCGCGTCTTGCGCTATCTCAGCGAGGCGTTGCGCTGCTTTCCTATCAAGCATAGGGATCTTTTCCACTATCTATTGCTGATCGCTTTGGAGACTGAAACGGGGAACGGACATCCCACCATCATTGACTGTTCCGTACTTGCTGGTCACTACGACCTATTCTGGTAAATCCACGTCTTCCACGGAGACGACATCCTGTCCGGGACCGCGAACTCCAGCCAGATATACCTGATCGTCGTGGATCACGAACAACAGGCGATAGATTTGACCACGGCGAGTACGGAACATCGTATGTCGCAGATCGATTCCGAGATCTTCCGCTTCCGTTGCAAAAGCGCAGTCGGGCGCATTTTGTCGGAGATGATTGACAGCCGCTTCAAACGCATCGAGCCATCGGAGTGCACCTTCCGGTGACCGATTCGCAATCCATTCGAAAATAACTGCTACGTCCGTATCGGCGCGCCGCGAAGAATGGATCGAATAGATCATGGGAACTAATAGCGAGCTTTCAGTTCTTGGATTAATTCTTCAACAGGACGAGTCCGCCCAGCATCAATATCCGCTAAACCTTCGCGGATTGCCGCCAGAGTTACCTGGTGTTCCCGCCAGCGGGCCAAGGCTTCTTCCGGTGACATTGACGCCGCTCCTGGATGGGACAATTGCTGCCCCAGAAATTTATGAAAGTCCGCCAGTGGTGTCTCTGTGTGTGCAATCGGCATCGGGTACTCCTCTCGAAAAAGAGTTTACTCCATTTTGCGGACCAAATCGAGAGGTTATTTCTCATCCAATGCTTGTCGGCTCGCGTGTGGCAAGCTACTTCAATGGCTGACTGCCAGCCCCAGCATCGACAAGAAAGGAAGGCCACCATCGGGCGACCTTCCATCTTGGCCTCGTGAGCGTGCGGATCGTGATTCCCCATTGGCAGGATCTGAGGTGAAGACCTTCGAGACAATGCTCGGGCGTACCTTCAAACCGTATCTGCGAAATCCGCCCCCGGTCGCGGGGCCATTTTCAGTCAGTTCGTTTCCTCATAGCCACCTCCTTCATCTGAAGGATCCGGCAATCGGGAAGGGAGTCTCGGACACCTGTCTCAGGTGGTTTCCCTTGCTCCCTCCATCTGTTACTACGCTGAAACGCGTGAGTTTGTGGGAACTAAAATGCTGCACAGGATTCGTTTTGAATTCTTACTTGCCCACTCGATACAAGCCCGTCGCATCGTCGTGCACAACATTCTTCGTGTTGTACAGGCACTGATACACGACGTTCTTGAAGTTCCGGCTTTTGCTCTTGTACCCGGTATCGCTGATCTGTTGAGTCAGATCGTGAAGCGACAATCCTTTCTTGTTAGCCGTCAGAACTTCCAGCATCACTGTTCGCAGCGGAGCAGCGTTCTTGGGGCGTTTGCCTCTCCGGCCAACAGTACCGCCCGTCAGAAAATCTTTGATCTCGATATCAAGTAATTCGATTTCGCCTGCCAGTTGCTCCCGCTTCTTCAACAGCGTTTCCACTTGGGCCTGGCGTTCCGTCATCAACTTTTCCAAGTCTGCCAAGCTGAGTGATGTCGGTTCCTTTGCCATGATTCCGAGGTCCCTTGAATTCTTGAAGATTTGAATGCAGGGGCAAGGTAGCCTTCATTCGTTCGCAAATCAAATTCGCACGAACGAGATTTCTCATGCCGGGTGAAGTTGACTGAAAAATGGTCAACACCTCCCGCGGCGGCGCACACTTTCGCTGCAATCGCGAACGAACACACGTTCAGTTCGGTACTTCCAGCGGTACCCGTTCTGTAGCAGAATTCGCGAACAAATCACTTCCGAATCGGACCCGAGTGCACCGAGATTCGTTGAGCCGTAGGCTTTTTTCTCCTCGCTTAATGAGATCGTAGTAGACCTTCTGCCCCGGCCGTTTCGGCGACCGGGGTCGAAACGCGACGAGAAGTTTGCAGTCAGACTCGCCCGATTTGTAAAAGTTCTTGTGACTTCGTCAATCCGGCAGGCTCAAAGCTGCTAACCGCGACCACCCTGCAAAACTCCCACGACCCGGCGATTTGACTGCGTCGTACCTACTGGTCCACTACGACTTATTCTGGCAAGATCCACGTCTTCAAATGGGACGACATCCTATCGCGGGACCGCGAACTGCCGCCAGATCTACCTGATCGTCGCGGATCACGAACAACGGGCGATAGATTTGGCTACGATGGTGCGGAACATCGACTGGGCAGGGGACGAATCGCCGCCAAAAGACCGCGGTTATGGTAAAAAGACTGCTTCGACGTTCCTCTGGAAGTCGATGATTTCTTGAGGAAATCAAGTGGTTTGGCCTAAATTCGCGTCAGATTAAAGACAGAAGGATGGGGCATGGCCCGGCGGATTGTAATTACGACATACGGAACGCTGGGAGACCTGTATCCGTATATTGCGTTGGCACGCGGGCTGAAAGCGCGCGGGCATGATGTGGTTATTGCGACGGCCAACCGCTACCGTGAAAAGATCGAACGGCATGGGATCGGATTTCATGCAATCCGACCTGATGCTCCTGATCTGGATGGCGATCATGGCGTCATGCGATCCGTGATGGACTCTCGGTCTGGAACCGAGCACATCATCAAGAACATGTTGATGCCCTTCCTCAGGGATTCGTACGTCGACCTGACAGCCGCCGTGCAGGGTGCTGACTTGCTGGTCTCCCATATGCTCACGTACACAGCGCCGCTGGTGGCAGAGAAAACCGGAATCGCGTGGGCCAGCACTTATCTTCAGCCAGTCGGCCTTTTCTCTGCTTACGATCCGCCGATTTTGGCACAGGCACGCTATCTGTCGAAAGTCCGCTTTCTGGGTCCTGCATTTCACAAGTTCGTGTTCTGGCTGGCAAAGAAGAGTTGTGCGGGACTAGCCAGACCGTGGCATCGGCTACGAGCCGAACTGGGACTACCTCGCATCTCGGACAATCCGCTGTTCGAAGGATCGCAATCGTCGGCTCTCGTTCTGGCGATGTTTTCGCCCGAGTTTGCGCAGAAGCAATCTGACTGGCCTGCGAACTCGATCGTGAGCGGCTTTCCATTTTTCGATTCGGATGATCAGTCGGGAATGTCGCCCGAACTCAGGCAGTTCCTGGATGAAGGTCCCCCGCCAATCGTTTTCACTCTTGGCTCATCTGGGGTACTGAATGCGGGTTCGTTTTACAATTGCAGCGCTGCCGCGGCAGAGAAACTCGGACAGCGGGCCGTCCTGATCGTTGGAAAGGAACCGGGTAATAGACCCAAGTCTTTGCCCAAGAGTGTCATCGCATGTGAGTATGTTCCATTTGCTCCGTTATTTTCCAGAGCATCCTTGATTGTCCACATCGGTGGCGTCGGCACGACCGCACTCGCCATGCAATCCGGAGTTCCGATGCTGATTATGCCCCAGGCTCACGATCAGTTTGACAACGCGGCGCGTGTGACTCGACTTGGCATTGGGCGCAAGCTGTTGAGGAAGCGATATACTGCCGAAAACCTGGTCCGGGAACTTCAAATCCTCCTGAATGATGAGCGATACGCTCGAACGGCTGCCAGGATTGGAGAAGCCGTACGCCGTGAGAATGGCGTGTCGAATGCCTGCGATGCATTGGAGAAGTTGTTGCCAGCGCCATGAATGCTTTTCGAGACGGAGCGACGTGGCGGCGTTGTGGCGGGGGGGCGCACCGGCTTTGCGGAAGCCCCGAATTTCAATCTTTCACGTGACAGCTTCCGCGGTCAATTACCCTCCATCCGTCCTTCGTTTTTGATCTTTTGCGGTTGGGTGGCACTCAACGCGGGTAACGATATTTTGAACGGCAATATTTGTGTACCCGAACTCGTGAGAGATCGGAGATGCGTTGAAAACCCCTGAATTCGTGAGGCGTGAGATAGTCGTGGTTCGCTCCGCGAACCAACGCTTCCTGGTTGACAAGACGTCGGAGGACGAGGCGACTATTTGAGTTGTCATAAGAAAATTCAGCGTTGGTTCGCGGAGCGAACCACGACTTTCAGGCACCGGCCCCGCTAAAATCGTTACCCGCGTTGGGTGCCACTCAACGCGGGTAACGATTTTAGACTTTGAGCT
>JBAWWJ010000319.1:0-6264 GCA_037146815.1 Planctomycetota bacterium
CAGATGGACGAAGCCGCTCGACTCGAACAGGCACGTCTGGATATCGAACAGGCACTTCGCGATGGTCAAACCATCGGGGAAGGCAGAGGAGAAGCAAAAGGAGAAGTGAAGGGTCGTCGCGAAGGGCTGGCACGAGGTGAATTGATCGGGCGGATCAGAACTCTTCAGGAAGTTCTCGGTGTTGACCACCCTTCCGCCGAAGAACTGGCCGATTTTGACATCGCTCAGTTGTCGGAACTGGCTGGCCAATTGCACTCACAGTTTTGCAGTCAGAAGGCCTGAACACGGCGGATTTCCTCCGACGATTATGCGGCGGATCCCAATCCATGTGGATTGCCGTTGGGACATTCTCGCTCCCAATCGTCTCAATCCAGTCCTGCAGCCGCCAATCTCGCTGCCGCCGAAAATTTCCCCCCATCTTCAACATTCTTCCCGTTCAAATTGACGCATCCCATCGTCGCTCCCTATCATGGCATCAGCCCTGCCCGATGAGTCGGCCCCTGCCTAACTCGCCTGCCTGAAACTTTCCCACGGGAGCACCCCATGATGCGTCACGTTTTTCACCAGAGAATGGTGTTGCCCTTCGGTTTGCTGGCGTTTGCGGGGCTGATTTCATCCAGCCATTGCCAGGAACCGGCCGTCAATGCAATCAATCCAGGAGCTGTTGTTCCGGGCGCGACGATGAATCTGCAGTTAAATGGCGGAAATCTCGCTGCGCCCAGGAAGCTTTGGACGTCGTTCCCCTGCGAAGCGGTCCTTGCTGAAGGGATCGAGAAAAATGGCGAGAATCCCGCACAGATCACCTACAAGTTGACCGTTCCTTCAGGAACTCCCTGTGGCATCCATTCCATGAGAATTGTCACAGACAAGGGAGTATCGCCACTTCGATTCCTGCTTGTGGATGATCTCCCGTCGATCGCGTCAGTTGGAAACAATACCACGCTCGCGACCGCTCAACCGATTTCTGTTCCAACTGCGGTTGATGGCGCAGTTCCCAATCAAGGCTGGCAGTACTTCAAGTTTCCGGCTCAAGCGGGACAACGCATTTCTATCGAAGTCCTCGCTCGACGTATCGGTTCGACACTTGATCCGATGATCCGAGTCCTGGACGCCAAAGGTCGTGAGCTGGCATTTAATGATGACACGCCCGGACTGAGCAGCGATTCCTCGGTGACTCACACATTTAAGGATGCGGGCGAATACATCGTTGAGCTGCGCGATATCAAGTACGGTGCCGGTGCCTACCGACTGCGAATTGGCGATTTTCCGATTGCGACAGTTGCCTACCCGCTGGCAGTTCAGCGCGGAACGACAGCGAATATGACTCTGGCAGGATTCAATGTCGACGGCCTCGCTCAAATCCCCGTCGCGATTCCTGCAGACTCTGTCGCCAATTGGCAAAACGTCAGTGTGAAGCGCCCCAACGGGCAAAGCGGTTTCAGTACGATTGCCGTTGTCAGCACACCCCAATTTCTGGAAACAGAGCCAAACAACGCTCCAGAACAGGCTAACCGGGTTGAGTTCGGCCATGACATTAATGGTCGTCTGGATCAACCAGGGGACGTTGACCGGTTCATCTTCACGGCAAAGAAGGATCAAACCGCGACGTTTACAGGGATCACTCGTCAGCAAGGCTCACCCTCGGACCTGAATTTCAAAGTGCTGAATAAGGACGGCGGGCAGGTCGCCGCAGCAGAAGACACGGGTACCAGCGAAGGCTCGCTCGTGTTCAAGGCTCCAGCCGATGGTGACTATGTTCTGTTTGTCGAAGACCTCAATCACCGAGGCGGTAGCGAGCATGCCTACCGAATTGCCGTCGCCGTAAATGCTCAGCAGTTCTCGCTCGCCGCATCGACCGATACGTTCAATATCCCGGCGGGAGGAAATATCTTGGCAACGGTTACGACCGTTCGAACCGGACATGCTGGTCCGATCGAATTGAGCGCCACGAACCTGCCACCGGGTGTCACAGCCAGCAAGTCCGTGATTGGTGCCGGTCGCAATGATGGGGTCATCACACTGCAGGCACCTGCAGATCTGGCACCGGGTCAATTGTTCGGAATCAAGATTATCGGGACCGCCCGGATTGGTGACGCTGATGTTGTCGTCCCCGCCGAAATCGGCGGAGTTCTGAAAACCCGTAACGGCAATATGCGCTGGGCTCCTCAGCATCTGGCCGACAACATTGCCGTTGCTGCCTCACCCGCACCAGGATTTTCCTGGCGGGCAGAGCCGAGTGAAGTTGTCTTCGGCAAAGATCTTTCGGCGAAAGTGAAACTGATCGGAACGCGTGCAGCCGGGTTTGAAGAAGCTGTTGCCGTTGCCATTACCCCAGCACAGAACGGCCTGCCCGCTGGAGTTACGATCGCCGTAAAGAACATTGACAAAGGCCAGACCGAAGCTGAGATCACAATTTCAGCGAACAATCAGGCACCACTTGGGGACTTTACCGCAGGTCTGACGGGAACATTGAAGCAAGGCGATAAGACCGCCGTTCAGGGACTGGCCTTGCGGCTGAAACTGGCTGCTCCGATGACCATCAAGCTCGATCCTGCAGGTGGCAAGATCGCCAAAACCGGTGATCTCGTTGTGAAAGCCACCATTGAACGGAACCCGGCATTTGCTGGTCCAGTCAACGTGACCCTGCAAAATCTTCCTGCAGGAGTCACCGCGGCGCCTGCAATGATTCCAGCAGATCAGACAAGTGTCGACATAAAACTGACTGCGGCGAATGCCGCAGCAGCCTCTGTGAACAATCTGACGGCAAAGGCCGATGCGATGGCAGGGGCCGCGAAATTGGAAGCAGTTTCAGCAGCCGTGACGCTGACAGTAGAGTAGACTTTCGGAACCCAGTTGGATTTCCGAATCGGCTTCGTTTTTGCCCGCGTTTCGGGAACCGGGCTTGTAGTGAGCCTCGATTTTGACCATGCTCAAGTTTTGATGCGTTTTTGATATTCGACATTTTCGACCAGATCATAGGCCGTTCCCTCACGACGGAGTACCGAATTATGAGACGATTAACCCTTTTGCCGTGCCTGTTGATGGGCGCGATGGTGTCATTCGTCGGGGTTGTCCATGCCGCCGATGCGCCAACTACCATTGAAATCGGACAGCCTGTTGGAGTCGTGGTCGAGCCGACAAAGTTCGACCTGCTGGGAAAACGGTCACGCCAACTGATGCTGGTCACCGGAAAATATCCCGGAGATCAGGTCCGTGACCTCACCGCAGCCGCGACATTCACGTCATCCGACCCTGCGATCGTCAAGGTCGATGGCTTTGTCGCCCTTCCCGTTGCGAACGGAACGGCAACGATCACGGTTACGGTCGGTGGTCAGTCCACGACGGTCCCCGTTCAAGTGAAAAACATCGAAGCCCCTGCTCCAGTCAGCTTCAAGAATGAGACGCAAATGGCGCTCACCAAAGCGGGTTGCAATATGGGTGCCTGCCATGGATCTCCCTCGGGCAAAGGTGGCTTCCGCCTTTCGCTACGAGCGTACGATTCTCAGCTGGATATCATGACTGTTCGCAGTGAATTCTTCGGGCGTCGCACGAACATCATGGAGCCTTCGGCCAGCCTGCTATTGCGTAAGCCCCTGATGGAAGTGGCTCACGGCGGTGGCAAGCGATTGAAGAAGGGTGATCCCGCTCACGTTGTCCTTGAGCAGTGGATTGCCGAAGGGATGCAACTGGATGCTGCGGCAGAACCCGATCTGCTGAAGATCGAAACGATTCCAGCCAAGCGAGTTCTCAATCAACCCGCCGCCCGTCAACAAATTCTGGTGCTGGGTCACTTCAGTGATGGCTCGGTCCGCGATCTGACAGCTCTGACCGACTTCACCTCGTCCAACGAATCAGTGGGCGGTGTGAATGTGCAGGGGCTGGTGACCAAAAATGGTCGTGGTGAAACGGCCATCCTGGGTCGCTACCTCGACAAGATGTCAACGACTTATCTGACCTTCCTGGAAGACGTCCCCGGGTTCGCCTGGAATAATCCGGCCGAACAAAATTTTGTTGACACCGCCGTCTTCGAAAAACTGAAGCAACTGCAGATTCTTCCTTCGGAAATCTGCTCAGACGACGAATTCCTGCGTCGTGTCACACTCGACCTGACCGGACGCCTGCCAACATCGGACGAAGCCAAGGCATTCCTGGCAGACCCAAGTCCAGCAAAGAGAGTCGCCGTTGTCGATCGACTGCTCGACAGCAACGAATTCGCGTCCTTTTGGTCATTAAAGTGGGCCGACGTTCTCCGTTCGAACAGCAAAAAACTGAAGACCGCGGGAGTTCACAAGTTCCGCGAGTGGATCTACGAATCGATCCGCAGCGACAAGCCGCTCGATCAGTTTGCTCGCGAACTGATCACAGCCAACGGCAGTGTCTTCGAGAACCCTCCAGCCAACTTCTGGCGAGCCAGCCGCGATCCACAGGATGCCACGGAAACGACCGCTCAACTGTTCCTGGGGGTCCGCATCCAATGTGCGAAATGTCACAACCACCCGTTCGAGCGATGGACGCAGGATAACTACTACGGAATCGCCGCAGCATTCGCTCGAGTTGGCCGTAAGAACTCGGTCGATGCCGATGAAGAAGTAATCTTCACCCAGCAGGGTGGCGAAGTGACTCAACCGCGGACCAACAAGCAGATGAAAGTTCATCTGCTGCTCAAGGGAGATGTTGATGTCCCTGCAGATCAGGATCGGCGCGTTGTCTTTGCACAATGGCTGACATCCACCGAGAATCCATTCTTCGCCAAGAGTGTTGTGAATCGGATCTGGGGCCATCTGATGGGACGTGGAATCGTCGAACCCGTCGATGACTTCCGCGACTCCAATCCTCCGTCAAATGCTCGCTTGATCGAAGAGCTGGCCAAACAGTTCGCTGCCAATGGATTCAGCCAGAAATGGGCCATCCGCACGATCTGCAACAGCCGAACGTATCAACTGAGTTCTCGCAAGAATCAGTTCAACAAAGACGACGAAATCTACTGCTCACATGCCAATACGCGACTTTTGTCAGCCGAGCAACTATTGGATGGAATCTGTGCGGTCACCAGTGTTCCCGAGCAATTCCCCGGAATGCCATTGGGAACGCGAGCCTGTGAACTGGCCGATCCCCCGACCGACCACTACTTCCTGAAAGTCTTCGGACAACCACAACGTGAAATGGCCTGCCAGTGTGAGCGTTCGAGTGAATCGAACCTGTCTCAAGCTTTGCAGATGATCAACGGCCCTGTCGTTCATAACAAGTTGCGAGCGGACAATGGTCGTATTGCGACGATGTTGAAGGAAAACAAGAGCGACGAGGAAATCATCACCGCCATGTATCTGGCAGCCCTGGCTCGCACGCCTTCAGCGGAAGAAATGACAGCCAGTAAGCAGCATATCGCTAATCAGCAGGACCGTCGCCAGGCGATGGAAGACGTCGGTTGGGCGATCCTGAATTCGAAGGAATTCCTGTTCCAGCACTGATTGCTGACGGGACCAAATCTCATCAAGCACCGCGAGCAATTGCTCGCGGTACTTTTTTATTTGGCAGGGATCCGAGTGTCACGACTCGTGGGTACAAATACGACCCAGAAGTCCAGATTCAAGCAGTCGTGTACAGATAAACGAAGACTTTCACAAAAATGCGTGACTCGGGATTCCATTTTGTTTCGGAATTTGCCATAACAAACTCCACTTCGGCAGGCAGTGGACCTGCCGGAATAGGAAATTGAATGCCATTTCGCCCACCCACCTTTCGTCTCGCCCGCTGCCTCGAGGTTACTCTTGCGGCGTCCAAGATTGTCAAGAACGGTGACGCACCTCGGCCTCAGTCATGTCCGTTTGCTTCCAGGTGTCTCGTGGATCTGTCGGAAATCTATCTTGTCACTGTCGGTAGCCGCGGTTTGTCGTCGCTGAACTGGCTTCGATCTTCCCTGCCGTTTTCGCGCGGTAGTTTTTACATGTTTCAAAGGGCCTGATGGGCTCCGCAAAAGGACGACGATGAGCAAGAATCTGTATGTGGGCAATTTGTCATTTAGTTGCACGGCCGACGATCTGCGAGAACTGTTTGGCCAGCACGGTAGTGTGACGTCAGCACAGGTCGTGTCTGATCGGGAAACCGGTCGGTCACGTGGTTTCGGATTTGTTGAGATGTCCGATGGTGGTGAGGCGGCAATCTCGGCATTGAATGGTACCGATTTCATGGGACGTTCACTGACGGTGAACGAAGCTCGTCCTCGCGAAAGCGGTGGCGGTGGCGGTCATTCCGGTGGTGGCGGTG
>JBAWWJ010000320.1:0-6225 GCA_037146815.1 Planctomycetota bacterium
TTCGACGCTCAGATCTTCTCGTCAGCCGAGTCGTTTCTGCAGGCGTCCGTCGCCGATTGCAACGCATGTTTGTTGGTCGACGTGCGTATGCCGGGGATGGGCGGGGTGAATCTGTTGAAAGAACTGCGCCGGCGAAAGTATTCGTTCCAGGTCATACTCATGACAGGCAATCCCGAAGCGGATTTTGTAACGTACGCGCTCGACGCGGGGGCTGCGGCCGTGCTGGAAAAGCCGTTTCGCGTTGAAAAACTGAAGCAGTTGCTGCAACGCATGCCGTAAAACATGCGCCCGACGGCGGCTCTGATGAAATGGACCAGCCAGGAATAGGCACAGCCGTTAGACCGTGCGAAAATGAAAATCGAGCGCGAATGTCCGATCAGAACGCTCGCACTCGAATTCCAGTTTCTTTTCAGCTTCGTGCGATTCGAGGTCTCTTCAGGACGTCCGCGTTACACCGCCAGTTGCGAGGTCAGCGTTGCGAAAAAGTCCTTGTCGGTCGACAGAATCAGGTTGTGAATGTCCAACAGATCCGTCACCCGATTCTGAATGACTGCCGATCCCAACACGCCGATCCGTTTTCCAGCGTGCTGGATCTCGAAGGTGGTCTCGACGATATCCAGAATCTGGTCGACAACCAGTCCCACGCTACGCCCGTTTTCCGAGTACACCACGACTTGTAGCGGAAGCATCCCGTCGGCGTTTGAGGCGGATGAGTTTCGCGAACCGCGATTCTCTTTGGAATTCAAAACGTCCCCCAGGTGGATCAAGGGCATAATCTGGCCACCGTATTGCACAACCTGCTGGCCATCCGCCAATTCAATCGAACTGGCCGAAATCTCTTCCAGACGTGCTACCAGCGACAGCGGTATCGCCATTCGTTGCTCTTTGCCCACACCCATCAACAATAAGGTTTGGTTCATATTCCCGGCCACCTGTCCGACTGCATTCAGTTTCGTCAGATTTCGGTCACGCGCTTCGGAAATCACGCCGGATCGTTTCGCGATTCCGAGCACGTCCAGGATGAGCGCCACGGTTCCGTTGCCCATGATTGTGACACCAGCATACGTGGAAATGTCCTTCAACTGCGGGTTAAGCGGCTTGACGACAATTTCCTGCGTATCATTGATGTCATCCACAACGAGGCCGAATTTCCGATTTTCGGCATTCAGTACGACAATATTGACCGCTTCACAGCGTTTCAGTTCCGCCGCCGTTCGCGCCGTTCGAAAATTCAATTGTTCGTCGAGAAACAACAACGGCAACAGATTGCCGCGCAACCGGTAGACCGGAACATCGTGAATGTGCTCAATCTCCGTCTGGACACGTTCCCCTTCCAGTCTGACCAGTTCCACGAGATTGTTTTGGGGAATCGCATAACGGGCCTTTCGGCTGCTGACCATCAACGCGGGCACGATCGCTAATGTGAGGGGGATCTTGATTCGTAGCGTCGTTCCTTCGCCAAGAACGCTCTGGATGTCGAGAGTTCCACCGATCTTTTCGACGTTAGTTTTGACCACGTCCATACCGACTCCGCGGCCCGACACGTTGGTCACGGTGGCCGCTGTCGAGAAGCCCGGCAGCAGAATCAGATTCATCAGCTCGCGGTCGGACATCGACGCGGCCTGTTCGGAAGTAATCAACCCCTGGCTGATTGCTTTCTCTTTTACACGCGTCAGATTAATTCCGGCGCCATCGTCGCTGATTTCAATATTCACCTGACCACCTTCGTGGTAGGCTCGCAACAACAGCGTTCCATCGACTGGTTTCCCTATGGCCTTGCGGACCTCCGGAGTTTCGATCCCGTGATCGACGGAATTCCGGACGATGTGGGTGAGCGGGTCGCGAATCGCTTCGAGAATCGTCTTGTCTAGCTCCGTCTCGGCCCCTTCCATCTTGATCTGCACTTTCTTGCCGCAAGTTACAGACACGTCGCGAACGACTCGTGGTAGCTTGGCCCACGCATTCTGGATCGGCTGCATTCGCGTCTTCATCACACCCTCTTGCAATTCGGTGGTGATGAGATTCAGCCGTTGTGAAGCAGCATTCAAGGCGGGATCCTCGTTCGAACGGCTGTATTGCAGGATCTGATTGCGCACCAGCACCAACTCACCGACAAGATTCATGAGCTTGTCCAGCAACGTGACGTCAAGCCGCACCGTTGTTTCGGCGACAGCCTGGTTTTTGTCGGCGGATTCCGGCGCCGGTTCATGTTCGATGACACTCGCCGATGTCCATACATCAGAGGGCTTGTGCGCAATCGTTTCCTTCGAATTTGGAGTCGGTGTGCTGAGTGGAACGGGAGCGACGATCGTGGCCTGAGTGGGTCTGATGAGGACCGTATCAGTTGTGGATTCAACCGCTTGACTTGAGGAAAGGCTACCTGATTCGGGCTGTGATTTCGCGCCCGTCGGCTGGGATCGGGCCTGCGCTTTGGAGACCGCCTTTGGTTTGGCGGACTTTGCCTTGGGAGCGGGCTTTGATTTGACGGCCGTTGGTTTCTTCGCTTTTGCGACCGTCGAAACCGTCTCTTCCTGCTGCTTCAAGTCGGAAACCATTGCCTCAAGTTCATCGATCCTCACGGAGACGCTTTCTTCCATTGTCGGTGCGCCACCATCGACACCTTCGCTCGACGCAGATAGCATCGCGACGGCGACCGTCGAGGCAGGTTCCAGAACCTGCCCAAGTTGCAACTGCTCAAGCTCCGCGACAAGCGTCTCGTAGTGGTTCTCACCCTCGGTCTTGGCAGTTTCAATATTCGACAGCATCGTCCGGACGGCGTCCACCATCACCAGCAAGCCTGTGGTGATCACGGGATCAAGCCGTAACTCGCCATCACGGAGCTTGACGAGCAGACTTTCGCCAACGTGCGTCACATGCTCAAGAATCGGAAAGCCAAGAAACCCACAAGTCCCCTTGATCGTGTGAATTGTACGGAAGATGCTCGACAACCGATTGGCGTCATCGGGCGAGTCCTCCAGCAACACGAGGTCGCGATCGAGTTGATCCAGGTTCTCGTAACTTTCAACGAGAAACTCCTTGATGATTTCGTCGAGTTCGTCCATCGTAGACACGCCTTCTTGCCGGATGCTTCTTGGGGGGAATCTTGACAGCCAAAACAGATTTTCATGCCGTCGCTTTGGTGATCGGCATTCAGAGACAATCGCCATCAGACATCGACTCTGCAGTTTACGAAATCTGCACAGAATCGGTCGAGTTTTCCGAGTGTAGCAAACATGCGGGCTGGGTTGTTTGCGACTGTTTGAGGCGATGATGTTCAGGCAAAAGCACTTGCTCAGTGCATAATGGGAACAAGTGAACAAGTACGGAAGAGGCGGCAGCGAAGCTCCAAATCGCCGCGGACTGTCGAGGATTACACTGGTGATCTGCGACGTGTCAGGGCCAGTTTGTGAACGCATCAGCAGCCTGATGAACAAGCGGGTCTATCAATCCTGACAGGGACTTACCCTCGGGATTGCTTTCCGTGTTGAACAACACAGCCCAGTTCATGCCATCATGGCGGCGGACCAGCAGCGTCGATGTCCCTGCAATGAGTCCACTATGCCAGGCATTCACCCCGCCTTTGACTCCCACGGGGCGCACGTTCCATCCACAGGCATAGTATGCCTCGTTTGGTTTCCCATCGGCCTCGTGACCAGCCAATCCAGACGGGCGACTCCACATCGTATGCAAGGTCTCGGCCTTGAGTAACTTCGGATGATGGACATGATCGAAGGCGGAAATGAATCGCACCAGATCCACGGCCGAACCGATCCAGCCACCATGAGCCTCGTACGCTTCGAAGTTTTCTCCTCCATACACCTGCGAAACTTTTGAACCGAGTTTTGAGCCGCAGACTGCGACCGGTTCCCGTTGTTTGGAGTCGTAATACCGCACTTCATCACGCGCCAGGTCTTCTTTCCAGGCGCGTCCCAATTCCATCCGAGTGATTCCCATGGGTGCCAGAACGTGCTGTTTGACTCTGTGCTCATATTTCTCTCGAGTCATCAGTTCGATCAATCGTCCCAGCAACAGGTAGTCGACGTTGTAGTACGCATAACGAGTTCCGGGATCGAAATCGAGTGGTAGAGTCAGTGTGTACCGGATGACGTCAGAGACATCGACCGGCAGCGGCTTGTTCGCATCACGTGCGATATCGTGGACGCGACCGATTGGATCAAACGATTTTGTCCGGTCCCAACCTGCCGTATGCTGCAACAGGTGGCGCACCGTCACAATCCGCAGACGTTCATCGTGTTGCTTTGGCAACCAATCTTTAGCAGGCAGCAGGTCAAAGATGCGATCATCCAAGCCAAATTTTCCTTGTTCGACAAGCTGCATCACGGCGACTGCGGTTAGCGGTTTCGAGATACTGGCGAGTCGAAAGAGCGAATCAGGTTGAACCGGCCGTGACACCTCACGATCCGCCAACCCGAACCCGCGTGCGTAAACGACAAGCGAATTTCGCGAGACAGCCAGCGACGCTCCTGGCACGCGCTGAGTCTTCACGAAGTCGCGCATCATCGTGTCGAATGGGGCCAGATGCGGCTTCGCGTCGCCGGTGGCGATGACCTGTCCCGAATCCTCTGCCACAGAATTCCCCCCCGAATGAATCCCGCCCGCCAATGTTCCTGCTCCCGCGAGAATTTGCTGGATCGCAACTCGACGATTGACATTGAACGACATGACGTCTCCCTTTCGTTCGCCACCCGGATTTCAAACACGTGGCATCCCTGCTGCACACTCCTGTTGCACCATGTCCTGTTTTCAAGTTCCCTCAATCATCCGGAACGTTAGCGTCCGGTTTGAACCGTGGGTTTGCGCCCAGCGGCTGATGGGCCAGCCTGAATTCTTGATGCAGCACTACTTCAAAGCGGCTCGCAATTGTTGCTTCAAAAGATCTTCCCCCGTCAGAAACTCAACACCGATTTCGACCGCGTAAAGAGGCGGACCGGTCCAGGATTCGGCGGGGATTTTCACCATGTCCTTCATCGTTGTCAGGGCAATTGCGCAGCGTCCCTCGATCGCTTGCTCTGCCAGTTCACGGAAATCGGTCGGTTGATAATGGCAATGATCGGGATAGACACGCATGGGACCACCAGCTCCGAGTGTCGCTAGCGTCTGACGAAAGCCCTCAGGATTCCCGATCCCGCAGAACGACAACGCCGTTTGATTGCGCGTCAGAGAGACAGGATGAACGCTTCCGTCCAGTCCAATCAGTCGCGTTGGAACGAATGCGACTTCAATACATGCAGCCGATCCCCGGAGTCTTACCAGTTCACGCCGCAAATCGTCACGCACAGATCCCGAACACTGATCGGCTCGCGTCACCACTATCAAGTCAGCCCGTTTCAAACCCGATAGTGACTCCCGCAATAAACCGCGAGGCAGGATGTGTCCAAACCCCCAGGGCTGCAAAGCGTCGATCAGGACGAGATCCAGATCGCGATGCAATCGTCGATGTTGGAATCCGTCATCGAGGATCAGCACATTACAGTCAAAGTCCTGACAAAGCTGCCGGGCCGATGCGACCCGATCCCGTTGCTGAAGATGCGGAACGCCAGGGCAGAGTCGATCTAACACCCGCTTTTCGTCATTCCCGGCCGGTTGACCGGAAGCTGGCTCAATCGTGCTATTCTCCAAGGATCGGTAACCACGACTGAGCAATCCCGGTCGAAAACCTTCCGAAAGCAACCAGTTCGCCAGCCAGGCCGCTGTAGGGGTCTTGCCGGTCCCACCTGTCGTGATATTCCCCAGACTGATGACCGGGGCCGGCACTTCGTGGACGGTCAGCCAGTTCCGGTTGTAAGCAGCGTTACGCAGCCCCATCACCGCCGAATATCCCCACGACCCGATCGTCAGGATCGCGCGCAAGACGCGCGCCGAAGCATCTCGGCGGCGACCAGAGAGAAGTTCGTGCAATGCAGCTTCGTTCATGAAGCGAACCATCCTGTACGGCCAAAAGACGTTACAACGAGTCGCCAGCCGATCATAGCCATCGACGGAGAAGGCGCGAACGACAGTCCTGGGGGAAATCGGCAGAAATTCGCAGAGAACGACGCAGTGGGCGAATCCGTCCAGTCAGGCTTGCTTTCGTCAGCATCCCGGCTATAAATGTGCTGCGTCCAACTGGACCCGGAGAGGTGGCTGAGTGGCCGATAGCACCGCTTTGCTAAAGCGGCGTGGGGGTCAAACCCTACCGGGGGTTCGAATCCCCCCCTCTCCGTT
>JBAWWJ010000321.1:0-6183 GCA_037146815.1 Planctomycetota bacterium
GTGAGTCACGAGATCACAGCGCACCAACCACCATGCCATGATTCTCGTGTCACATAAAAATCAGATGGAATGGCCGGCCCATCATGCAGAGCGTGAGGGCGAAGTATTCAGAACCAAATTGGATTCCGCAGTTGCATTGTAACGCGTCGTTCGAGTGAAATGGACTCGCCTTTGAGGAGAGGCTGTTATGAAACTGACGACGTTTTTCACTTTCATCGTTGCCGTTGCCAGCGTCGCCCAGGTCTCTAACCTGCACGCAGCCCCCCCTGCGATCGGTGACGTGATTGCAGATCTGCGATTCAAGGACATTCGCTCGCTGCCACGGTCGCTGACCGACCTGGGAGCCAAAAAGGCCTACGTTTTCGTCTTTACGACGACCAGTTGCCCGCTCGTCCGGCGTTCGATTCCCAAGCTGGTGGATCTCGATACGCGGTATGCCGCTCAGGACGTTCAGATCGTCGCCGTTAATGTCGGAGCTGACGATACGATCCGTGACATGGCAGCTCAGGCGATTGATCTCGATGCCTCGTTTCCGTTTGTCAAAGACGCCAACCTTTCCTGTGCCAGGTCACTCGGCGTCAGTCGCACTCCTGAAGTCGCGATCCTCGATGCCAATAAAAAGCTCGTCTACCGTGGCCGGATCGACGATCAGTTGCGATTGGGAGGGGCCCGGCCGGAACCGACTCGCCGAGACCTGGAAGAAGCGATTCGCGATCTTCTCGAAGGTCGCCCCGTTGCCGTTGCCGAAACCCCCGTCGATGGCTGCGTGATCGAGTCCCCGCCGCAACCGTCCGTGACGCTTCCGGCCCCCACGTTTCATCGTGACGTCGCACCGATCCTGCACAGACGTTGCACGTCCTGTCATACCGAGGGAACCGCCGCTCCATTTTCGCTCACCACATTCCGTGATGCCGCAGCTCATGCCGAGATGTTGGCCGAGGTCGTTGAAGATCAGCGAATGCCCCCTTGGTACGCTCACCCGAAGTATGGTCGTTTCCAGAACGATCCGTCACTCTCGCGCGAAGAACGTGACACGGTGGTCCGCTGGGTGAAATCCGGTCGGACGGAAGGAGATCCGCCAACAGATCCTCCCAAGCCGGTGGAAGCACCGAAGTGGCGGATCGGAAAGCCCGACGTCGTGATCACGATGCTGGAACAACATACCGTCCCCGCCACGGGATTTGTTCCCTATCGGTATATTGCCCTGCCGTACTTGTTCCTGGCAGATACCTGGGTGGAGGCGATTGAAATCCGACCTGACAATCCTGCCGTCGTCCATCATTGCAACATGGCCTATGCCACCACCAAGGGAGCGGGCGAAGAAACGTTTATCACAGGACATGTTCCCGGCGGACAGCCGATGGATCTGGGCCGGTTCAATAACGGAGTCGGCTTTTTCATCCCGAAACTGGCCATCCTGGGATTACAGATCCATTACACCACTACGGGAAAAGAAGAGAACTGCCGCATTTCCGTTGGGCTCCGCTTTCCTCGCAAACCGGTTCAGAAGCAGGTGCGACATGTCCTGCTCGACCCACATCGAATTGCGATCGCTCCCAATCACGGGGCGTTTCCGATTCAGTCCCGAAAAATTCTCGATCGCGACGTCATGCTGCTGGGGATGTTCACTCACATGCATGTCCGAGGCAAAGATATGACGTTCTATGCGACTGCTCCCGGGCAGCCTCGCGAAACGCTATTGCAGATTCCGAACTACAACTTCGAATGGCAACTGGGCTACGAAATTGAGCCCGGCCAGAAACGACTTCCCAAGGGAACCGCGATTGAAGCGATCGCTCACTACGACAATTCAGCCTTCAATCCGTATAACCCTGACCCCAAGCGGACCGTTCCCTATGGTCAACAAACCTATGATGAGATGTTTAACGGTTACGCATTCTTCGTTGACGAGCATGAAGAACTCAACATCACTGTCGATCCACGAACCGGCTACGTGAAGCGGCCTTCGAAACGAGACGCGGCTGACAAATGACGATGTGGGCGCGTCAATACGTCCGAAGACGTTAACTGCCCAACTCGGTTGAATGCACGGCATTGCTCGCAAAACCTGCGAGCGTTGGGAGAAGCAGTTGACGACTTTCAGTGAGAACCAGAGCACTGATGACTTCACTGTTGTCATCGAGCATTTGAAATCTCTACGAATCGCATTTGAAGAGGGGTTGTCCGACTCGGAAATCTCGACGATTGAGACCACCTACGGATTTCGCTTTCCGCCAGATCTTCGCCGCTTCATTCAAACCGCTCTTCCGGTTTCCGGTGGCTTTCCGAATTGGCGTTCGGAATCAACAACGATCCTGCAATATCAGTGGATCAACCGGCCT
Organism: Planctomycetota bacterium; assembly: GCA_037146815.1. GTDB lineage: Bacteria > Planctomycetota > Planctomycetia > Planctomycetales > Planctomycetaceae > Schlesneria. The sequence goes on from JBAWWJ010000321.1 coordinate 2,343, forward strand.
TGGGACGGGATCGCTTTTGACATCGAACATAATGATTTTTGGAGGGACAAATGGGGGCCTAGACCTGCAATGCTTGAGGATGCAATTGCCGAAGGGAAGCGGCGTTTCGCTGAAGTTCCTTTTTTGATTCCTGTGCGTTCTCACCACTACCTTCCTGCGTCTCCTTCACTTGAATCGAATCCAGTTTTTCGAGTTCGTCAGACCGATGTCACGGTGAGTGGGGCGAATCTGATTTCATTCTTGTTGAACGAGCCGATTTCCGAGTCCGCGGACGTTCGTGAGATTCCCTTCTGGTGCGAACTGACAAGAGATCACCATGTCATTGTGCCAGACCTCTCGGCGTCCCTTATTGATCAGCAAAAAGAAAACGATGAATTGATCCGTGAGGCAAAGGCAGCAGGGTTCTGGGCAGAGGCCACAAACACACTTTATGGCCCCGGCGTATCATGTGACCATCGCTTACCAGACAATGATCGGCGTTACGGAATGTTTTGGGTGATACGGATGAACTCTGCCTGGCTGTTGTTTGTTGCTCGTTCGGGATTCTATGCAATTCCCGAGGCGAACCGATTGACAGAGCTTTGCTTGGCACTGGTGAACTGCCCCCAAGAGGAGGAATTGATACCCAGGCGGTTCTTAACCTTCACGATTGATGACAGAATTCGACGTAATTTTGGATTGGTAGCAATCAAGATCAACATCGAAGAACAACGTCAAGGTCGCCTGCGATCTTGGGAACAGTTGGGCTGGCGAGAAATGTCTGATGGGCAGAAGGATACCATTTGGGAACGTTACCATACCGTTTTCAGCTATCCAGACGGAAATGGCTTTCGGACACCGGCCCCCTCGATCACTTATGACATCTCTGCCATTTCTCTTCAGAAGGACGAGGCATTCGATTGCATCGAGTCTGACCTTTCCAGCAAGACGCTGGAGGCACTCCAAAAATGCACGAAGCACGGCGACGAACTTCTTGCTCTCGACTTGAACCACTCATGCTACTTCTTCGATCCCCATGTGGGTTTCGTCGGGGCTGACGCAGATTCTTGGGCTATGCCAGTTTTACCCAGTAGGGACAACTATACCTTCTTGGATCATGCGTTTCGGTTCGGAATCATTGGCAACTGTGTGGATCTGACGATCTGTGTGTTTGGACGCCAGTTGCTCGACGCCTTTGCTGCGAATCAACCGCTCATCTTCTGCCGAGAAGCATGGAGTGCGGAAGAGCGGATGGAACTTGAGAGAATCTGGGAAGTTGATGGATGGGTGAGGCTGGCGGTCGATGAAAAGGACAACCTCTGGGACGACTTTGATCAGAGGTTCAATTTCCTCGAGAAAAAAGGAAGTGCTGATCGCCCCGGCATTACTGAACCAAGCCAATCGATGACGTGGGACGTTTCCGAAATACTCACGAACGACGAGGAAGATCTTGCTCGAATCGAAAGTGGATTGAAAAAACTGCTTGTTGAATCGTTGTGCCTGATGACAACAGTCGATGAACGGCTCTATATCCTCGATTCTCTCCGTTGGTACGAGAACTACAGTTTCTCACCTCACCAAGTGAAATCCGTATGGACGCACCAGTGGCCCTTGCCAGTTTTCCCAAAGGACAACTACACCATAATCCTGGCAGCAAACATGCAGTTTGGTGTCTTCGGCAATCCCTTGGAAAAAACATTCTGTATTTTTGGCGACGGTTTGCTGCGGTCACTTCAGCCACACATGACAGCGATTTTTGGTCCACCAGTCAGAACATGTGGTATGTGAAATCTGCGAACAAACGTTCTGCTTCTCAATCATCGACAATCGATGATTCCGGTCGAGGATTGACTCACACCGTTTCGGGGGCCCGATAGAACAACGCGACCGGCAGGATCAGGATTGCGGCGAATCCGAACAGAGAGGCGTGAGGCAGCTCCAATCCTTCGACAAAAATCTTCTGGCCGATCGAATAGACTAGCCCTGAACCTGCGATCCCGATCCAGTTCAGTAGATTCATCGCTCCAATGATTCGCCCCTTTTGATCGCTGGGGGCTGCCGTCTGCAGGTAGACCTGAAGCGGGACACTGAAGAAACCGGCAAACAGGCCGACAGAAATCAGTGCCAAGGCACTCCCGTATGGCCCCAGCAAGGAACCTCGACGGAACGGATCAGGCCGCAGTTTTGTCACAGACGGTGTCGGGGACGTGATCGCCGAGTCTTTCGGAGCGTTTGCTTGTTCCAGCCGCTTCACCTTCGCCTGACGAACCTCGGCACGAGCGGCTTCGAACCCTGGACCGGGTAGAGCCAGGGCCGCCAGACTGAGTGCCAGCCCCCAGGCGCCCATGCGTACCATCCATCCACGGACACGATCCCTCGAAAGGAGTCCCGCCAGTACACAACCGACGGCGATTCCTACGCCAGTACTCGCGGCCATCGCTCCCGTCGTCAGATCATCCAGCCCCAACTGGATCTTGCCGAAGTCATTGATGACCGGTGGATAGACTGTGCCTGCGACAAACCAGAAGATCGACGACATCAACAGAACGCCCAGCAGGTTTCGATCTCGCATCATCAGCATCCACGTGTCACGCGGAATCGCGATAGAAGACCATTCAAACTTCAGGTTCGGCTGGGCAACGGGGGTCGGTCGGATCAGCAGCGATGTTCCCAGACCTGCCAGCGCCACCACCAGACAGGGAATGCTTGCCTTCCACAATTCATTTTCGAAGTGCTGCTTTGCGGCTCCTGCGGCAGACAGGCCGAAAATGATGGCCAGAAACGTCGCCATCAAAATCGTCCCATTCGCTCGTGGCAGGTTTGCAGGATGCAGCAGTTCAGGCAGGATGCCATACTTCGACGGGCCGAAGAATGCGCTGTGAACCCCCATCAGACAGAGGACACCCAGCAGAACCGACAGATTGCCCGTCGAAAATCCAATGAATCCCAGCAGCACAATCAGGAATTCGGCCCCCTTGCAAACGACGATGATTGTCCGCTTGCTGAACCGATCAGACAGAAAGCCCGCGTACCCCGAGAACAGGATGAACGGGGCAGCGAACAGGATCATCGCGATCCCCTGCAGGTTTTCCCCTTCCTTCAGGAAGTGGTCAACGCACAGCAGCAGCACCAGTTGCTTGAACAGGTTATCGTTGAACGCCCCGAGAAACTGAGTCAGGTTCAGCCCCCAGAACGCGCGATCGTGAATCAATGTGGGATGGGATTCGCGTTCATCGGTCATTGCATTCCTTTGCAAAGATTACTCTTCGTAGACGCGGACGTGAATCTTTCCATCACGAGTGATACAGCCGCGATAGAGGCCTTCCGAGTTATACGCGGACGTGAATTTCCCGGAACGATCCAGCACGATCGCGGCTCCTTCGCCTCCAGCGTCTTTCAACTGGCGGTTGATGACATCATCCGCTGCTGCGGCTGCGGTGACGGCGCGATACTTGATCTGTGCCACGATTTCATGTGACACAGAGTAGCGGATGAAGAACTCACCATGTCCGGTACACGAGATCGCTGCCGCCTCGTTATCAGCGTAGGTTCCCGCACCGATGATGGGTGAATCACCGACTCGACCCGCCATCTTGTTCGTCATTCCGCCTGTCGATGTCCCGGCGGCAAGATTGCCAGCAGAATCGAGGCTGACGGCGCCGACAGTTCCGTACTCAGATTTTTTGCGAGGTAACTCGAGCGGGATTTCGCCCGCATCGCTGCGTCGTTTTTTTGCTTCTTCTTCACGCTTCCAGATTTCTTCGATGGCCTTGCGGCGATGCTCGGTCGAGAAATAGGAGGGAGGAACAATCTCCAGGCCCTGCTGTTTGGCGAAGGCATCTGCCCCCGGTCCGATCAGCAG
>JBAWWJ010000322.1:0-6108 GCA_037146815.1 Planctomycetota bacterium
GCGCGCCAATAATCGCTACAAATCCGCAACGGAACTCGCTTGTTTAAGGACTAGAGCGGTTTATGCCGATCATTCGACCGTTGTATTCGATACGGCAGGAAGTCTTGATCGGGTCCGCCAAGCTCTCGCTTGGGCGCACACACGGAATTGAAAAACCTTCCGCAAAATCTCCGTGTTTCTCAGTTCCATGCCATAGAGTTCTTCCAGAACCGGGCTTTGAATTGAAACCAGACATACCTTACGCAAAGAGTTCGGCAATTGGCGTCGGGTCACTCACCAGGTGGCTGGGACGTCCCTGGGGGGTGTACAGAATCTGGTCGGGATCGATTCCCAGCTTGCGATAGATGGTCGACACGAAATTCTCAGGAGACAATACGCGATCGACGGCGTTGTAGCCGGCACGATCGGTTGCTCCGATGATTTGACCGCCGGGAATTCCTGCTCCCGCCAGCATCACACTCATGGCTTGTGACCAATGGTCACGCCCTGCATCCTTGTTGATCTTGGGTGTCCGTCCAAATTCACCCAGCATCACCACCAGCGTCGAATCGAGCAGGCCACGTTGCTGCAGATCGTCGATCAGGGCTGCGACCGTGTTGTCCACTTCAGGCATTCGCTTGTTCAATGTCTCGAACAACTTCGTATGGTGATCCCAGCCCCCTTCGTTCAACGTGATGAACGGGACTCCGGCTTCCACCAGTCGACGAGCCAGCAGGGCTCGTTGGCCGAATGCGTTGCGACCATACTTTTCGCGCACGGTCGGCGATTCTTTCTGAATATTGAAGGCGGCCTGAGCCTTCTCGCTGCGCATCAATTGCTGCCCCTGCTGGTAATAATCATCCAGAGCTCGGACAGGATCGGCCGCGACAGTATCGGTAACCCGTGGCAATCGATCGACTCGCGAGCGAATCGATTCCCGGACCGTAAATCGATCGTCGGTAATGCCGTTCGGCAACGCGACGTCCCGGACCCGGAACGAATCACTGTTGGGGTTGTCCGGAACCACGAACGGCGCGTATTGGGCACCCAGGAAATTCGGGCCACCCGATCGAGTCATGCTGGGGATCGAGAAATATGCGGGGAGACCGTCCCGATGTCCGCGGGCGTGTGCCGTTGCGGAACCCAGGCTGGGATGGAAGCTGACGAAGGCACCGCAGCCAACAGGAATCCGCGGCGGGGCACCAGTCATCATGTAATGATTCCCCGCACCGTGATTGCCTTGGTTGTGGCAGATCGAACGGACAATCGCCAGATTGTCAGCCATGCTGGCCAGGCGAGTCAGGTGCTGCGAGAAATACGTCCCGGATACCGACGTGGAAATCGGTTCGAACTCGCCGCGCACTTCTTTCGGAGCGAGTGGCTTGGGATCGAACGTCTCGTAATGTGTCGGTCCGCCATCCAGCCAGATCAGGATGCAGCTCTTCGCTTCGACGCGAGTCACGCCACCATTCTCTGCAGAGAAGGCTCGGCGCAGCAGGCCGTCGGCCAACCCCATCCCGAGGAAGCCCCCCAGTCCCAGTTGAAGGGCGCTGCGTCGAGAGATGCCGTTGCAGTTGCGATAGATTGTCATGAGGCCTCACTCAATCTTTGAATACAAATTCCGGAGTGTTGATCATCGCCCACATCAGGTCTTCGCAGACTCGACGACGATCTGCTCCAGATTCTTCAAACAGGCTGACCGCTTCTTTCAATTCATCCGCCGACGGACGGCGGGCATACAGCGACAGGTAAAGTTCTTCGACAATCTGAGGCGGCGTCAACTTCGATGTCGCGAGTTGATGAGCACGGCTGTTATCGCTTGCTACCTTGCGAGCGAGAGTATTGGAGTTCATCAGGTGCAGTGACTGCACGATCGTTGTATCGAGGGTTCGTTCACATGGCGGGTCCTGATTGGGGTCCTGACGCCCGAAGGCATCCAGGAACAGCGAATCGATTCGCGCGGTCCAGAGTTCTTTGGCACGCGATCCCTGCGGCATCGCTTCAAATTCTTCACGCACACTCGTCGCGGTGCTGACGGTGTCGAGCAACACTTCGGCTCGCAAACGGGTTCGGTAATGCCGCGAGAAGTTTCGGTGATCGCTGGCATTTCGTTCGTTCGGCAAGGAACTGATGCTGTAGACATACGACGTCGCAATGCGTCGAATCAGTTGCTTGATATCAAACTTCTGGGCCCGGAAGTCGTCGCCCAGTGCTTTCAACAGTGGAGCATTCGACGCCGGGTTGGTGGCTCGCAGATCGTCAACCGGGTCGACAAACCCGCGTCCCATCATGTCGGCCCAGACGCGGTTAGCCATCGCCTGAGCGAAGTAGTGGTTCTCGGGCGAAGTCATCCATTCGGCCAATGCTTCACGTGGATCTTCGACACCTTCCATGTCTGGAACCTTCCCGAACAATGGCTTCGGTGTCATCGGGGTGTTCTTCAACGGGTGATTCACCGCTCCGTTTGTCCCTGCAAAGATGAATTCTTCTGATCCGGAAATAGGAGCCGAAATCCCGGTCCCTTTCCGTCCGATCTTCGCGAAGTACGCGGCAAAGGAATAGAACTCGTCCTGCCCGTAGACTTCAAACGGATGGTGATGACACTTGGCACATTCGAGGCGAATTCCCAGGAAGAGCTGACTGGTGATCGTCGTCAGATCATCGGGAGCGCGGCGGTCACGGAACATAACCGTGTTTCCATCACGGAACGTGCTGCCGCGTGCCGTGATCAGTTCCCGAACAAACTGGTCATACGGTTTGTTCTTGCGAAACGAATCACGAATCCACGTGTCGTATGCCAGCGTCGACTTGATGCCGACATGATAGGGATTGGGACGCAGCAGATCCGTCCACTTGTTCGCCCAGTGCTCAGCATATTCTGGATCGGCCAGCAGGCGATCAATCAGGGCCACCCGCTTGTTGTCCGTCTTGTCGTCGAGGAACTCGCGAGCCTCATCGGCAGTCGGACCGCGACCAATGACGTCCAGGTAAACTCGCCGCAGAAACGTATGCTCGTCACACGGAGGCGACGGAGTGATACGCAACGTTTTCAGCTTCGCCCAGACCAGCTCATCGATAAAGTTCTGTTTGGGGAGTGCCGCGTAGACGCTGTCGGGAACGGCATCGGGGTGAGGAACAGCGACACCACAGACCGCGATGTGGCCCAGGTAGCGAGCCATAATTGCCGTGTCACCCACAATCGGGCCCGCGGTCATCAGACCTGAGTCATCGACAGCGACCTGAGCGGCCTCGTTGGACAGGTACGCAGTCAATCGAGTCACATCGCGTGTCGATCCGTCGCTGTACTTCGCGATGACTCGCAGTTGCTGCCGGGCGAGCTTTGGCAGGACACGTTCACGAGGTTCGACGATGATGCCAGTCAACGTGACGTCGGCAACAGGTGGCTGCGTGACCGTACTTGATCGGCGCGGCATCCCTGCGGCAACCCAGTCGTAAAGCACGCGGTACTCGGGGGAATTTTTTTCGATCCGCTTTCCCCCACCGTGAGGCAATTCACCGGTCGGCTTCTGAAGCAGCAGACTTCGTTCGGCAGCGGGAGCAAACACACGGCGTCCGCGACCTTCTTTCGCAAGTGCCTCGTAGTCGAAGTCGGGATCAAACCCAAGCAGACTGAGTTGAAACCCGTTCTGCCCACGTTGCTTCCCGTGGCAAGCACCAGCATTGCAGGAATAGCGTGACAGAACCGGCATCACGTCTCGTTCAAAGTCGACAGCGACGGTCTGCGTCAATTGAGCAATCGTGACCGGGACCGAAAGTGCTTCACCGCGGATATCGATCTTGATGACAGCCTGACCATCCTGAAGAGGCCTCACATATCCAGATGGAGTAATTTCGACGATCCCCGGCGGGGTCGCGGTGTACTTTGCGTCCCGCGTCAGATCGACAATTTTGCCATCAACCTCTGCTTCCACGAGCAACTGACTTCCTGCGAGGCGTCCCGTCAGTTGCAACTGCTTTGGCGAAACAACGATCTCGCCCCGGGCCGATGAGAAATCACCAAGTGCCACAATGCAGAAATTCAATGCCAACAGCAGGATCGCGGAGTGTTTGTGCATGACGGAAACACGGAAGGAAGGAGATTCGGCAGATTACATCAGCATATACTGAAATGATCGGCCACACCAACCCTGAAATCTCGTGAAACCCGAAGAAAAGTCGCCTTTGTCGCTCAATGCGCGACCTGGAAACCTTTGAAACGCAGTGCCTCGGCAACTGATTCGACGGCCACAGGCTTCGGGGGGGCATGCTCTTCTCTGAATTACTCTCTGTGTCCCTCCGTGACCTCGGTGGTAAACCGCATTCATGCCAAGCTGGGACCTGGAGAAGTTCTACCACGGAGGTCACGGAGGAGCACAGAGGAAAACGCAAGTCAGTTCGTTAAAATCGCCATCCAATACCGACGTTCGTAAAGGATTTCGGGGCGTCCTCAGTGATACCCCAGCCGAGTCGGACCCCGAGTTCAAGATTCTCTGTCAGCAGATAGTGCATCCCTGGGCTGACAAACGCACGACTGAAATCTCGTTCGGCTCCCTGAGAAAAGATGCCAAAGTATTCGACATGAGCATGCCATCGCTCGGAGACAGGAACTCGCAGAACAACCGACGGAGCCCACTGGTTGAACGTGTCGTTGGTACCATGTTCGGTTCCGTAACGCAGGGAGGAATCAAGTCGCCACTTGTTGGCAAATTCCCAACCCAGAGCATACCCCGCAGTGACGTCAGTGGCGGGTGACTCGCCACTGGTGGGCGTAAAGCCTTGCAGTATCAAGACACTCCGCGGAATCCAGCCAGCCTGTTCCGAGACTTCAGCCTTGATGCCGTACAGCATTTGCGAATCACGTTCAATTTTTCCTGCAAATGCTTCGGCTCCTTCAGCCCCGGACACCACGTCGCCCGCACCACCAACTTCAAAATTCCAACCCAACCGAAGTTCGATGCGATCAGTCACCCCATATCGAACGAGCAGTTCGGGAAGGCTATGTGTATCAGCCACATTTTTGTTGTCGATGAATGAGTACGATGATTCAATCGTTGTCAGCCTATAGCCGACAGTGCTGGTCGCAGGAGTGAACGCATCACGATCCGTTTCCAACTCACGCCTTTCAGGAACTTCACCACCACTTTCCGAACGTTGCCCCTGCGCGACAGCGGTCGAGGGACCGATGTTGATCCAGCAGCAGGATACGAGTATCAGTCCGAACAACCACCGGATCATCTTCACGCCTTTAATCGCGTTGGCGCAGTCGTGCGAGGCTGGAACACCATCACACGCACGAACGCTTGACTCACTTCAACCTCGCCGACTCGGAAATTCTGATTCGAACTCACTTCGGGATTTCCACGAGGTGAGCTTCAGGCTTTGTGAATTCATCGGCAGTGAGACCCGGCAGTCACCTGTTTGAAACATCAGGCACGAGACGTTGCGAGCTAGAGTTTGACGTTTTTAGCGGTTCGGTAAACTTGCAAAAGTTTATCACTCCCCCACGTATGCACCCCAACGTGTTGGGGAACGACGGTCTGTGACGCATTCGGCGTCAGTAACCATTGAGGCCCGATGTTTGCAACCGGTCCCGATTGGTCGAGCGTGAAGACGTTTCCAGAATCATGAACGATGATGACCCATTTGCTAAACGGGATCATATTTGACACAACTCTATTAAGAGGGGCGGCAACTGACGCCTCGCTCGATGTATTATCGTTGCGGGGTTTGCTCCGTTTTACACGGTGGATGGCGACATGATCTTATCTATGGGCCGGAAAGAGCGGTCGAACAAGATCGGTACCACCGAAGCCACATGACTATCACGCCGGGGTCGGGTCTGCGATTTTTCGATTTTGGCCGGACAACATCTCACAAATGCTCACGGTCTCTTTCGGCCAAAATCGAAAAATCGCAGACCCGACCCCTGATTGGCACCGATCATTTCTGGCGTTGAATCCAGAACAAGTCACCATCTCCCGGAGAAACCGTGAATTTCAGCGCCGTCGTTTTGGAGGATGCCGCAGTGCGTGGTGTCGTGAAGCTGATAGTCACTGGCTTGTTGCCAGGTGGGTTATAAACAACGAGCCCTTCATCGAATTCACGCTGAATGCTCCCATCCTCTTTCCG
>JBAWWJ010000323.1:0-6065 GCA_037146815.1 Planctomycetota bacterium
GGTGAGGAGTCAGAAATACGGAACACTTCTGACGACGGCGGCGGTCGCGTGTCTGGAATTCTGATTTCAAGTCGACGAGTGACAATAAGAATCGCGTTGTTCGTTGAGTGTTTTTGGGCGAGCGCTATGCCTTACACCTTCAGCAAAGACAAACCGAGAAACCCCGAATCGCTGAGTTCGGAGGAATGGCGTTTTCTTCGTGCAATTAATGTCTTTGGGTTTCTAATTGGCCTCGTACCGATTTGTGGCGTCGTATTTTCACGCATTCAAAAAAATGAACCGTACTTAATGTCCTTCTTGTTCGGCGTCGTGTGGGTTGTTTTCTTTGCAAAGAACATCATGCGAGCGACCTCGTGGATGCGATCGGCGAAGCGCAAAGAATCCCACCGTCAAACGGACCAATGACCGCGTTCAGGACAACCACAAACCGTGCTGTCCGGTAAAAAAAAGCGAACTTGCTACCTGGACCAGATTGAACGAGCCAAATCCCCGTCGGGAAGGACGCTTTCATGAAATTCTGCAATGGCACTTGGATTCTGTCGCTCTGGATTGGCGTCCTGTTGACGATTTATGGTCTTCGTACTGCGTCATGCGTCCTGGCAGCAGACAGCGATCATCCGGCCCCCGACATCGATTATCCAGATCATGCGAACCTGACATATTTTCGTGATGCCAATGGACAATCGCATTCCATCCAAACGCCCGCCGGCTGGGAACAGCGACGGCAGCACATCGTTGCAAATCTGCAGCGGGTGATGGGACCTCTTCCCGCACCAAAGAAACAAATTAATCTTGATTATAAAGTCATCGAAGAAGTCCGTGTTAGTGATCAAGTTCGAAAGAAGATCTCATTCCAGTCGGATGCAGATGACCGCGTCCCGGCGTACCTGATGTTTCCGTCCCCCAGGTATTCCGGGAAGCGTCCTGCCATGTTGTGCCTGCACCAGACAACGGCCGTCGGCAAAGATGAGCCACTCGGTATTCGTGGTGATACCAATTTGAAGTATGCCCTGGAACTGGTCGATCGCGGGTATGTCGTCATTGTTCCCGACTATCCCACATTCGGCGACCATCGCTACGACTTCAACGCCAGCACCGGTTATGCCAGCGGATCAATGAAAGCGATCTGGGATAACATTCGAGCGATCGATCTGCTGGAGACACTTCCCGAAATAGATCCCGGTCGGATCGGGGTGATCGGCCATTCTCTTGGGGGCCACAATGCCATGTTCACCGCCGTCTTCGAACCTCGCTTGAAAGTCATTGTGTCCAGTTGCGGATTTACAACATTCCGGAAAGATGATCTGCCAAGCTGGACAGGGCCGACATACATGCCGCGTATCGCCGCTCAATTTGGTAACGACGTGAAGCGAGTGCCCTTTGATTTTGAAGAGATCGTCGGCTCGCTGGCACCTCGTCCGTTTCTCGCCTGTGCAGCCGAGCGTGATGATGATTTCAACGTGGAGGGTGTCCGTGAGGTCATGGAATCCGCCTTGACTGTTTATCGCCTGTATGGTGCAGAGAAGCATCTGGCAGCATACTATCCGGCAACTCCACATGCATTTCCATCGGACGCCCGCCAGACTGCATACCGATTCGTTGATCAACATCTGAAACCATAGTCCGACAATTCCCCGCTTATGTTCGCACTCTCGGAGAATAACCAGTGATTTACCGCCGTTGGACCATCGCTCGATGCCTGACCGTCAGTTCAATCATGATGCTGGCCCTGAACGTCACGTTGCCAGTCTCGTTGAACGCCGATGAGCCAAAAGGAGAGTTGGCCCAGCGGTTGGCCGCAGTCAAATTTGATCACTATGCCCCTGCCCCCGGATATTCCGAAGGTCCCACATGGCGCAACGGCGAAGTTTTTTTCTGCTCGGGTCCGCTGTTACGAGTCGCTGCCGACAAAACCGTCCACACGCACATGGAACTCGGGCCTGCTGGAACCGTGTTGCGCCGCGACGGCCACTTGCTGATCTGCGACAACAAGTACAAGGCGCTGCTGGATCTGTCTCCAGACGGCGTTGTGAATGTCATTGCGGACCAATACGAGTCGCGACCGCTCCGCAGCTTGAACGATCTGACAATTGATGCGCGCGGAAACGTTTACTGGACCGATCCAGAAGGCTCGACACCTCAGACACCTGTCGGCAGCGTCTTTCGTGTTCGAACCGATGGCCGGGTTGATCGCGTGGCGACGGGCCTGGCGTTCCCCAACGGTCTTGACGTCGATCCCGCCAGCAAGTTCCTTTACGTGATTGAATCACAGTCCAAGAAAATCCTGCGTTATGCACTGGTGGGAGACAATGATCTGCTGGGAAAGCCAGATCTGTTTTATGACCTTGGTGGTTCCGGTGGCGACGGTTGTGCCTTCGATACGGATGGAAACCTGTGGGTTGCCGATTTCCATCGGCCAGAGACTGGGCATGGTCGCATCACAGTTCTAAGTCCTAAGGCGGAAGTCCTGGCCTATCTCCCCGTCCCTGCCAAGGTCGTGAGTAACATCGCGTTCGGCGGCCCCAATCACGACGAAATCTACTGCACCACGGGTGAACCTCCTGGGGTTTTTCATGCCAAGGTTGGCGTCAAAGGATTTGCTGGCCATCCGGGACAGCCGATTCCTGCCACTCGCAAATTGAATGTCGTCGTCCGTCGGTCGCATCCCGAAACGGCATTGCTGCAGAAAATCGTCATGGCAGCACAGACGTCAAAACTTGTTGACGGACGGCTGGATGATGCTGCGCGTCAGCAGATCAAAGGATTGATCGAGACGCTGACAGACCCGGCATTGAAAGCAGATGTCGAAAAGCTTGTGCCAGAATTGGAACAGGCCGCTGTCCGATTTGAACGAGACCGGCCCCTGTTGAATGAAGTCAAGCGGCTGAATGGCAAGGCCACGTTGGAAGTCGTTGCACCCGGCTGGCTGCGTTCGATTATTGGTGACGATGCACTGGTGATGTTTGGACGAATTACCGAGTTGTATCTGAACGAGCGTACGGATGGTCACAAAGAACCAGAAGCAAAGCCACTGACACAACGAGTGCACGACGAAACACTCAAGTTGCTGGCAGGACAGGACGCTCTGCGACGACTTGAGTTGAGCGGCACCGCAGTGACAAGTGCGGGACTGGTCCACTTGAAAGATCTCACCAGCCTGCAGTTCCTCAACGTCTGCTTGACGGCTGTCAGTGACGATGGATTTGAACATCTGGCGAAGCTGACAAACATGCGCCGCATGACGACTTGCGCATCCATGATCACCGGTTCCGGGTTCCAGCACCTGAAAGGAATGACTCAATTGCAATCGATCAATTTGCATTCCGCACCGGCCAGCGACGTTGGATTGGAAGCGATTAGCCAACTGACCAGTCTGCAGCGGTTGGAAATCGTCCACACGAACGTGACGGATGTGGGATTGAAGCAACTGGCTGCACTCAAGAATTTGCGGCAGTTACATATCCATGGAAAAGAAACCACGGAATCAGGACTGCCGTTTGTCGGAGAGCTCAAGGAACTTTACGAACTGGACATTTATGATCGCCCGGCGTCCAACCAGACTCTGGCCGTGGTCAAACAATTACCGAAACTGCGAATGCTGCGGTTCTTCAACGGAGTATTTGACGACGAGGGGGTCAAACAACTGGCAGGGATGTTAACTCTTGAGGAATTGACACTGAATTCCGGAAAAGTCACCGACAAGTCCGTCGAGCATCTGGCTATGCTGACGCAGTTGAGAGCTTTGAACCTCGGGGGAACTCAAGTGACGGACGCGGGGCGCAAGCGACTGAAGGAACTGCTGCCGAAGGTTGAGATCACACCGTAGAAGCGGGTTGAAACCGCTGATGAACACTGATAAACGCTAATCGGAAGGTAGAGATCTCTGAGGGACGTCAGGCTGCATTTTATGTCGGGACGGGGTTACAGATCCTTGGCGGACTGCTATTTGCGTCGACGTTTGTTACTTCCGCAATGCGATTCGGCGACTTCACGGACTTCGAAGCCCGTGCAAAATCAGAGATGTTTCGAGCGTTAAGCGGGATGGCATTGCTCGTCACAGTTGTGGTCGAGGCGCATGTGGATACGCGACGGATTGGTAAGCAATGGCCAGTTCCGGCGTCTTCAGCAGTTCTCCTCGGCGAGATCGCGACGTCAGTGCTCGATCCAGGATGCCGCTCGTGAGCAGCGTTCGTTCGACAGGATACGTCGGTTTCCCGGAATGAATCATCTGCTCGATCGCCTTCAGCAAATAAGCGAAGTGAGGATACCTGGGTTCCGACCGTTCGTGGAATGCCGTCGCGAGAGGCGTGGATTGGTCCTTCAGTTTGATACCAATCGAAGTTCCCTGGACACATTTCAGCATGAAGAGTGCACCCTGGAATCCGTCGGCGTATTCGAACAGAAATAACCCGGCATTTTCGTCCTTGCGGACATCTGGTTCGCCAGTCTTAGGGACAATCGCAAAGGCAGCATTGAGTGCAGCCTGAGATACGATTCCGTCGTCGACCGCTTTCCACATCGCTGGCCCGTGCAGAAAGCGGACGGATGTCACCCCTCGTTCAGCTCCCACACGCCGCTCAACGTACGACTGATAGAACTCCAGGGCATGAATCCCGTAAATGTCCAAGCCATCGTAACCGATCCCAACCGCCGCTTCGATCTTTGAATTTAACGGTAATTCAAACGGCTCCAATCGATATCCGACCGGCATCGAAGACCCCGCCATAAAGGGGACCTTCAGAGCTTTCGCGCGGTCATACATCCACTTGGCATCGGCCCATGCGGGACCAAGATGCTTATCGTTAAACACGGGAACAACGCGGCCGTACTTCTCAAACGTTGCGGTGATCTCCTCAAAAAAACGTCGACGGGGATAGAGATGCTGTTCCAGTTCGTTGTAGGGGTAGTCTCCATGCTCGCCGATGCTGATGACCCCGTCGACCGGAATCCGATTGCCACCAACCGTCACCGCCTTTTCGATGGAATCAAAAATAGGCACGCCATGCTTCTTGCACATCGACCGTGCCAGATCACCGTCCGGGAACTGATCGACGTAGAGCGACACCAGTTTGAGGGCTGGTCCCTGCCCTCCATCCTGCTCCCAACCTTCCAGGATCTTGCCGAGGATCACGTCGGAGTGAGAATTCCGGGTATAGATCGTCACTACGGCAGCCACAGTTTTCGTTGGCAAGCCCCTCTGGGCGGCCCCAGCATCCTGACCAAGGACGAGCGGCGACATCGCTCCGCTCAGCAGGGTACCCGCAGCCAGTTGCAGGCAATCACGCCGAGATAAGTGATTTTCCATCTGTTCGGGAGAGAGCTTGATCACTTCCAAAACTCCTGCAGATTCGGCAAAACTCGAGTTCGGGGAACAATTTCCGAATCTCTAAAATTGTCATCTTCTCCGCATTCAATAGGAAATTTCCCCGCTTTTCAACAGGAGTTCCTTCAATCAGCATGGCAATCCCGCCGAGTTCATCTCCCTGAAACTCGTGCAGATCCTGAAGCTGCGTCAAACGCGCGGCGAGAAATGCGGCCTCGCCATCGTTACGAAAGTCGCGGGGTATCGGATTTGATTCTGTGCGCCACGCGATCATCGCAGGTCGTGATACGGTAGTTTAGAAATGGCTGATTGATGTTGCTGCCAGTATCAATCCGCGAACCCTCCGGCAGATCGGTCCGAAATTTGTTGGTGGTTGCGATCTTGCGGACAACAAGGAACGTCGAAGTCACGTTGGTCGCTGGAAATCGCTGACATCCGATCGCTTCCAGCAAATTCATGATTCCATCAACATCCGCCGCCGAATCGCATTCGACAGGAATCAGTTCGGACCGCCGACTTGGTTGAGTCGCTTCTCGAAACTCGGCTTCGAGCACCGCAGCAACTTCCCATCCTCCGAATTCGGTTCCGCCACGAACCATTTCAAAAACGATGCGATCATAGTTCCGCTTCGCATCCTGCGTCATTAGCTGCATGATGGTGCGAATGGACTTATCCACAGATGCCTCAAAATTTGGCTCTTCGGCGGAATTTGTGGATGCGTGAGGGGGTGACTGGGGGAAAG
>JBAWWJ010000324.1:0-6036 GCA_037146815.1 Planctomycetota bacterium
GAGCAGGCCGTCTAATCTCTCTCCTCGCGCCCACTTTTCTTGGGCAAGTCCACGGATCTCGCTGCACGCGCCTCCAAAATGAAGCGAATTGGATTGCGTTTCAGTTCGCCAGCCCAAGGTGGCACGTCTGGCGACCCTGCGCAAAGCAACAATATATTCAGCCTCCCGATGCTCCGGGCTCTTAACAAACTCAAAGATGACCTTTCTTTTGATGCGACCGAAAATCAAAATTCCAAGCCATACTTAATCTTGGATTTGCGGAAAATTGCTGAGCGACAAATTGAAGCAGCGTACACATTACTCGCAGCACCCGGAAACGAGGATTTGTGGCGCCACGCGAACCCTGAACTGCTGACGGCTATTCGTAACTGTAATCAAGGAGACGAAACACATGCTTTCGATTCCGTAGAAACGAAGCGGTCTGCATTTGTCACGGCAATCCAAAATAAATCTGGAAACTCACTGAAAGAGAAAGAAGATCCCGTCGTCGGATTGGCGTGGGCAATTATCTACAAATCCACACTGCTCAACCAGCAGTTGATGGACGACATGAACAAGGTCGCAGCCGATCAAGGTCAAGCTTGCCATCTCGGTGACCAATGGTACGAGTTCTATTCACCAAAGCCGATGCAAGGGGAACCAAGCCTGTTTGCTCAATATGTTCGAGCTCGCTGGCCCATTCATGTATTCGCGATTGACCCAATGACTGCCGACCAGAACGTAGCTGACACGTTCAGTCGACGCAGAGATATGCAACTCGCCCTGTCACTTGCGTTTACGTCAGGTCAGATCGGCGCTCAAAATTTTACAAGGTACGCTCGGCGACTCGAACTCGATATGGAAACAATCGCACTGAACCGGACGCAAGTTGGGTTCTCTCACGGAAGCGACACGTTTGGCTGGAGGTTTTATCCTCGTGTGCAGTCACCGCCAACTGAAGGTAACGCAAAGGTTCTTTTCCGCGACCTGTTGATTGGTGGCCCCAGCCGTAACGCTGAATTGAACACCATGAAATTGGAACCAGGTGCCCGCGAATGCGTTGCACTGGTGATCATGCCGTCGTTTGTGCCCTCTGTGCGATTTGACACCAGGACGAACTGGTTCAAACTTTCGAACCCCAAACATAAGGAATTTGACCTGCAGACGAATGTTCAATTGGGGACTGATATCACGTGCTTACGTGAGTTCTCGAGTTACTGCCAAAACGATCCGTCTGTCCGAGGGACAGATCTGGCGTTGCTCCTGCGAACCGTAGACCAACTCGAGCATCGACTGCCACTGCAGACGTGTGTTTCGCAGGTTCCGTTTGAATTAACACACTCTGGCCACACGCTATTTAACCGCGGTGTCTCTGATCTCGGGCCGCGGCTGCGCGGCTACTACGGCGAACCAGGTGCGAAGGACAAGAATATCAGCGTGGCCGTGATCGGTACAAACTTCAGTGTCTCTGACACTCAGGTAATTGCCGGCAATGTACTCCTCAACAACGGCGGCCCCAATAGCCAGGTAATGCTGCTGAGTCGAGAGGTCATGTTGTTGACTATCCCTGTTGAGGCTCTGAAAGAGGGCAACAAAATCGACGTGCATGTGGCTACGCCATATGGAGTGAGCAACCATCTCGACATCCACCTCCCGGTTCCGCCGAAGGAAGCGCCACCCAGCGTTTGGACGGTGAAACCACAAGCAGCAAACTGCACCTACGCGGTCGACAATTCAAAGAAGCCAGATGAAGAGGGCTACTTCTATTGCGTTTCTTACACTCCGGCTGTCACGGCACAGTTCGGCGAGGAACTGAAGACTCGACCGAGTCTGGTTGCAGTTACTTTCGAAACTGTTGAACTCGGCCGCTTTACCGTCGATGCGGTGTGGAAGAAGGGTACAAGTGATTACGTTGTCGACGTCAAGAGTCTCGCAAACAAGTTGCTCAACGCCTTGGTCGACAATAAGACCATCGATGCAAACTCTCCGCCGGAAACCAATACATACGAACTTTCCGTGACCTCCGTCAAAGTTGACGACAGCATTCAACCAACTGATGGAAAATTGGTCATCACATTCAAACCTCAACCGCCAGCTAAGAAATAGCAGCTAACAAGGAGTTCCATCCGAGTCTGATCAAATTCCGTGCCCGGAAGCTATGTGACGGGCGGGAAGTCTCATCGCGAACAAGGGACTGGTAAGCAATATGGATTACCAGTCCCTGTTTGTATTCAAAACGCACACGGGTAACACCACCTCAGCAGTGAGCCGGAGCTGAGTTGTTTTCAGTCGACAGAATGACGTAACGCACGCTTGGCGGCATTGTTTGTCAGCTCCATTCCTGGACGAAGCGGCCTGGACTGAACCGCGTCAGGCAGTACAAGCTCACTCGGCGCTTACTCTGAAGAGACAGCGCCATCAATATGCCATGCCTTTGGGAACTCCCTCGGGAAGTTCACCAACAGAATGCGCATCAGTCAATTCGTTCATTTCACGGCTTTATGGCAGCTTTGGCAGAGTTGAATTCCAGATCCAGCGAATCGATGACCAGCAGAGCAGCGCCGGAATCCTTTTTGTCCGTTTCGTGTTCGGCCAGCAGGAAAAGGGTGATCTGGCAGACGGGTTTGACGGAATTGGTTTGCAAAGTAAATTCAACCCTGCCTTCGAAATCGCCTGTAAACTGAGCCACAGGCTTGGTTGCAAATGCCTTCTTGGCCTTGCCTTTGAGTTTGACGACCTTCCCCTTCACGGGTAGCACGTCCACAGCTTTCGTCGCGTCTCCCACGCACGCCATGAGCTCAACTTCGCGCCGGGGTCTACGCTGACAAAACCGCGAAGATCCATGTGCATCGTCACACTCCGCTGATCGGTTGAGTACGGAACACTGACGGTGAAGACCTTCGGCACACTTACGGTTTTGAGTTTAAGGGTGCTCAGCCTTAAGGGAACACGCGCCAGGCGGACAGTTCTGCAGCGATATCTTCGTCGATTTCACAAGCCTTCAGACTTACGGAAAATACTCCTCATTGCAATACAACTCGCCGTCTTCAACCTTGCGAGACATGAAGTCCAGGATATGCTCGCAATTGTCGTCCTCGCGAAACATGTCGATATAACCTGAGCGGTTGTAGATCCCCTTAATCGGCAACGCGGCCGGAACGGGACCGTTCAGCGTCGGCTCCAATACCAGCAATGCCGCTTTCGATGCACGCAGGCTGGCTCCGGAAATCATGCACGGATAGTCATATAGCCCCATGGGATTGCACTTTCAAACAGGACAGCCGATCCCGATATCATGTCTTACCGGAGAATACTCAGCCGACTTGACTTCGTTGTCACGACGGATCGCATTGATTTCCAGTGATTCTGTCTCAAGGGCGATTACGATGCGGATCGGCAGCAAGACGTTGACGTAAGCATGCACAGAAACAGAGTGCCCCACGGGCTGTCTCCGTACGGCACCATTCTGAAGTGAGAACAGAATCTCATTCTGGCGTTCCATTACGTGACCGTAGTGCAGATGCCCTCATGAAACTGGCGATGTGCTCAATCGATTCGCGGGCTTCTGGAAGCAGCGGTTCATGAGATTGAAAGACATGAAACATCCCCGGCCAGACTTCGAGTTTCACCTGGATTCCGTCTGCCCGAGCTTTCTTCGTGACACGGATACTGTCATCTCGCAGCATTTCGTGTTCGCCGACCTGGATCAGCAGCGGAGGAATGCCGTGGTAATCGCCAAACACGGGTGAGGCGAGCGGATTGCGAGGGTCTGCTTTGCCGAGGTACAGGTCTCGAAATTCCGGCATGGTTTTCGAACTGATGATTGGATCATAGACGGTCTTCAATGACTCGCTGGCCAGTGTGAGATCCGTCGTCGGGGATAACGGAATTCCTCCTGCCGGAAGTGGAAGTTTGCGGTCTCGCAAGGCCAGCAATGTTGCCAACGTCAAGCTCCCTCCTGCGGAATCGCCAGCGATGAATGTGACTTTGGCGGGCCCGGCACCCGACGGTCCATTGGCACGAATCCATTCATGCGATGTGACGCAGTCCTCAATCCCGGCTGGAAACGGATGTTCCGGAGCCAACCTGTAGTCTGGCAAAAGGACTGCACATTTGGCGGCAGTCGAAAGGTGCGCCGCCAGTGTCAGGTAGAATCCTCCCGACCCAGAGACAAATCCTCCTCCATGCAGATAGAGCAGCCGCACGTCCGCGTCAGCCCCGGGGGCAACCACCCATTCGCAGGGAATTTCACCGACCTTCACACGACTGAATTTAACTTCCTTGTTTGCCGGTTCCCGGCGTGAGCCCATGCCAGCCCGCAAGCCCTTGAGATCGAACGTCGTCGTACCGAACGGGGTATTCTTTCGAAGCCGTTCGAGGTACGCGGCCCCTTCTTTGGAGATGACGCGTGGTGAGCCATCCGCAGTTTCCGGGATGGTCGACGTTTCACTGCTGGAGGCAGCGGGGGAAACACTTGCTGACTGACGTTCGGTGTTCGGTTCACCTGCGAATGCGAGTGGTCCGATTGCAACAACGAACAATGTGAGCGTAGAAAGTTTCATTTCAAACCTCCGATGTCCTGATCCGGAATTGCAGATCATCAGCCACGCAGTCCTTGTACAGTGCAAGACTGCGATGAGCAACGGCGACAACCTCCCAGAATCGACCGGGCCGGAATCGACTCGCTGTATCTCTGGCGTGTAAAACGGTAGAACGAGGTGCGGAGCACCGGCAGCGCTGGAGTTGTCAGTCTCCACTCATCTGGGCTTGTTCACACAATCAAGGGGACCGTGTATGTCAACGGAAGTCATTCGTCGCGTGGTGTTCGGAATGGGGTGCGGACTGATGTTGTCACTGGTTCCAGCCTGGGGCGACGAACCACTACCCAAAGCCACAATTGATGGAACGGGCGCTGGCTGGCGTGCGTTGGGTGAAGCGGACTTTGTGAATGTGAATACCGCCCCCGACACCTGGACCTGGAAAGACGGGAGCGTTCATTGCACGGGGAAGCCGGTGGGTGTCACTCGGTCTCAAAAACCAATTACCAATTTCGAAATGGTGGCGATGTGGCGGCATCTGAAGTCGGGCGGAAATTCGGGAATTTTCGTGTGGGCAACGGAAGAAGCCCTGACGGGATTGAAGCCGAATTCCCTGCCGCCGGGTGGGATTGAAGTGCAGGTCCTGGATCACGGCTATGCCGAACAGTACGAAAAGTCCACCGGAAAGAAACCAGACTGGTTCACGACTCATGGCGATGTTTTCCCAGTCGGGAAATCCAAAATGACGCCATTCCCCCCCACGGCGCCTCAGGGCTCACGCAGCTTCCCCAGCAAGAATTTGAGCAAAGGGCTCAACGAATGGAACCACTATTACATCCGCGCCATCAATGGCGAGGTCCGGTTGTGGGTGAATGGTGAAGAAGTATCCGGCGGCACCAAGTGCGAACCGGCCACGGGGTACTTGTGCCTGGAATCGGAAGGGGCTCCCGTCGAATTCAAAAACTTGCGAATTCGCGAATTACCCTGAGTCGGCACGGAGGTTGCAATCTCGTTCGAAAGCTTTCGATCCTGCCAAAAACCAAGGGGTCAAATCCCTCTGGCAGGACGAAGGCCAACGACCGAACGTGTGTGACCAAACGATTTTGCCGATTTTGATGGCATAGCTTTATCGGGTCGTGAGATTGAGACGGGACGAATCTCAGAATTGGGATGGTGAGAATTGAATTCTCTACCATTTCTGGAATAGGGAATTGTAGGATTGTCGGTTGTGTTGGGAGATCCAACCAAGGATTGTCGCGGTCAGCAGCCCTCGAAGAATGTGGGTCTGACCATTCGGGTGTGATACGAGAGGTGGAACATGAACGCTCTTCGTCGGTACCGCTTCCATCAAGTGCGATATCAGCCAGCGATTTTTGCCGTCGCTCTACTGGCATGTTCAGTACAAGCTGTCTACGCACAGCCTGTACCTGCTTTGCAATCGCGACCAGCACCGCCGTTGGAAACGCGACCCGTACCGCCGGTTCCCACGGAATCACGCAGTCGGATCGCTGCTCGAGTA
>JBAWWJ010000325.1:0-6012 GCA_037146815.1 Planctomycetota bacterium
CATCTCAAAAAACCAAAACGTCAATAAATTCACAGCCTAGGAGCGAACCACGACTATCGCTGCTGAGTCATGACGAGGGAATTCGAGATCACCGAGTTGCAGCCGTTCTTGGCGTCGAGCAATGACGATTGTAGAATTGACAGTCAATTCGAAGAGGAGATTGCCTGAATTCCAGCAGATGACGCGTTGAACGGCGACGAGCGTTCTCAAGGTACGATTCCATCAATGTTTGACCCCTATCGCAAATGGCTTGGAATTCTTCCTAAGGACCAGCCACCGAATCACTACCGATTGCTTGGTGTCGAACTGTTCGAGGATGATCTTGATGTCATCGAAGGGGCTGCTGATCGTCAGATGGCATTCGTACGCCAATATCAGTCAGGTGAACATGCCAGTGATGCTGCAAAGATCCTGAACGAAGTGGCTGCCGCTAGGCTTTGCCTTCTCAAGCCTGCCACGAAAGTGGCTTACGACAAGAAGCTGAGGCAGCAACAATCGACAGTCGCTTCCCCCGCTGAGCCTGAGAATGATGAACTGTCATTTTTGATTGACTTACCGTCCCGAGACAAAAGCAAAAAATCGAAGTCGGCCAGGACCAAACCAGCCGATTCCCAGTGGCCCCTTTATCTCGTGATGGGTGGCAGCATCGCGGTGATTGCGTTCGTCGCGGTTGTTTTTCTTCGACCGCAACCGAAGTCGCCACCAGCGAAGGCAGCCACAATTGCGGAAAAGGAAGCGGCCCGTTTGCCAGCCGCAGATGTGACACCTCGGCTGGCAGAAGCACCGAATACCGATGCTGTGGTGGACTCGAAAGCGACCACATCCGTAATGGAGGAAAAACCTGAAGCTTCTTCCCTGTCACAAAATCGGAATCTCCAGCCGGGTCTCATCAGGCTCGTCTTCGAAGGTATGTCGCTGGGGAAACAGATTCATGCACAGATTGATCCTCAGATCCAAACCAATTTCGACGTGGGGGGGCGCAGCCCCCGGACTTCCTGTCGACGGATTCTCGATTCGTTGGTCAGGTGTTTTACGTATTCCTGAAACCGCGAAATACACCTTCCAATTCGATCACGATGACGGCGGACGATTGTGGATCGATGAAAAGCAACTGGTCGACAATTGGAATGCTGGCGTGCATCACGACTCGATCGAGGTTGATCTTGAAAAAGGAGATCACGCGCTAAAAGTCGAGTACTTTGAAGCCAATTACACTGCAGGGATCAATCTCTGGTGGAAATCACAGGCCATCCCTCATGCCATCATCCCGACAACTGCGCTATTCCACGACTCACTCCTGGCTGCGAAACTCGGAGTGGACCCTGCCCTCAAATAAACGAACCCGATACGTCGGGTACTGACCGGCACTTACGTCGTCAGTCGTTCCCACTTCGACTGAAATCCGGGGCGATCAAAGACTTCTGGATTAACCACGCCTCGCGGGCGTCGGCGTTGGAACAGGTCGATCAGGCCCTGACAGGCTGTGCGGCCGATGTCGCGAAACAGCTCGTCTGTCCAGGCAATACAATGAGGTGCCAGCAGGACATTGTCTAACTCGGCAAATCGAGGGGCCTGTGTCAACGGTTCATCGTTGAAACAGTCCAGTGCCGCTCCTGCCAGACGTCCATTTGACAACGCATCAAACAGTGCATTCTCTGCGACGATCCCACCGCGAGCGGTATTAATGAAATAGGCCCCGGGCTTCATCAGTCGCAGTTCACGTTCGCCGATCAGGTTTCGTGTCTGGTCGTTTAACGGGCAATGCAGCGACACGAAGTCTGACTGCGTTAGCAATTCATCGAGCGACACCGACTTCGCACCCTGAGCCGCTACCGCTTCCGCGGTGGTGAAGGGATCGAAGACCAGCGGCGTATTCATTCCGAATCCTGACAGCAGCTTGACCAGCGACCGCCCGATCCCGCCGAAGCCGAGGACTCCCAGCGTTCGTTCGCGCAATTCACATCCCATGTACTGACTGCGATCATTCCAGCGAGCCTCGCGGACCAGTCGATCTTTCATGCGGAAGTGATGCGTCAAGGCGAGCATCCACCCGACGGTTGCTTCAGCAACGGGACGATCAACGGCCCCCGCAGTGATCAACAAGGCCACATCGGCTGCAGTACAGGCAGCGACATCGACACTGTCGTACCCGACCCCGAATCGAGCGATCGCCAGCAGTTCATTGGCGGAAGACAAACTTCGGGCGGTCACCCTGGGAGTCAGGACGATGACTCCGTTGACGCCTGATAGTTGATCCGGCTGGATCTCGCCAAAGTGCTCTGCGAAGTGACTCACGGTGATGCCCGAGACGCTGTCAAACAGGCTGAGCCCCACGTCGCGATACTTGGGAACTCCGCCAGGACCGCGAAAATCTGCCGTCAGTGCCACTTGAAATGGTGCGTTCATCGCCAGGGGTTCCCTTCCACAGTTGCGCATCGTTCATCGACAATAATTCGCTCGGGCCGGGGGCCGGCATAGACCCAGAGCATCTCCATCGGCCCGTTGGATTCGTTGATGAAATAGTGGACTCGGCCACGCGGCTGCAAAGCCGTTGCGCCGTCACTCATCGAGTATCGTCGCCCCTCAACGATACACGTGGCTGTCCCGGAGATGATGCAGATCGATTCGTCAAAGTCATGCACATGTGCTGGCAATCGTCCCCCCGGTTGGAACAGGCCGTACCCACCACTCATTTCGATCCCCGGGACCAGTTCTTCGTTGAAGCAGTCGATGAATTCGGTATTCGGGCCTGCTGCTCCTCGCTTAGCTGTGAAGAACCGGTTGATTCGCTCCGCACCCGGTTGGCCTGTCGAATCATCAGGGAGCATGCGGCGCGAGAAGAACTTGTCGATCAACTGGCGGCCGGGTGTATCAGTCGCCATCGCGATATGCAGCACGGCCGATTCGGTCGTCGACGGATTGCGGGCCGAATGAGTCAACCCCGGCGGAATGACCGCATTATCCATCCGCTTGAGCGCGTATCCACGGCCTTCGACTTCCACGGTGATCGATCCGCCGAGGAGCGTGATCGATTCAGTAAAGGTGTGCAGATGGTAAGGAAGGACAGCTCCCGGCGCAAACGTGACGATTCCGGTCGTCAGATTCTTGGCCTGATTATGGATTCCGACCAGGCATTCGAAGTTGACTCCGCGAGCGATTTCAACTTTGGGACCACTTCCCACGGCGTTCATCACTTCCGGTCGATCGGGACGCATCGATTCCGGTGGTTTCGCAAGCGGGGCAGGCTTGGTTGCGGGAGTCGACCAGTCGGGCGTTAACGATGAACGAATCGACATATCACGGCCGACCGAGGCGAGCGTGGCTTTCAGCGAACGCAATAACAGTCCACTATCCATTCCCAATCCCAAAGCGCGAAACCCCTGTGACTGGCGTTCGTGCAGGTTGTCGATGCTGGTCGCGATGACACCGCAATGTTTTCCCGCACCACGAATCACGTCTTTCATCTTCAAGATCTGCTCGGTAACTCCGGGGCCTTCCCATTGTCCACGGAATCCGGCCGTCGAGGAGTAGTCGGCGGGGCCGAACCAGAGCAATTCAACCCCCTCAACCTGGCACATCATTGGAACCTGCCGCGCTGTTGCGATCGTTTCGATGATGGGGACGACCAGCACATGCTCGTTCGCTTCGCTGGCGTGTTCGACAAAACACTGACCCCAGCAGGTCGCTCGTTCCGCACCGATTCCGCGCAGCCCGTCGGTGGGATAGCGAGAATAGGCGACTGCCTGCTTCAACTGTTCTGCGGTTTCAATCCATGGGATGACGATTCCGTCGGCTCCGATGTCGAGTGCCCGCTTGATCAGACTGCCGTTCAGTTCCGCGATGCGAACGAGTGCGACCGTGTCGCTGCGAACGGTCGCTCGCAGGTGCTCCACGATTTCCTTCCAGTCGAGATGCCCATGCTCGGCATCAATCACAACCCAGTCGAGGCCCAGAGCAACGGCCATTTCCGTGACGGTGGGGGACTCGAGTGTCACCCACATCCCGTAAACAGGCTGGTTCGCAGCCAGTTTACGGCGCAAGGCGCGAATTGCTGAGGTCTTCATGAATGGTTCCGGTTGGTTCGTGGAGCGGCACGCGAGTTGGAAAGCGAATAATCTCTGGTATCACCCACGACTTCGTTGTCAGGTTCGATCCATCAGCCGGAACGCGCTAGCGTCCGGTTCAAACCGAGGGCCAGTGCCTGACGGCAGATGGATGCACCCAAAATGCTATTCGTGAGAATGCCTTACTATTTACTTCAGTTGACGATGTCAGGGCAATCTCGAATCACAGGACTACAGAATTACCATCGCGTCTCCGTAGCTGAAGAAACGGTACTCTTCGCGAATTGCTTCTTCATAGGCATGTCGAATCAGGTCAACGCTGGCAAATGCACTGACCAGCATCAAGAGTGTGGATTTTGGCAGATGAAAGTTTGTCACCAGGACATCGACCACGCGGAAGCAATAGGGTGGCCGGATAAACAGGCGGGTTTCACCCTGCCACGGCTCAAGCGGATCGTGAGCTTTCGCAGCGGACTCAAGCGTACGCAGGCTTGTTGTCCCGACAGCGACGACTCGACCATTGACGGATCTGGTTCGCTGAATTGCTGCGACGGTTTCAACGGGAAGATCACACCATTCGGAATGCATCACGTGTTCGTCGAGATTCTCCACGGCAACGGGACGAAACGTCCCCAGACCGACATGCAATGTCACTTCGGCTCGAGTGATTCCTCTCGCCTGGCAGCGTGCCAGTAATTCTGGGGTGAAGTGCAACCCCGCAGTCGGCGCGGCGACGGAACCGGGATTCGACGCATAGACGGTCTGATACCGCTCCCAATCGTTCGCATCGGCAGTCTTTCGGTCGAAATAAGGTGGCAGCGGCAGTGTGCCGAACTTCTGGAGTAAATCGACAGCCGACTCCGGGCGAGAGGGAGTGAACAGAAAAACACCTTCAGCTTCTCGGGCGATCAATTCCAGGCTCAGTTCGCTGCCGTCGCTTGAATTGACAGTGACCGATTCGCCCGTTTGCAGGTACCCGCGAGTCTGGCCGATCAGTTTCCAGCGACCTTGGGAATCGTTTCCCAGGTACAACCCTTCCCATTTCCCTCCCGTGGCAGCCCGATGTCCGACCAGGCGAGCCGGAAGGACTCGCGTGTTGTTCAGGATCAGGCAATCGTGCGGGGCGAGCAGGTCTGGCAGGTCTTGAATCGATTTGTGAGAGATTTCGCCGGTTGATCGGGAAATCACCATCAATCGTGAGGCATCACGCGTAGGAAGCGGCACCTTGGCGATCAGGGATTCGGGCAGGGAATAGTCGTAAGTGGAAAGTCGGTCGAAGTCCTGCACGTTCAGCCTGCAAAAGTCGATGGTAAAGAATTGAGATCAGGATCGAGATGGTACATCGAGACCGCTTTCGATCAAATCCCGATCTGTCGATCTGATTGGCTGACCAGCCCATTTTGGCCGGAACGTGCGAGCGCCCGGTTCGATGGAATTCCCGACCGGACTCACCGACAGTCCGGTTCCTTTGAGTTTCCGATGACTGTGGCACTTGAGCCGATTCCGATCGCCTTTTGCATCACCGAACTTGATCGGGGAGGTGCCGAACGGGCATTCACTCGGCTGATCCTGGGGCTCGATCGTCAGAAATGGTTGCCGAAGGTCTTTTGCCTGGGGCCACACGGCTACTTCGCAGACCTATTGGAAGCGGGAAGCGTGACGGTGGAATGCTTCGGTGCACGTGGTTTTGCAAGTTTGCCGTCGCTGATCTGGCGACTGACTCGCTCACTGCGACAGTTTCGTCCTCGCCTGCTGCAATCGTTCCTGTTTCACGGCAACATCGCGGGGCGACTGGCAGCACGGCTTTCCGGTGTTCCTGTCGTCGTTTCCGGGATTCGCGTGGCAGAGCGCCGCAGCCCCTGGTACGGGCGTCTGGATCGTTGGATGAATGGCCTGGTCGATCACAATGTCTGCGTCAGTCAGGGCGTCGCAGATTTTGCGATTTCCG
>JBAWWJ010000326.1:0-5996 GCA_037146815.1 Planctomycetota bacterium
TGGGAGTGGACGTAGCGGTGGGGATGGCAGGGAGCGTGTTTGGCGGCGTCCTGCATGGTTTGCGGCGTTTTGATATGGAACGCGGCATCGGATTTTCGTTCGACCTTGTCCGACTGGCGTTGTTCCTGGCATTCCTGAGTGATCAGTATGGGCTCGTCACGATTGCCCTGATTTACCTGGTCGTGGCTCTCGGTGAAAACCTGTCATACATCATCCTCGCCCGCAGAATTCTGCCGACACTTTCCGTGGGGCCATCGTTGCTGAACCGGGAAGTCGTCCGTGAATGCGGAAAGTTCAGTTCCATGTCGTTTTTGAATGTCGTTGCCAGCCAGATGATCAATGCGACGGACACCATTACGATTGGATTGCTGTTGGGAAAAGAAGCGATTGTTCCCTACTACTTTGGCTTGCGGCTGACCCAATTCGCCAAGCAGCCGATCGACAAGATCGCCCACATCTGCATGCCTACCGCCGGTGCACTGCAGGGAAAACTCGATCTTGCCCGCAGAAATCGATTTCTGATCAAGACCCTGGGAATCGTCTTGCTGCTGACCGGGGGCGCATTCATTGGTGCCTGGTTCTTCGCGGTCGATGTACTGAAACTTTGGGTCGGGAACAAGCTGACAGCGGAACATCTGGCCCTGTCGCATCGCATCCTGATGATTCTGCTGGGGGCTCAGTTGATAGCACTTCCCTGTGGAATCTTGCGGGCGTTCTTATTTGGTAGCGGAAATGTTCGTGTCCCTGCGCTGATTTATCTGGGCGAAGCCATCTGCAATCTTGCTCTCAGCATTACACTGTGTCTGTGGTTCGGTATTGAAGGGGTGGCCTGGGGAACGACAATCCCGGTCATTCTGTTTGAACTTTGTTTACTCGTTCCTTATGCAATCAGGCACTTGCAGGTCAGCTTACGTCGGATCCTGGAAGAGTCGATCACTCCGCAGTCGATACCGCTGCTGGCACTCCTGGCATTTTCGATGACGGTGTCGAAATATTCCTGGAGCCACGGTGACTGGCGCGCATTGATCGCGGTGACAATCAGTGGTGCCCTGATCTTGGTAACGGCACTCTGGATGCGCAAGAAGTTCGACAATCGAATCTTGGCCGCACAATAGATTCAATCCAGATCGCCGTCCCGAGCCTGCGAATTCACATCCCGTGACGGCTTCTGAATTGACCAGATCGTCGATTCGTTCCGGCACGGTTTCACCATTGCTGCACATCGCAGGCAATTTCGCGAGACTGCGGCGCGAAAAGAATTACGAGGGAGCCAGACATGCGGGGATCTTGCTCCCTTGCGTGAAAGCGCGTAGACTTCGACGTGTCAAATGGTTGGGTGAATCTTCAGCATTAAATGCATTCATCCTCTCTCGTTCGACACAGCCGTGTGGCGACGATCGCTGCAAGCTTTTCGCGAAGGGAAACGACGATGCTCAGGCGTGGTTGGTTTTTGGCGCTGGTGATGGTCCTCGGTTTTGCACTCCCTGCCCCGCAACGGGTTCAGGCAGCCAGCGAAGATGAGTACTTCGAACTGATGAAACTGTTCGTCGATTCATTCGAACAGATCGACCGCAACTTCGTCGAGAAGGTCGACCGTCGTGAGCTTGTGGAAGCGGCCATGCGCGGCATGGTGATGAAGCTCGACCCGTATTCCTCGTACATCGAACCGACCGAACTCAAGCAGTTCAACGAAACGGTTGAACAGGAATTTGGCGGGATCGGTATTCAAGTGACGATCGAGCCCAAGACGCGTCAACTGATGGTGATGACCCCCATTCCTGGAACACCAGCCTACAAAGCCGGAATTCGAGCGGGCGATCACATCCTCGAAATCGATGAAAAGCCCACCGCAGATTTCGTGGCAGGCCGCGAAATGGATACCGCCGTCAAGTTAATGCGTGGCAAGCCGGGTGTGGTTGTCAAAGTCAAGATTCAGCATGCGGGCGCCGCCGAAGCGGAAATCCTGGACATCGTACGAGCGGTCATCAAGACCCCGACGGTGCTTGGAGACCACTACGACTCCATGGGGAACTGGTCGTTTCTGATGGAGGGAGAGGACAAGATTGGCTACATCCGTCTGACCAGCTTCGGACGTAACAGCACCGAAGAAGTTCGCGACGCTCTCGAATCCTTGAAGAAGGATGGGATGAAAGGGCTGATTCTGGATCTGCGGTTCAATCCTGGCGGACTTTTGACAGCCGCCACCGCGATTTCCGACTTCTTCGTGGAAAGTGGCGTGATCGTCAGCACGAAGGGACGCAACACGGAAGAACAAGTCGTCAAAGCCAAGCGAGCCGGAACGTACTCGGGATTTCCCATGGTTGTTCTCGTGAATCGATTCAGTGCATCAGCGAGTGAAATCGTCAGTGCCTGCCTGCAGGATCACAAGCGAGCGATCATCGTTGGCGAACGAACCTGGGGAAAAGGGAGCGTTCAGAACGTCATCGAACTGGAAGGTGGCAAAAGTGCCCTGAAGCTGACAACAGCTAGTTACCATCGTCCGAGCGGGAAGAATATCCATCGGTTGCCGAAAGCGACCGAAAAGGACGAGTGGGGTGTCATGCCGGACGAAGGTTTCGAAGTAAAAATGTCGACCGAAGAAGTTGGCAAGCTGTTTGACGCCCGCCGCGAACGGGAAGTCCTGCGAAATGGCGAGGCCCCGAAATCCACATTTGTCGATCCGCAGTTAAACAAGGGACTGGGTTGGCTGAAGGAGCAACTGGCCGAAAAGAAGCCTGATGCCGAAAAGCCAGACAATGACAAAAAGGAAGAGAAGCCAGAAGCCAAGAAAGAAGGTGCGGCTCTCGACGTAAATCCCGGTCGTTTTTTTGTCGACGCGTTGCTCGAATGGTTCGCAGTACAACCCGGACGAGTGGTCCGAACCCTCTAATTTATGTGTGGGATCTCGGTGGGAAGCGATTGAGCGACGTGGTCGAGTCGATCTGCAGCTCGCATGACGAAACAAACTCATTAGTTCTGTGAGTGGCATTTGAGCAGCGATAGACCACGACAACTTTTGCTGGCCTTGGAGTCGTCGTGCGATGAAACTGCCGCGGCGGTCGTTGATCGCCAGCGAAAGGTCTTGTCCAGCGTCGTCGCCACGCAGCATGAACTGCATGAGCGGTTTGGGGGTGTTGTTCCCGAAATTGCGTCTCGAGCCCACGTTGAGCGAATTCTGCCCGTCATTGATGAAGCGATTCGCCGGGCGGGAGCGAAACTGGCCGATATCGATGCCATTGCGGTAGCGACTAACCCGGGACTTGTCGGATCGCTGCTGGTCGGCTTGACTGCGGCAAAGACGCTGGCCATGGTGCTTGATGTTCCGTTGCTGGCGGTGAATCATATCGAAGCTCATCTTTACGCCTGCCAGATTGCCGCCGGTCGAAATGTCTTTCCGGCCGTGGGACTGGTCGTCAGCGGTGGTCACACCAACCTGTACGACTGCCGATCGCCCGTTGAATTTGAATTGTTAGGCTCAACGACGGATGACGCCGCCGGAGAAGCGTTTGACAAGGTGGCCCAGGTTTTGGGACTGGATTATCCAGGTGGCCCGCTGATTGAAAAAATCGCGGCGAAGGGCGACCCCAAGGCCATTGCATTCCCACGCACGTTCTTAAAGGACGAGCGACTCGATTTCAGTTTCAGTGGTTTAAAGACTGCAGTGCTGTACGCCGCACGCGGAACCCCAGGTTCGCGAACACCACCGGTACCGCTGACAGAACAGCGGATCGCGGATCTGGCCGCGAGCTTCCAGGCGGCGGTGATTGATGTGCTCGTTGGCAAGTGTGAGCAGGCACTGCTCAAGGCAAATCGCTCAACATTGCTGGTCGGCGGTGGTGTTGCTGCTAACTCCGTATTTCGCAATCGCCTGACCGAGATGGCTGATCGATCCGGTGTGGAATTGATTATCGCTCCGCGGGAATACTGTACTGACAACGCTGCCATGGGAGCGATTGGATGGGAACTTCTGGACCGGGGAGTCTATTCGCCACTCGATGTCGATGTCACTCCAGGACTCGTGCGGAAGCAGCGATAAGCCACGTTCAAACGGGTGGCTTCAAACCACGATAACTCAGATCGAAAATCTCCATTGGATGAGCCACCCAGATCGGGCTTTGGGCTTGCCTGAGCGCCGCTTGAATCTGTAGCGAACATCCGGCGTTCCCATTGATGACCGCCTGAGCCCCGGTGGACAGAATGTTTTTCAACTTGCGATCTGCCAGCCGATCCGCCATCTCAGGCTCGGTCAGGTTGTAACTTCCTGCGGCCCCACAACAGATTTCCGATTCGGGAAGCGGAACAATTTTTAGACCGGGAACGAGCGATAACAGATCGCGAGGCTGTTCGCGAATCTTCTGGGCATGACATAGATGGCAGGCATCGTGATAGGTCGCTGTCAGTGGAATCTCGCCCTTGGGGGCGATCGGCCCAAGTTCCGCCAGGAACTCAGACACATCTTTGACTTTGCCCGCAAACTGATCGAGGGACTTTCGCAATAACTGGTCCTGCATCGCCAGTTCTTCACCCATATGGCCGTAGTCTTTCAACATCGAACCACATCCGGCAACATTGATGATGACAGCATCGATGTCACTGGACGCGAATGCGGTTGCATTCGCCCTGGCCAGATCGAGCGCCGGATCCCCTGCGCCGCTATGGTAGTGAATCGCTCCACAGCAGACCTGTTGACGGGGGGTGATGACTTCACACCCGTTTTGCTGGAGCACTCGAGCAGTGGCCCAGTTCACATGGTGAAACATGGCGTCTGCAACGCACCCCGTGAAGAGTGCCACTCGAGCCCGTTTTGGACCGATGGCGGGAAGGATTTCGGGAATACGGGGTTCACGACTTCGCAGTGGCGGCAGCAGGCGATGCATCCGCTGCAATTTTTGTGGAAGGATTCGCAGCAGACCGAGGTTTTCGGCAAGACGATCCAGCCCCGTCATCTGAGCCAGTCGAGCAGGCCAGAGAGCCCAGCGCAATCGCCGGGGGTATGGAAACATCCCGTAGAGGATCCAGGATTGGAACCAGCCGGGCCGGTGCTTGTTTTCGGCCGCATCCCGCTGCTGGGTTTCAATACGGAACGGTTCGATCAGCCGACCGTATTGCACCCCCGAAGGACATGCCGACTCACAACTGCGACAATCGAGGCAAAGATCGAGATGCCGTTTGACGGTGTCATTCAACTCCAGCCGTCCGTCAGTCACGGCACGCATCAGGTAGATGCGTCCACGCGGGCTGTTGTTTTCGTCACCAGTTTCCAGGTACGTCGGGCAAGAGGCCGTACACAAACCGCAGTGAACACAGTCCAGGAATTTCTCGTAATCAATCCCGCTGCCAACAGGCGGGCGAGAGCCGACTGGATCAGCAGGCGGAGATGCAACCGTATCAGTCATGAATATACCTACTCTCGTTCAAACCGAAACAATGACTGCGCTATCGTCGCTGATTTTTGTGCGCTCCTCAAGTTCGACGAGAAATCCGAAATTCCGCCGGTAACGTATGGAACCAATCATCAAGTTGATTCGCGTTGCTCCACGTACTTTTTAAAAACTGCAACTCAGGCGCCAGACCTCGATGTTCGGGACTCGAATCTGCTGCCGACATGCCTCTTTACTGGACATCCACTTTCGTATTGTGTATCGTCATTTCCGCATAGCAACTGCGGACTCATGGATAACGGCGATTTTGCATCGCGCGTCACAACGGCGAGCATTTTTATGCCATCGCTTAAAGACATTATCGAACTTTTCGCCAAGCTGTGGGACTGGTTTGCGAAAGCTGACTTCACAGATCCGCGCACGCCAGCTCGAGTTTTTTCTCTGCTGGCGGTTACATTCTGGGTTACGTTTGCCGGGTTGCTGTATGCCCACTTAGGTTCGCTTCCTCCTGTTGGTGTAATTCCAATCGTTGGAATTGGAACAGTCGCGTTGGCCTTATCGATGGGAACCGCGATTTTTTGCTTTGCGACTCCAAAGTCTCAAGCAAACATCCAG
>JBAWWJ010000327.1:0-5978 GCA_037146815.1 Planctomycetota bacterium
CTCGAGCAGGCCGTCTAATCCCTCTCCTCGCGCCCACTTTTCTTGGGCAAGTCCAATCTGTTCGAGAAATGCCTCAATCAACGTGATCTGCTCCCCGGAACTCAAGGATCGTTAAACCACTCATGAAGACTGTATCTTCTCATATTTGTTGCTTGATACTCCCGAGCGTGGTCGCGGTGATTTTTGTCAGCAACCTGAGTTTCGCCGCAGAGCCGGGCAAGACCCCACCGGATCTCACACAAGACTCCAATGTGGATCGCTCTCTGACATACAACCTCGGTGCGACCGGCCTGCGAGGCTGGATTCACACGCGACCGGCAACCCACTTCGATGGACTGCAAGGTCGAACCACGGCTGCCAGTCGGCAAATTCTGGTCACACATGTTGGTGCCAAGTCGCCTGCTGATGGGGTGCTTCAGGTCGATGACGTGATTCTCGGTGTTGGCGGGCAGCCTTTCCTGGATGACGCTCGCAAGAGCTTTGCGATGGCCATTCAAGAGGCAGAGAAAGAATCGAATGCTGGTATTCTGAAGCTAACTCGCTGGCGTGCCGGCAAGACCGAGGAAGTACAACTCAAGTTGCGAGTGATAGGGACGTATTCGG
Organism: Planctomycetota bacterium; assembly: GCA_037146815.1. Classification (GTDB taxonomy): domain Bacteria; phylum Planctomycetota; class Planctomycetia; order Planctomycetales; family Planctomycetaceae; genus Schlesneria. The sequence goes on from JBAWWJ010000327.1 coordinate 604, forward strand.
CGACCGCCCCTTATGACTGTCCGAAGTCAAAAAAGATTTTTGCAGAAGCGTGTGTCGCATTGGAGAAGGAGCCGCTTCCAGCGAACTGGCATGGGGCGATCAACGGGCTCGCGTTCCTGGCGACGGGAAATGAAGCGTATCGGCCTCGATTGCAGAAGCTGGCTGAGGAGATCTCCGCTAACGCTCTGAAGTCAGAGCGGATCGGGATGGGGACATGGGAAAGCGGGTACCGTGGGCTCTTCTTATGCGAATACTACCTCGCGACCAGTGACTCATCGGTGCTGCCGGCGATCCATGCTGTCACGGTGGCGCTGGCTCGCGGACAGAGTATGTATGGAACATTCGGGCACGGCTTTGCAGATCGCACGCCTGACGGAAAGCTGCATGGTTCGATTCCGCCCTATGGCCCGGTCAATCAGGCAGGACTGCCAGCCAACCTGGCAATTCTCTTCGGAAAGAAGTGCGGAGTGCAGGACGAAGAGGTTGATCCAGCCATCGAACGCGCGGCGAAGTTCTTCGGCTATTTCGTCGACAAAGGGACAATCCCGTACGGTGAGCACGAACCGTGGCCGTTTCATGATAACAACGGCAAGAGCGCAATGAGTGCGGTGCTGTTCGGTCTGCAAGACAGCAAAGTCACCGAGGCTCAATTCTTCTCAAAGATGACTGTCGCGAGCTATCGAAGTCGCGAATGCGGACATACGGGCCAGGGCTTCAGTTATTTGTGGGGTGCACTGGGAGCAGACGTCGGTGGGCCGGACGCAACAGCGGCGTTTTTCAAGGAGTCGTCATGGCATTTCGACCTTGTGCGACGCAGCGACGGCTCATTCACTTACGACGGCGGCGAGCAATACGGCCCCGGCAAGACTGATGACAACACCTACTACGGCAAGAGCAGCTACTATGGCCTGAGCCCCAATGCGACCTACGTGCTGACTTATGCATTGCCGCTGAAGAAAATTGTTCTCACCGGCAATCAGGCCAACCCGGCGTGTCGACTCGGCAAGCAGGAGGTCGCGGCGGCAGTCGTATGCGCGCGTTTCGACACGGATCGCAAAACGAAAACCGTCCCAGAATTGATGGCAGCGTTTGGAGATTGGTCGCCGGTCGTGCGTAGCTGGGCCGCCGAGGAAATTGCCACTCGTCCCGACACAGATGTGCTGATCCCCGAATTGATCAAGATGGCTGAAGGACCAGACAAGCACCTGCGCCAGGGGGCCTGCGAGACCCTCGGTCTCCTGAGAACCGCAGAAGCTCTTCCTGTTCTGATTCGACTACTTTCGCACGATGACCGATGGCTGCGATTCAAAGCGGCACAGGGCATCCGCAAACTGGGCGTGAAAGCAAAGCCCGCACTTCCCGAGATCCTCAGGGCGGTCGCAAAGACCTCGGAGCCAGTCGCCCCCATTCATTGGGACGATCCTGTTCAACTGACTCATGGCCAGCTTGCCGCCGGACTGTTCACCGGCCCGATGGCGGATGCCTTGAAGGGAGTTGACGGCGAACTTCTTTATCCCGCGATTCGAGCGATCGCATCAAATGCAGATGGTATGGCAAGGGCAACGCTGCGAGGCTTCTTCGAAAATAAACTCTCTCTCGAGGATGTTCAGGCGTTGGCTCCGGATATCCACGCTGCCGTCAAAACGCGAAGCCCCGCCGACACCATGTTCGGCAACGAAATCCGCATGGGGGGCTTCAAGGCCTTGACGAAATACCACTTCAAGGAAGGGGTCGAGGTCGGGATCTTGTTCGCCAAGACTCAAGGGGGACATGGCAGTGAAAATCGAACAGGCGAAATCATGAAGGAAATTGCCAAATACGGTACGGCTGCCAAGCACGCAATCCCGGAACTGAAAGAACTGATTGTCGAACTCAATGCGCAATGTGCACGAGGGGAATTTCCCGCAGGAGAACTGAACAATCGACGAGTTTCTGCCGTCGAAGAAGCGATTAAGTCCATTGAAGCCGCGACCTCGCATCCCGAGCTTCGCAGCATCACTCCTGCATCGCGCAAGTAAAATGCGGCCTGGTGCACCCTTCTCGATCAAGTTGTTCTGGCACGGGAATAGACATGTCGACGACGGAACGATTGAAGCCCACAGGATTGAGTAACCGCGTGAACATTGTCCGACTCGCGATCGTTGTCATCGTTGTCGTTATGTCGTCGCACACGGCTTCGGCTCAAGTACTCGACAAACAGAAGATGCTTGAGAGCCAGGCGTTCTGGGATAACCGCGATTGGGATTGGTACGCCGAACAGATTCCATTCTTCGAGTGCCCCGACCAGGACATCACGGCGACCTATTATTACCGATGGGAACTGCTGACGAAGCATCTCACGTACGGTTCGCCAAACAGTGGCTACTCATTCACCGAGTTCATCGACCGGCCGTTCTGGTCAGGGGCTTACGGTGCGATCAGTTGCCCGGCTGGGCATCAGCTCTACGAGGCTCGATGGTTGCGGCAGCCGAGGATTGCTCGCGACTACTTAAAATACTGGTTTCGTACGCCGGGGGCTCAGCCGAGAAACTATTCGACCTGGCTTGCTGACAGTGCATGGGCCGTCAATCAGGTACATCGCGACGACGCATTGCTGATCGACCTGCTGCCGGATCTGATCAAGAATTTTGAAGGCTGGGAGCAACGGCATTTCGTTCCGGGCGTCGGACTCTTCTGGCAGACGGGCCATGATGACGGGATGGAGTTCAATATCAACAGCCGGCAGACCAGGGACATTTTACGTGGTGCTCCGAGCTATCGGCCTTCGTTCAACGCCTACATGTGGGCCGATGCCGTGGCCATTACAAAGCTGGCCCGGTTGGCGTCGAAGAACGACATCGCCGATCGCTTCGAAAAGAAGGCCGAATCGCTGAAGACAGCGATGCAGAAGCTGCTGTGGGACGAAAAGAGACAATTCTTCTTTCCGGTCTACAAGAACGACGAGGAACGAGATGGCCACAAGATCAGGGCAATGACGAAGACCTACGAAGATGGTCAGTTCGCTGGCGACTCACACGGACGCGAGTTGATTGGTTACGTTCCATGGCAATTCAACATGCTTGATCGCGGGAAGGGCTATGAAGCCGCCTGGTCGAAGCTGATGAACCGCGACGGATTCTATGCCGATTTTGGCCCTTCTACGGTCGAAAGGAACGATCCGATGTTCCTGTTGCAGAAGTCATGCTGCTGGTGGAGTGGTCAATCGTGGCCCTATGCAACGACGCAGACGCTGAAGGGACTGGCAAATGTGCTGCAGAGCCATGTCGCTGAGTCACTTCCAGCAGCAGCAGCAGCAGCAGCAGCAGCGAAGGCCGTCCCGACAAAGGCCGACTATCTCAACCTGCTGCAGATCTATGCACGCTCGCATCGGAAGAACGGCAAACCGTATCTGGCCGAGGCCCTGCATCCCGACACGGGCTCTTTTGAGGGGCATGACGGTTACAATCACTCCGAACATTATTTCCATTCGGGATTCTGCGATCTTGTCATCACTGGACTGGTCGGACTGAGACCGCGGGATGACGATACGCTCGTTGTAGATCCACTCGCTCCTGATGACTGGGACTACTTCGCACTCGACGATCTCCCGTATCGTGGTCATCGTGTCAGCGTCGTGTGGGACAAAACTGGCGTTAGATACAATTTTGGCGCCGGTTTCCATGTTATCTTAAATGGCAAGAAGTTAGCGACATCCAGAACGCTTGAGCCGATGGCGATCCGGCACGGAGTTCCATTGCCGTCGGTTCGCACAACGGCGACGAAGGATCCGAAAGTCGTTCCCGTCAATTTCGCTGTCAACAACGACGGAGATTACTTTCCACGACTGACTGCGTCGTACTCATCACCGAAGACGTCTGTCAGCAAACTGAACGACGGCAATTACTGGTACGTCTCGCATCCACCGAATCGCTGGACCTGTGAAGGTTCTCCGAATGATCGGGACTGGGTCGTCGTCGATTTCGGACTCAAGCGGGCAATTCATACCGTCAAGCTATATGTACTTGACGACCGTTCCGAAAAGGACTCGGTCGTCCGTACGCCACAGCGGATTGAGCTGGAAACGTGGGCCGACGACGAATGGCGTCCGATCAAGTCAATGAGCACCGTGCTCGACAAGCCGCATGGTCACCGTGCCAACGTCGTGAACATTGACCCGACCGAGATGTCGAAACTTCGAGTCACCCTGCATCATCAGACTGACGGCAAGTCTGGTCTCACTGAGATCGAGGCCTGGGGTGACGCCCAACTCCCCCTGGAAGCGACTCCACCACCCGCTGGCAATCTCGCCTGGAACCCGAAGCCTGACGGCTTTCCCAAGGCATCGGCATCATTCACAGATCGCTTTGGCGGCAAGCCGTCCAGCGCCATCGATGGCAAGACAGTCTTTCTCCCATCGCCAATGAATCGCTGGACAAGTTACGAATCGAAGTCAGAGTCCGATTGGCTGGAGATTGACTACGGTCGGATGGTCGAATTCCGTCGATTGGAGCTGGCCATCTACGACGACAAAGGGGGCGTGCAGCCTCCCACGTCATATGTGATCCAGCACTGGACTGGCACCGAGTGGCGCGATGTCGTCAATGTTCGGAAATCTCCAGAACAACCACTGGGGAGTCAATGGAACGAAGCTCGCTTCGACCCAGTGAAGTCATCGAAAACTCGTATCGTCTTCACCCATCGTGGCCAGTCGCGCAGCGGAGTTTCGGAAGTATTGATCTGGAATGAATGAGCAAATCGAAGGGGGCAGTGTGCGTGAACGGGTCAGCACTCGTTGTCGTTTTCGGCGTCGGCAACAGGGGGATTGAACGGTCGGATTTGAGGTCGGTCGCGCGGCCCGAAGTGTCGATTCCAACCCGAATCGTTGCACGATCAATTCAACCCAGGTGTCGTCACGCAAGGGAGCCCCGCGTTGAACACTGCGACGAATGCGAGCAAACTCCTTTTCCGTCAGCGGTTCGTTGAAAACTTCGATCCAATTGGGGCGGCTTGGAATCGGCCGGGGAGATCGGACTACGACGTCTGCGGCATCACCCAATTACTGAGGTCGTGGCAATTCTGGCTGCGGGGAATTATCGCGTCACTGGTTTCGGCCAAGGAGCCGCAGTCAGATCAGCAGACGATTCAATTGCATTGATTCTTGCATGCTGCCGTTGACATCGCAACGAGCGTGCTGCTCTGCGGAACACCTCGTCTCCCAGTCCTGAATTCATCGGTTGTAATCACCGTCCAATGGATCGAAGCATCGAGAAACGCGATGTATTGTCGTCAAACAATCTATTTGTACGGAATCTCGATGGAGGGTACAAATCATTTGTGGGATACGCAGTCGATGGAGTGATGGAAGCTCCTCATCGGATACGGCGGATTCGACGACT
>JBAWWJ010000328.1:0-5905 GCA_037146815.1 Planctomycetota bacterium
GCCAAAACACTTAGCGGGAAGGCCTGAAATAAGGTTAACGGCGTTGGGGGCCACCGGGGGCCACCGGGGGCCACTCCACCGCGAAGCCCTCCTGCCGCCGAACGCCAAAGGTAACTTGCCCGCGATAAACGACGGGCTTCCAATCAACATGCCAACACTGTGAACCGCCAGCGACTGCGGGTCAAGTGGCCGCCTTATCCGGTTCGCTTGTCGTCAATAATCCCAATCGAACGGTATATGCACCCAGCTTTTCCCACTTAAAATGTCTCTCATCTCTTTCGTGGAAAACTCTTGTTCAAGAAACGCAACAAAACGCACGAGTCGCTCTTGCTCTGTTCCGGCCTGCGTAAACAAAAGGCATGGAGAAACTTCAAACACGAGGCCTCGCAGCCTCAACCATTCTTCGAGCAAGAACGAATCGGAAGCTTCAGTGTTAATAATTCCGACGATAAAATAGCATTTACCGGTGATGTCATCACTAAAATCAATTAATACATTTCGGTGCGCACTTGGTCTGAGAGTGAATCGATAAAAGGCAGGCCGATAGATTGTCTGATCCATCAGTTGACGCTCGCTCTTTGCGAATCCGATGCTGTTCAGTGCATCTGATTCACTAAACATATTTGTGACAACGGCAATAGAGGCGAGGAATGACGAAGACACCATGCGATGCTCGACTTTACGGTCTGGAAAAGGGGCGGACTGGAAAAGGGGACGGGTCAACGGGTCCATTTATGTTCTTTTTCCATGACTGCAGCTGCAACCCTACGGTTCTTGTCCGCAGGGTAGCCTTGGTTGCCCGTCTTCAGGCTACCGGAGTCGCAAAGCGACAAGAAGTACGGCATAGCTGGCACTGCTGGGAGTTGCCAGTCTGAAGTTTTGATAGTCGAGTTTGTCCTGCTCAATGTCATGCTTGAAACGGATGGGCTCAATCGACATCTATTTCAGGCCTTCCAGTTTGCGATTTGCCTCAGCCTTGATAAAGACATCGCCTCGCGTTGCAGCAAGCTGATAATAGATCCGGGCGACACCTGGTTTACCGTTCTTTTCCGCAGTCATCGCCCGTTCAAGACACTCGCGCGCGGACAAATCTGACGAGCGAGTCGATCCTTCCGGACGAGGGGCGGGTGGCAAGTCGTCGTTTGCTTGCGGGACTTCGCGAATCGGCGCCGGAGCAGGAGGAAGTTCTGCCTCATCCAACCCCTGGGGTTTGATGCGACCGTTCGAGGTTTTTAATTGCCCCGTCGCCATGCGCAGCGCCAGGGGACCAATGGGCGGACTCGTCGGTGGGATGCTGGCAAATCCTCCACCGACCATCGGGACAACTCCCGTGACAAATGGACGCTGACTGCCGATGAACAGGTAGCCGGGATAACCGTTCGTCGTCGTAATGAACGGAGTCACTGTCGAACTCGTCAGAGTTGCTCCCTGGCCAAATCCAAAGTCGAACTGGGAGTGTCCAGTCGAAAACCCGCCGTGAAGTCCGGCGTTCGGGGTGTATCCACCAAAAGGAGGGACGCCGCCACCCCCATTGAACCGCATGAAGTAATGAGGGTTCTGAACACTCCAGCCAATGTGCGAGTACTCGTAGAATGAGGCACCGTTATTCTGCATCGGTGACTGTGTCACCACCTGTTGCCCTGAAGCAATGCCGACCGGTACGACCACCATTACGGCACAGCAGAGAGCCATTCGCCACATGATGACATCCTCCAGCAATTGACTTGTGATACAGACCGGGCAGACATCGCCTTCATCGAGCGTACCAATTGCGGAAGTGGATTTCGAGAGCAAGTCTCACGCGTCCGTTCTCGCCATAAGGGATCTGCGGGGCACCAGTAAGTCCGGGAATCTTCACTGAAGTGCGATTCACACGTCGCGTGGATCACCCTGCGTCTCTGCGCCTTTGCATCCCTGCGTTAAATTCCTCTATCTTTTCGCGGAAGAATTCTAGCGTAGAGACGTAAAGGCGCAGGGACGCGGAGAAGAGTTGACCGTCCGCCCAACCAAAATATCCTTCAGATTCCTGTTGACACCTGCCGAATCAAGCATACAATCGTTTCATACAAACGTTTGAATTACAGCTTTGGACGGAGTCTGAAATGGCAGATGAAACTCGGCAACGCCTGATTGATGCGGCTGGAACCGTATTTGCTGAAAAGGGTTATGAAGCGGCGAGTGTTCGCGACATCTGCAACGCAGCGAGTGCAAACTTGGCTGCGGTCAACTACCATTTCGGCGGGAAACGGGAGCTTTACGTGACAGCCGTTCGTCATGCGCAATGCTGTCGGCAGGAAGATGTTCCGTTTCCTGAGTACCCCGCCGACATGCCAGCCGAGACCCGTCTACGCGAGTTCATCGGGACGATGTTCGAACGGATGTTGTCGACCAATCGCCCTCGCTGGCATCTGGAGATCATGCTGCGCGAACTGGCTCGGCCGACGGAAGCCTGTGCTGCGGTCGTTGAGGACTATATCCGACCGATGGCAGATTCACTGCGTACCATCCTCAACGACTTGTTGCCGGACGATCTGTCGGAAGAGCAGCGCTGGATGATCGGCTTCAGCACTGTCGGCCAGGTCCTCTTTTACTACGTACATCAACCCATCATTCGCCTGCTGACCCAGAATCCCGAGGGAAGCTCATTTCCGTTGGAGTTACTGGCGGACCATGTCACGCGGTTCACGCTGGCTGCGATCGGGGCCGGTCCTCCCGTCGTTTCCCGAAAAGCGGCTTTCACTGCTGCGAAATCTGAGGCTGAATCATGAACTGGGTTGCCTGGAAAATGCTGACGGGTGACCGTGCTAAGTATCTGGGTACGGTGTTCGGTGTTGCATTCGGGGTTCTGCTGATCTCACAGCAGACTTCGATTTTTGTCGGCCTGATGCGCCGAACCGCTCATGCGGCCATTGATGTTCGCGATGCGCAGGTCTGGGTCATGGACCCCTATCAGCAGAATGCCGACGAAATCAAACCGCTCTCCGAAACCGATCTGAATCGCGTGCGTGGCGTTGAAGGGGTGGAATGGGCTGTCCGTTATTTCAAGAGCCTGGCGCGAGCGAAGATTGAAACCGGAAGCTTTCGCCAGGTCTTCCTGATTGGTCTCGATGATCACTCGTTGATCGGTGCTCCCGTAAAAATGCTTGAGGGCTCGCTCGCGAATCTGCGGCGACCCGATGCGATTATCGTCGACAAATCCGGTTACGAATATCTTTGGGGAAAGGAACCGATTCGCTTGGGGCGAACTCTGGAGATGAACGACCGCCGCGCGGTTCTCGTGGGGATCTGTGAAGCGACAGCGCCATTTCAGACGTTTCCGATCATTTACACTCGGTATTCGCAGGCGGTTCAGTTTGTCGCGGGTGAACGTAAGGTGATGTCATTCGTACTGGCGCATCCGCAACAGGGTGTGACTCCGAAAGACCTGAGTACTCGGATCGCCGAGCGAACAAATTTGATGACAAAAACTCGTACGGAGTTCATCTGGTTCATCGTCGGGTATTACATGCGCAGCACCGGAATACCGGTCAACTTTGGCATCACGATCGCGCTGGGATTCATCGTTGGAACCGCGATCGCCGGGCAGACGTTCTATCTCTTTACGCTCGAAAACCTGAAGCAGTTCGGGGCACTGAAAGCCATGGGACTCAGTGATCGTCGGCTGACGCTGATGGTTCTGCTTCAAGCGACGGTGGTGGGGTTGATCGGATACGGATTGGGAATCGGGATGACAGCACTGTTTTTCGAAGCAACCAGCAATGTCACAGCCCTCGCCGGTTTCTACCTTCCCTGGCAGGTTGCCGCAGGAGCAGCCGTGGCTGTTGGCCTGATCATTGTTCTCGCCAGCTTTTTGAGTTTGCGGAAAGTGCTGCTGTTAGAGCCAGCCATCGTCTTCCGTGGATAAGGTTCATCATGATTGCACCATTCAATAACGCCGACAGTGTTGGCAACTCTGCGACAGCCATCGCTGACCGCGAGATTGCGATTGCCTGTCGCGGGATCGTCAAGGACTTTGGCGACGGGAACACGAAGGTTCGAGCCCTGCACGGCATCAATGTCGACGTGTTTTCCAGTGAATTGACGTTACTCGTTGGCCCAAGTGGTTGTGGGAAGACGACGTTGATTTCGATCATCGCCGGGTTACTCAATCCCACCGCAGGGGATCTGGACCTGTTCGGAATGAAGCAATCACAATTGCGAGGTTCGAAGCTGGTTGAGTTTCGGGCTCAATCGGTCGGATTCGTGTTTCAGCAATACAACCTGCTCCCTGCGTTGAATGCGACGGAAAACGTCGCGATTCCCCTGTTGATTCAAGGCTGGAAACGGCCAGCCGCCCTGAAGGCGGCACTGTCGGCACTGGAGGCCGTTGATCTGGGATCACGGGCTGAGCAGCGACCAAACCAATTATCCGGGGGTCAGCAGCAACGCGTCGCGATCGCCCGGGCACTGGTTCATCAACCCCGTTTACTGGTTTGTGATGAACCTACTGCTGCCCTGGATGCGGTTTCGGGGCAGCGTGTGATGGAGCTTTTGAAAAAAGTGGCGGTGCAACCGGGGCGGGCGGTGATTGTGGTGACGCATGATGACCGGGTCTTTGGATACGGCGACCGGATCATTTCGATGGCCGATGGTCGGATCGAGTCTGTTGAAAATCGCGAAAACGAATTGAATTCTACAGGAAAAAGGGAAGAGTCATGAATCGTGCTTTCGGCCTGCCGTTATTAGCAGCGACCGCGTTCAGTTTTATGTCATGGCATCTGGTGAAGTCTCACGAACCTGCTCCCGATGCGGAACCACCGGTCATCCCCAGCCGCAATCCCTACACTTCGACGATCGCCGGTGCAGGGCTTGTGGAACCGCGTTCCGAGAACTTGAAGGTGGCCGCAATCGTTCCCGGTGTCGTCACGAAGGTCCACGTCCATGTTGGGCAATGTGTGCAGGCCGGGGATCTGCTCTTTGAACTCGACGACCGCCAGCGCCAGGCAGATCTGGTCGTACAGCAGACGGCCGTTGCCGAATCGAAGGCAGCCTTGTCGCGGGCTCGTCACGCACCGCGAACGGAGGATCTGCCACCCAGCGTCGCTCGTGTCGAAAAAGCCCGAGCCGAAATGATGGCTCAAAAAGATCAGTTCGAACGAACGAAAGAACTCGTTTCCTCCAAGGTTCTGACGCAGGAGGACTTTATCCAGCGGCAACAGTCGTACCTCGCCGCTCAGGCAGCCCTGACCCTTGCCGAGGCAGAAGATGCCCGGCTGCGAGCGGGGACGTGGAAGGAAGATCTCGCTGTTCTGGAAGCGCAGGTTGCTCGCGCTGAATCGTTGCTCCAGCAGGCTTCGATTGAAATCGAGCGATTGCAGATTCGAGCCCCTATCGCAGGGACAGTCCTCAAAGTCGATGTGCGTCCCGGCGAATATGTGGGGACGCCTCCAGGCCAGACGCTACTGGTTCTGGGGGATCTGTCGAAATTGCATGTACGAGTCGATATCGATGAACAGGACCTGCCACGATTTCGACCTGGATTGCCTGGAACGGGCTATGTTCGGGGTGATTCTCAGACACCGATTTCACTGGCGTTTGTCAGGGTGGAACCCTTTGCCGAACCGAAAAAGTCACTGACGAATGCCGGTGGCGAACGCGTTGATACGCGAGTTCTGCAAGTCCTCTATGAATTGCAGTCGCCCCCTGAGACAGTCTATGTTGGTCAGCAGATCGATGTGTTTTTGGACACCAGTCAATCCGCTATGAAACGTAGTGCTGATTGAATCCGATGATCGAATTCCAATAAGGCTCTGACGACGAGAAGAGCCCTGCGGCCCTGGAAATCGATGTAAAAACAGGATCTGAGGCCTGAAGGGCAACGCTGTGAAGCATTCTTGCAGGCTAAAATTGGGATTTCCATGAGTGG
>JBAWWJ010000329.1:0-5788 GCA_037146815.1 Planctomycetota bacterium
TATGTCCCCGAACACCTGTTACCCTTGTGCCCGGTCTAAAGAGCTTCAAGCTGGGTGCGCAGCACAAGAAACCTCAAGCCGAGCGTTGATGCACGAATCGCGTCTTTGTTCGGCGCGGGTCTCCCGACCCCGCCGAAACCGACGACCGAAGGTCTCCTCTTCCGTCTTTTTTCTTTACGACCTGGCAGTCGTACATGCGATGAACATCAGGCGCCCAATTGCAGGCGGCTATCTTCACGTACGACCCAACGGGCCGGTCATTCCATCTGATTTCCATCGTATCCCGTTTACCGTCAGATTCCGTTTACCGTCAGATTCCGCCAGTTTCACTCTCGCTGGAAGAATACTTCTTCGATACTATTATTTCGTATCGCTGAAGTTCGATGGGTTCGGGCGAGGGGTTGGGTATGAATCGTTCACACCGTGGGTTGCATGCGGCAGGAGTACCGCGGTCATTCATGACCGGTGCCACCTCGTCGACGATTTCGGTGGGGTCACGACGGTGGTTCTTGCAGGCGGGGCTTGCGGGGAGTGCTCTTGCTGCCAGCGGACTGGCAACACAGGGGCATGCCGCAACTGCCTCGAAGGAACGACTGGCGAGTGATCGCAAATCGGTCATTCTGTTCTGGCTGTCAGGTGGGCCGAGTCACATTGATATGTGGGACCCCAAGCCTGATGCTCCGACGGAAATTCGTGGGCCATTCTCGACGATTGCGACGAAACTGCCCGGTGTTCAGTTCAGCGAACACTTGCCGCTGCAGGCTTCCATCGCTGACAAGCTTTCGATCATTCGTTCGGTGGACTGTACCGCCAGCAATCACACTCCCATCACGATGCAGGCGGGAAATCCGCTCGCGCGACGCACGGATAATGGCCGCGATGGGGATGGATATCCCTCAATGGGATCCGTCGTCGCCAAGTTTCGGGGACCGAATGATCCCGAACTCCCTGCATTCGTGGGGTTGGCTCCGTCGTGGAAGGCGGATGTCTGGGAATCAGGTCAGATGGGGATGAACTATGCCCCTGTCAACGGCCTGGAACTTGCCGGGAAGTTTTCACTTCCGGCGGGAATTCAACTCGATCGCCTTTCCGATCGCGAACAATTGCGACAGCAGTTTGATCGTCTGCGACGGGATATCGATCTGACCGAAACGCTTGACCGGTCAACTCGTTATCAGCGTCAGGCGTACGAAATGACCGTATCCGGAAAGGTCGAGAAGGCGTTTCATCTCAGCGACGAACCGGCCGCGTTACGCGATGCGTATGGACGAGAAAGTATTGGGGAAAAGGGTCTGTTGGCGCGACGCCTGGTTGAAGCGGGAGTATCGTTCGTGTTGGTCAGCGGTCGCTGGGGCTACTTCGATCACCATGGTGACAATGTCCCGCCCTGGGGCGGCATAGAAAAAGGTCTGAAACCAATCCTGCCAACCGTCGACAAAGTCATGCATACTCTGATCCACGACCTGGAGCAGCGTGGATTACTGGAGACGACCCTGGTCCTGATGATGGGCGAATTTGGTCGTTCCCCCGTGATGACGGCGGATGCCGGGCGGAATCATTGGACGAATGTGATGTCCATGATCGCGGCGGGTGGAGGACTACGTCACGGACAGGTGATCGGCAGCACCGACGCACGCGGCTATGGAGTCAAGGATGGTCTGGTTCGCCCGCAGGATCTGGCGGCCACAGTCTTCCGGCACTTCGACATCGACCGGGGAAGCCATTGGGTCAATCCGCAGGGGAGGCCGACGCCGATCGTCACCGAAGGTGGCCGACCGATTCCAGAACTTGGATAGCACTCATCCGCGTGGCGTCAATTACGCCGCAGGACTCGCATCCAGCAGTTCTTCGATGACTTTGACAAGCTCCGGGAACTGAAACGGTTTTGCAAGAAATCGTTCGTCAGCGGAAATTGTCGGTGGCAGGTCTGACCCGATCAGAACTCGGTTGGATTGCTGCCAGCGCGACGTGACTGAAGCCGCATCGTGTTCCGCATCCAGATCAATCACAACGACTTTCGGCGAGAGTCCGCTCGTGCGTAGGGGGATTCTGTAACCGCGACTGTGTTCGACAGTTGCGCCACGTGGCTCAAAAACGGCTTTAAGTACCGTTTCTGTGTCCGAAGCTCCGCCTACCACCAGCACTCGCCGTGAAACTTCCACTCGGCCGTCCTTCCATGTCTGACCGGGAGATCGTCGAGGCGACGACACCCTTCTCACCGCGGAACCGATCCTTCGGCCCCACGTTTCGCGGACTGTAGTCGGAAGTGAAAACCCTGTCAAAATCAATTATGAAGCGACAGACGACTTTGTTCAGACCGTGAAAATGGCGGGTTTCTGTCAACTGACTGGTTCAGATACCCGGCAGCGCCAGATCATTTTCATTCGGGGTCGCGTTTTGATGTGTTCAGGCTGATCCAAAGAGTTTCTCCGACAGCGATTCGTTCGGGGGGAATGGGATCAAATTCAACCGTCAGGCTGCCACGGACACGCTCCCAGACGATTGTGGTCACGCTGCCCACTTGCTTGTTCCCGCGAAAGACAGGATCCCCCAGCGCGATACTGGGGCGAATACCTTCCAGCCCACCGTTACGGCCTGTAAACCCGGGTGTATCACCGAGGTATTTCGCATCAAAACTTTCAACGACGTCAAATTCAAATTTCATGCGGTCAGCGGGAGCCTCCACCAGCACTAATGGCTTTCCCGGCTGAGCTGACATCGCTTGATGGCAGGCAAAACCTGCGGAAGACACCAATCCAATCGCAATGACAATGTTGAATGACTTCTTCACGAATGAGCTTCCTTGAGCACGAAGGATAAGGCATTGACGTTCACACAACGCAGGACAATCACGCAGTTTCAGCCTGACGAAACGTGAATGCGGAATTGACGCAACAGTATGACGACATCCGAGAGGCGCGTGAACCGAATGGTACTGCCATCAGAAATTACGATCACGGTTTTCGAAACGCATGCTCAGGATGATAGAATCCAGCATGAACAAAAAATCAGAGAATGCTGCCGGGTCGTCACGTCAATCGATGTCCGAGTCGCCGTTGACGGCATCCAGCCGGTCTCGGTTTGAGCGATACCGTGGCAAGATCCGACGTCGAGAATTACCTGGAGGATCAATCCACGGATCAGGTAATTCGCGTGCGGCGAAAGACCGGGTTCGTTCAAGTAGTCAACTGATCAAGCAATTCCTGCAGTTGCTACGCCCGTTTCGGACCGCAGTGATCTGGATTCTGGTGTCGGTAACGGCATCGACATTGATCGGACTGCTTCCACCCGCGGGAACCAAGTTTGTCATCGATTATGGACTCAGCGGAAAGCCGTTGCCCGAGTTCTTTCGGTCGCGGTTCCCCTGGCTGACCGAACCGAAGTCCTTGCTGCTCGCCACCGTACTCGTCGTTTCATTCGTGACGCTGCTCAAGATCCTGATTCACATCTGGGGGCGGTGGTATGCCACGCTCATCTCCAAGCAGATTCAGCTGAATTTGCGACGCCATGTTTTCGAGCATGCTGTTCGCCTGCCATTGCATCGCGTGCAGGAACTGCGATCTGGTGGCGTCGCATCAATTCTCAGGGAAGATGGAGGCAGCGTCGGTGAACTGGTTTTCGGCATGCTGTTCAATCCATGGCGAGCCGTGATCCAACTGCTGGGAAGCCTGGCGATCCTGGCATGGGTCGACTGGACGCTGCTCGTCGGGGCCGTCATCTTGCTGCCATTGGTCTTTGTCACACATCGTGCGTGGATCAATCGCATCCGACCTCAATTTCGCGAAATCCGTAAGCAACGCGAGCAGATCGATGCGTCGGCGACTGAGTCCTTCGCAGGAATGCGGATTGTTCGAGCTTTCAGTCGGCAGAAGCGTGAAGCCGCTCGGTTCACGACCGAAAACAACCTGATGGCGCGTCAGGAATTGTATGCTTGGTGGTGGATGCGTGTCGTTGAAATGGTCTGGGAAGCTCTGATTCCTCTGGCCAGTGCCGCGTTACTCTTTTACGGTGGCTGGCGAGTTCTCGAAGGACACCTGACCGTGGGCGACCTGATGATGTTCCTGGTCTATCTACTATTGCTGCTGGAACCCCTGGCCACGTTGGCATCAAGCGCCACTCAGTTTCAGAACAGCCTGAGTGGTCTGGATCGAGTGCTGGATCTTCTGGGTGAGGCTCGTGAAATGCCATCCTCGCCCGAGTCGCGCAAAGTCGATCGGATGCAGGTTGTCGGTCGGATTGCATTCGAAAATGTTTCCTTTACCTATCCCGGTGCAGATTCCCCGGCATTGAAGGAAATTCACCTGGAAGTCGGTGCCGGTCAGACGGTCGCGTTGGTTGGACCCAGCGGTGCCGGAAAAACAACGTTGAGCAATCTGGTTGCCCGTTTCTATGACCCGACGGACGGCCGAGTCACTCTGGACGGCGTTGACCTGCGTGACTTTGATGTCGAATCTTTTCGCAGTTTACTGGGCGTCGTTGAACAAGACGTCTTTCTATTTGACGGGACCATTCACCAGAACATCGCGTATGCCCGGCGCGATGCTTCCGAGGCAGACATTCGCGCGGCCGCAGAAGCGGCAAACGCGGCTGAATTCATTGATCGCCTGACCGACGGCATGCAGACTGTGATCGGTGAGCGTGGTGTTCGGCTGAGCGGTGGACAACGTCAACGACTCGCAATTGCCCGTGCGATTCTGGCCGATCCAAAGCTGTTGATCCTGGACGAAGCCACCAGCAATCTGGATACGGAAAGCGAACGATTGATCCAGCAAAGCTTGAGCACCTTGATGCGAGGCCGAACAAGTTTCGTGATCGCTCATCGCTTAAGCACGATCGCCGGAGCCGATGTGATCGTCGTTGTGGAAAACGGATGTATCAGCCAGACGGGGACTCATGATGAGCTGATGGCGCAGGGTGGCAAGTACAAGACCATGGTCGAACAGCAGATCCATATGACACTCGGAAACATCAACACCGGGCGTCAATCGCTTCACCCAAATCGTCTGGCCGATTGACACTGCGCGAAACGGCACTCTAAAATCGGGGTTTTTCCCCGCGCGGGTTTCTATGAGACTGATTGATGCCGCAAAATCTGGATGAAGCTGTTCGAAAAGCGGATGTTCTGCTGGAGGCACTGAGCTGGATTCGCCAGTTTCGGGGTCGCCATGTCGTCATCAAATTGGGCGGCAGTGCGATGGAAGAGACCGAGGCGATTCGGTCCTGCCTGACAGACGTGATTTTCATGTCGACGGTCGGGATGCGGCCAGTCCTTGTTCACGGTGGTGGAAAGGCGATTAACGCCGCGATGACCAAAGCCGGAATCCAGCCTCGCTTTGTGCAGGGACGCCGCTATACGGACGACGAAACGCTCGAAATCGTCGCTCAGACACTCTGCGGTGAAATCTGCCAGGGTCTGGTTGATGAAATCACGCGTCAGGGAGGTGACGCCCGCGGCCTGAACTATCAGACCCTGAACTGTCTGATGGGGCAAAAATTGATGCTCCCCGTCGAGAACGGTGAACCGATTGATCTGGGGCGTGTCGGAGAAGTCACGGATATTGACCGGGATTTGTTGCTGATGACCTGCCGCGAAGGAGTGATTCCCGTTCTTCCATCAGTGGCTCTGGATGAATCGGGGGCCAAGTTAAACGTCAACGCCGATACAGCCGCTGCCGCCGTCGCACGATTGATTCAGGCCGAAAAGCTGGTTTTCCTGAGTGACGTGCCGGGGATTTTCCTGGATCGAAAGGATCCGTCGACACTTCAGTCGCACCTGACTGCCGCTCGC
>JBAWWJ010000330.1:0-5774 GCA_037146815.1 Planctomycetota bacterium
AATGTGTCACCCATGTCCCCGAACACCTGTTACCCATGTCCCCAGTCTATACAGCCTCAAGCTGGGTGCGCAGCACAAGAAACCTCAAGCCGAGGTCGATGCATAAATCGCGTTGAACCACACCTGACGTTGGCGGGGCCACCCTTGTTTATCGTCCTGCAGATTATGCTTCCTAATTCGTTCACTTGTACGACGGACTTCCAGTCCATCGAAATACGCGACGGACAAGATGTCCGTCTGACACCAAATTGCTTGAAACCAAAGGGACCGGAAGCCGCTTCGTTGAGATCCTGTTCACCGAGGTCGAAACGCGTCCTCACGGAATCCGTTCACGCTCACTCAATCACAGGCAAGCACCTCTACGCACTGCGGAAGATGTGTGAACGGTTACGTGTCGGCCTCACTGAAATTGGAATGGCCAACCTGCGCGACTTCTCGCCCGCCGGTTGAAACCGCCAATCACTGCACCCTACCCAACGAAAAGAGCCCCGGACATCCGGGGCTCTTTTTTGTTTTCGATCCAGGTAATGAAAATTACCAGGCGAAGTGAGCGAAGGCCTTGTTGGCGTCGGCCATACGATGGACGTTTTCGCGCTTGGTGATTGCGGCACCTTCACGGCGGAACGCAGCCATCAATTCATCGGCCAGGCGGCGATCCATCGGACGCCCCTTCTTGTCACGGCAAGCTTCCAGCAACCAGCGGATCGCGAGCGTCTGCTGACGCTTGGAATTCACCGGGGTTGGAACCTGGTAGTTTGCACCACCGACTCGCTTCGACCGGACTTCGATAGATGGGCGGCAGTTTTCAACAGCAGTCGTAAAGACTTCGATTGCCGGACGTTCGGGGAATTTTTCCGCGATCATCTCCATGGCCGAATAGAACGTCGACTGAGCGATGCTCTTCTTGCCGTCCTTCATCAGACAATTGATGAACTTGGACGCCAACTTCGACCCAAATCGGGCGTCAGGCATCAACTGCGAACGGCTGGCTGTAAAGCGGTCAGCCATGAAAACCCCTCCAAAAAACGATTGACTTTGTATTCTTCAGGCAACGGCGTCAGCCGTAACAGGCCAGGCATACAGGGACTCAAAACAGACCTTAGCACCTACAGGACACAAACCAGCGGAATTACTTCGCTCGCTTGGTACCGTAACGGCTTCGGGCCTGCATTCTCTTGGCGACACCAAGAGTATCCAGCACACCGCGAATGATCTTGTAGCGAACCCCGGGAAGGTCGCGAACACGACCGCCGCGCACGAGCACGATCGAGTGTTCCTGCAGGTTGTGGCCTTCACCCGGAATGTACGCTGTGACTTCTTTACCGTTCGACAACCGAACACGCGCTACTTTTCGCAGTGCTGAGTTTGGCTTCTTCGGTGTTACTGTCTTAACGAGCAAACAAACACCACGCTTCTGTGGACACCCCTCCAGAACTGGAGTCTTTGTCCGTACAGGCTGATGCTTGCGAGGCTTACGAATCAACTGATTAATTGTCGGCATCGTCAGAATACCCGATCATCAATGTCACACAACTACGACGGCCCCGTGCTTGGGAGACACAATCGCCCCGCAAAACTCCAGGGTCGCTGAGTTTATTCCCTACGCCTGCCAATATCAAGCGTGACGGCTTCAAACACAGAATCACGCCTCAAATCGGAATTTTGAAAGCCGTCCCTACTGGCGAACCCACCTGCGTACAAAGTTGTGAAGAAACGTGTAACACAAGAAAATAAAAGCACTTACGACACGTCTCCAGGAGTTCTGCGGTAGCGTTTTACCGGAAAGGGGCATCTCCAGGAATCTTTGGCGAGACCGAAAAAATGCAGGCCAATTTCCAAACCCGGACTCAATGGCCAATTATTGACCAGTTTCGCCCTGCACTAATCTCTCAATCTGCTGCCGCATCAGTTCACTGACCTCTTTCGGGTGTGTGATGGCAATCAGATGACCGGCCCCGGCCACCGTGTGTTCCGGGTTCGTCAAACCAATCGGGAAGATGCGATCTCGACTACCGTGAATCTGGCAGACGGGGACCTGCGTAGCGGCAGCAGAGGGCTTCCAGCGCAGGATCGCTCCAGCCCCCCAACTGAGAAACTTCGGGTCTGTGTCCGACAGTTGCATCAGTACTCCGCGCGTCGCAGGGCGCAGCCAACGGCCCGTAACCCTGACGATTAGAGGAGCGAGTCGCGGCAGAATGCCAACCAGCGGCGTGATCGGAAGCAGGACCTGAATCCGCCATGGCCTCGATTTATCGGAACACGTGCTCCCGATGACAAAACATGCCCGAACCCCTGGCAGCACTGCTGCAATCTCCTGAGCCACCACTCCACCGAAGGAAGCCCCTCCAATGAAACAGGGCTGGCCTGGGTCGATCACTCGAGCGAACCGGCGCGCGTAATCAACCAGAGATTCGCGGCGCTGAGGTTCGATCCATCGAGGCGTCACAATCGGAGGCAATCCCGCCGCCAGCGACGAAAACATCCGGGCATCCGCACCCAGCCCCGGCAACAGTATCAGCGGCAGTTCATTCATCGCAGTTTGCATGTTTCAGATTCGTCACGCCCACATTTTGCCGATTCGCTTACGAATGTCCGATGTCGTGACTCCGGTCGCAGGACCATCCGCCGATTCCCCCGCTTTGGCACGCGCCGGTGTGATGCACTCAAAGTACTTCAGAAGTTCATCCGGGATGAAGCGGGTTCTCTGCGAATACGAATGATGGTCACTTTTGTAATGCGCATGGAAGTAGTACCGATGCGGATGCATGACGTACAGGTGGGACTTGGCTCGAGTCAACGCCACGTAAAACAATCGACGTTCTTCCTCGATCTCTTCGTCAGACCCTGTTGCCATGTCGGACGGAATGTTCCCATCCGCTGCATGCAGAACGAAGACCGATTCCCACTCCAACCCCTTGGCAGAATGGATCGTACTGAGTGTCAGATAGTCTTCATCCAGCAAAGGTTCGCCCGCAAAGTCTTGCGTGGAACTGGGGGGATCCAGCGTCATGTCATTCAGGAACTGCGACCGTACCTCAAACCGTGCCGCCATTTGTTCCATTTGCTCCAGATCTCGCATTCGCACAAACGCATCGTCGTATTTCTGTTCCAGCAGCGGGGCATAAAACGTGCGAATGTGATGAATTTCAACCTGCAGCGTTACCGATTTTCCGTGTTTACCCGACAGAACTTTCATCAGCGCCAGAAAGACGGGCCAGTGCGTCGCCGTCGCGGCGGGTGGTTTGAACTCTTCCCAGGCACTCAGGTCACCCTGATGAGCATTCAACGCTTCTACCAGTTGAGACGCTTTTTTGGGCCCGATTCCCGGCAGCAGCAGCAGAATTCTGAGGGCTGAAATGGAATCACGCGGGTTTTCCGCCAGCCGCAGAAATGCCATCAGGTCCTTGACGTGTGCCGCCTCGACAAACTTCAGCCCCCCGTACTTGTGGAACGGGATGTTGCGTCGAGAAAGCTCCAGTTCCAATTGCAGGCTGTGATGAGCGGCCCGGAACAGCACCGCCTGCTGCTTGAGAGAGACACCCGTTTCCCGATGAGCCAGGATCTGTGCAATCACATAGTCCGTCTGTTCTGTTTCATCCTGGCAGGAAACGAGTTGCGGTGGATTTCCTGTCTGGCGGCTGGACCACAGTTCTTTACGGTGCCCCTCTTTCGCCAGCGCAATGATCTGGTTCGTGGCAGCCAGAATGGGCTGAGTGCTGCGGTAGTTCTGCTCCAGCGGCAGCACCGTCGTTTCGGGATATTGTTGGGGAAAATCCAGGATGTTTCGAACAGACGCTGCGCGAAACGAATAAATCGACTGGGCATCATCACCCACAACAGTCAGTCCCCGTCCGTCAGGCATCAGGCTTCGTACGATTTCCGCCTGAAGCGTGTTGGTGTCCTGGTACTCATCGACCAGAACACAGTCGAATTTCTGACGCACGATCTCGCCGCAGGCCGGTTCGGTCACCAGGCCATGCCAGAACAGCAGCAGGTCGTCATAATCGAGAGTCTGCTGCTGCTCCTTCCGTTCGGTGTACGCGGCAAACAGCTTCTTCAATCCGTCGAGTTGATCGACGACCCACGGGAAGGATTCTTTCAGCACCCGTTCTAACGGAAGCTGCGTATTGACGACTCGACTGTAAATGTCGAGGCACGTCCCCTTGAGAGGAAACCGCTTGTTGGTCTTTGCCAATTCCAGTTCCGAGCGGATCGCATTCAGCAGATCTTCGGCGTCGGCACGATCCACAATCGTAAAATCGGGTTCCAGACCAATCAGTTTGCCATGTTGACGCAGTAAGCGGGTCGCCACGGCATGAAAGGTTCCTCCCCAGATGTCGCGAGTCGACAGCGCGGATTGTGCTGAGCGGATTGCCGGAGCGGACGTAGTCTCGCCAAGCACCGCTTCGGCATTCAAATCCATTCCACTGGCAGAGCGACTCAGCGATTTTGCGGTTTGATTCCGCCAGCGAGTCAGCAGCGAATCGACGCGCCGCAGCATCTCTGCCGCAGAACGCCGGGTAAACGTGAGCAACAGAATTCGGCCGGGATCGGTCCCATGCGCGATCAGGCTGGCAACACGATGTGCCAGCGTGGTCGTTTTGCCCGTCCCCGCACCTGCCACGATCAGTAACGGACGCTGATCATGCGCCGCTGCTGCACGCTGCTGGGGGTTCAATCCCGACAGCAGTTCTTCGAGGGCGCTCTCTGCGGCCGAACCTTTCGTCATCCGTGACATGCGTCAAACCTATTTCGTAGCCTTCAAAAACAACTCATACGCATCAGCCACCTTGCCTTCAACGGCATCCCCGGCATGCACCTGCAGACCGTAGCGCAATCGAAGCGATTGACCTGGTTCCAGCACAAATGGCTTGGCTTTGTTCTTGTCGTTCTGATAGGCCCCTTCACCGAAAGGGCTGACCGAGAAGAGCCCATAATCACGCACATGATACCGAGACGGCCGGAAGTTGGTGGGGTGATCCATGATGGCCACGCCGTAATTTTTGCCGTTAACGGGTCCCGTGTAATCAACCCACTTGGAAGGCTGCCCCCAGCATTCTTTTGTCCCCTTCTTCCCTTCGGCGTTGGTGACAATCCCGCCAACTTTTTCCCGCATCGTCGTGGCGACGCGGATTCCAAACAGCCCTTCCTTGGTGTCATCAAACGTGACTTTCCCAACGGCCGGGGTAAACGTCGCATCGTAAATCACCAGTCGCGACGGGAAGATCGAAATCGTCGTGGTCTCAACAGCAACGGGAAGACTGTCTTTACCGAGCCAATGATTCTTCAGCTTGATTGTCCCGGGGTTCCCCTCGGTCACATCCGTCAGCACATTGACGATTTTGCCCGCTTCGGCCCAGAACTTGATGTCATTGACTTCATCGACAGAAAACCAGATCCCCTTGTGATGCGGGTGATCCTTATCTTCGGGATCTCCAATGGCCCGCGTGATGACAGTCCCCCCCGGAGCTTGCACGGGAGCCAGAAAGGGCTTGGCCCATTCGGGACCGGTATGCAGAACCGTAAAGGTCTCGGTCCCGAGCATCACTGCCACGCCACTATCTACGTTCTTGAATGTCACCTTATCAGGAACCGTCTGAGCACTGGCCGACATTGACCAGAACGTGATCCCGCAACCCAGCACGAACATCCAGCGTGACAGCGAACGAATCATGAAGCGTCTCCCGTTATGCTCAAGTTTCTGAAGAACCGACGCCACGAGAACGTCGCCTTCCGGAGTGGTCAACTTTCGACCGGAGCCATCGTACCTGCCC
>JBAWWJ010000331.1:0-5760 GCA_037146815.1 Planctomycetota bacterium
CTCGAGCAGGCCGTCTAATCCCTCTCCTCGCGCCCACTTTTCTTGGGCAAGTCCACAGGGTTTTGGATTGTCTTGTCTGACAGAGAGATTTCGTTCAGGGTATTCCTCGTAGGAAGTTTGCCGAAAGCCTAGATTCTCAGCACACTGAACTCTGCTGCCAGTGTTCATGCGATCGTATGGTTTCATCATTAGCACATTGGAATGGAATATGAATCGCTCCAGTACGATTTGGATTTTCTACGTCGCCGGGATGCTTCCGGCACTTTGGATTTCTGCGAGATCCGAAGCGCAAAACCCGTTTGACAAGACGACTCGCACCGCTGCGTACCTTGAACCAGCGATTCTCCATCCCGAACAGCAGAAGGAGTCCGCAGACAAGCTGGGTGCGTTGCGTCTCAAACACGGTCGTGCCTCCAATATTCTGATTCTTCTTGTGGATGACATGGGATGGGGTGACATCGGAGCGAATGGAGGAGGCGTTGTGATTGGAGCTCCCACTCCGAACATCGACAAACTTGCCGCTGATGGACTGAGACTGACATCTGCTTACGCGCAGTCGACCTGTACACCAAGTCGTGCCGCCCTTATGACCGGCCGATTTCCGGCCCGTACTGGTCTGACCCGCCCGCTGCTCGCCGGTGAGCGGTTTCTGGTGAATCCGTGGAAAGACGAACAGACAGCAGCAAAGCTTCTTTCGGACGCAGGATACAGTACCGCTTTATCCGGGAAATGGCATCTCGGCGCCGCGGAGGGAACTCGTCCGCACGAGGTTGGCTACGATGAATATATGGGGATTCTTGGCGTCGCTTCAGAGATGACGCAGGCCATTGACACGAGAATCTATCCCGATCTCGTTCTGAAGCCGGAACGGCTTGAAGCACTTCGAAAACTTGCGGTTCCTGAAGTGACTGCAGGATCCAAAGGCGGTGCGATGCGGACCGTCAGCCAGATCCGCACACCGGAGGAAATGGGAACGATCGATCAGATATTCGCTAACAACTCAGTGGATTTCATCAAACGCAGTGCGGCAAGCAAGAAGCCGTTCTACCTCGTCCACGCCTTCTCACGAGTTCACAATGACAATTATCCGGCTCCGGGCTACGCGGGAAAAAGTCCCGCGGGCTTTCCGTATAAGGACGCGGTGGTGGAAGTTGACGACATAGTCGGGCGCCTCATTAAAACACTCGACGAAGCCGGACAACTGGAAAATACGTTTGTCTTCTTCACGTCTGACAATGGCGCCAATGAAGATGTCTGGCCCGACGGCGGCTACAGCCCGTGGCGAGGTGGGAAGGGCACGACATGGGAAGGCGGGGTGCGAGTTCCAGGAATCGCTTACTGGCCCGGCACGATCAAGCCTCGGCAGGCCAATGACGGACTGTTTGACCTGATGGATCTCTTCTCCACTGCTCTGGCTATCGCCGGGGAGTCCACGCGGATCTCCGATCAACGCTACATCGATGGGATCGACCAGTCCGGGTTTCTGCTGGCCGATCAAGGCGTCTCGGCTCGCCAGACGGTTTTCATGTACGGCGGAAACGCGCCGATTGCGGTGCGCTGGAACGAATATAAAGTGCATACCAGCGTCTATCTGACGCAGCAGCCAATGAGGAACCTTGACGAATCGATCCTGACAAGCACCGGAGACTGGCCATGGGTTTATAACCTCTACATGGATCCGAAGGAACAACGCAGTACCGGACACCGATACTTTGAATGGGGACTCGCCGCGGTGAAGCCGATGCTTGAATCTCATGTCGCAACTTACATGAAGTATCCCCGAAAGAATCTCGGTCTCGCAACGCCCCGCTGATTGCATCAACGGAGGTTCCTATGCCTCTGCAGCGGTTGAGATCAGAGGTAATTCGGCGTTCTCACCGAGGCAACCAAACATGACTCCGACTCCGAATCCACCCATGCGTGTTTGTCGGATCTGAAATCATTACTCTGCAAAGAATTTTTCTGGAATCCAAGATGCCAAACCAGTGTTTTTCCGACCATGAACATCAGCCTGTCAGAGTTGTGGGCGCGGGTCGATGGTGCGTTTTCTCCCTGCTGCTGATGATGACGTGTGTGACTGCCTCTGCCGCAGACAAACCGAACATCATCGTCATCATGACCGATGACATGTCACCTTTTGATGTCTCTGCTTATCATCGTGGACTGGGAGCCGTCACGACAAAAAACATCGATCGTCTTGCCCGCGAAGGCCTGATGGTTTCTGACTATTATGCTCAACCCAGCTGCACTGCAGGGCGAGCCGCATTTCTCACGGGTCAGTATCCCATCCGCACCGGACTGACATCTGTCGGCCAGCCAGGATCCCCGATCGGTCTGCACAAGGATGATGTGACACTTGCCATGCTGCTGAAAGACATCGGTTACGCAACAGGGCAGTTTGGCAAAAGCCATGTTGGTGATCGGAATGAGTTTCTGCCGACGGTGCACGGTTTCGACGAATTCTTTGGTTTCCTGTACCATCTGAATATGATGGAAATGCCGGAGCAGCCGGAGTTTCCCAAAGCAGCCGCGTTTCCTGGGCGTCCCCGAAACGTGATTCATTCCGTGGCTACTGACGTCGCTGACATGACGGTCGATCCCCGCTGGGGGCCGGTTGGAAAACAGACTATTACCGATCAGGGTCAGTTGGGAAGTGAACGCCAGAAGACATTCGATGACGAAGTCCTCGAACGTTCACTGGCCTGGGTTGATGACAAAGTCAGCAGGAAAACACCGTTTTTCCTCTGGTTCAATCCGTCTCGTATGCATCAGCAGATTCACGTGAGCAATGAATGGGCTGGCCGCAGCGGACATGGCCCTTATGCGGACGCTCTGCTGCATCTCGACGCACTCGTCGGAAAACTCCTCGACGCGGTTGATCGTCATGGGATTGCTCAGAACACCATCGTCATCTTTACATCAGATAACGGTGTCAACCTGGCCCACTGGCCCAGTGCCGGAACCGGACCATTTCGAGGAGAGAAGGGAACCACCTGGGACGGCGGCTTTCGTGTTCCCGCACTGATACGATGGCCAGGCAAGGTTCCTGCCGGTGGCTGGACCGGCGAATTGATGTCGTCCGAGGACTGGCTGCCGACGCTGCTGGCGGCTGCCGGCGCTCCGGGTATCAAAGAAAAGCTGCTGCAGGGCAGAACGGTGAATGGGGAAAGTGTTCGTATTCATCTGGACGGATATGATCAGACCGCAATGCTGACGAAGGCCGCTCCCTCTCAGCGAAATGAATTCTTCTTCTACGCGGAAACACAACTGAATGCCATCCGCGTGAAGCAATGGAAAGTGCATCTGGCCATCAAAAACGATTGGTTGAAGGCAGCAGAAAAGATACCGGCAGGACTCCTGATTGATATCAAGCTTGATCCCTTTGAAAAGACTCCGGACACTCGCGGTCACTTCACATGGATGAAGGAAAAAACCTGGGTTGCGCCCGAGTTGTCCGGCCCCGTGCTTCAGCATCTTGGGAGTCTGAAGGAATTTCCACCTCGTCAGCACGGTTCGGGGATCGGTGTGCAGACTCTGGGCCTTGAGTAACGTGGGCGCGACAGATTCTCGATGATTTCCGAAAAGTCCACGTATGAGACAATTCAATAACGGGCGCCAAGTACGAATGTTCTGAGTTGCGAATCTGTGCTGGAGATCAGGGGAATTGGTGATTAGTGACGTAAGACGATGAGTCCTTGGTCAACGGTGGTTCCTCGTTTCAAGCGGGCCGCAACGATATGAAGGGCGCCGCATTTCAGTGGAGCGAAGAGTCGCCGCGCACGCTCATTGCTGCGGTCGTTCCGCATGATGGTCGGAGTGAAAGGAGAGAGCGATTCTACGCGGCTCGTCGCGAGTACGATTGTATTACGCCGGCGAGTTTTGAGGTGCAGGCAATGTCATCCACGCGAACGGTGGTTGCTTCGCCCGGTGGTGCGGTGAAATCCGGTGGCAGATGATCGCGGGACGAATGCGGTCGTACTTCGTTGTCATGCCGACTCCAAACTCGGCACACATGGTCGAGATGTTTTTCGGCTACGATCACAAACTTACTCAGGCACTCGAACTTCAGTGTCGGAATGAATCGCTCGACGCGGGCTCGCAGATTGGATGACATCGGCACCGTTCGCTGGATTTGCACACCGCTGATTTTGAACACCTCATCGAATTGCCCAAC
The DNA here is from genome assembly GCA_037146815.1 of Planctomycetota bacterium. GTDB lineage: Bacteria > Planctomycetota > Planctomycetia > Planctomycetales > Planctomycetaceae > Schlesneria. The sequence continues at coordinate 4,175 of JBAWWJ010000331.1, forward strand.
GACGCGATATCCGCCATCGCGGTCTTCCACGCGTTTCCAGGCCGTCCTCGCTACCTCCGGATCACAAATTGCTCAGAATCGACCTTCACGCTGCGCAGTACGGCCCACACCTTCCGCGAATGTTTACATTCCACCTCTCCCAAAAAGGCATGCATGGTTACGCAGAGCGTCCCTTTTCGGGGAGCAGCGCGGAATTGCAAGTGAGCGGGCTATCCTTTAAACTCTGGGGCAACAGGAAAACGTTTGTTGACACTGCACTCTGGGGTGTCGCTCAGTCGTGGTATGCCGGGCTCTCCGGCATGGAGGATGGTCAAAGTGGAACAGGACGAATGGGCGGGTCGCACGGAGTCGGCGGCAGAACTGGTACGCAGGATAATCGAGGGTCGCATCACCCGGCGTGAGTTCATTCCCCGAGCCGCGCTGACGGGAATTTCGGTGGCCGCCATCGGCTGCGGAGCTGAAGTTGATTCTGGCGGCAGGCTTTCAGGCAACGCCAGGACGTCCGACTCTTTGCCCAGTGCCCCGGCTGCCGGTCCCGGCAGCTTCGATCCGATGAAGTACGCAGGCAAGACCGTGCGCATCGTGCTCGTGGACCGTGAGCGGGACGATCTGGGGTTGCGCGACAAGCGGTCCGAGCTGGAGGCTGCGACCGGTCTCAAGATCGAGATTACGACGCTGGCCCTCGACGCTCTCGACCAGTCGATCGCGCAGAACCTGCGATCCCCTGAGTCTGCGTTCGACATCGTGCACATCGTGGGCTTCGCAGTCGCGAGCACCGTAGGCGCCGGGTTGCTCGAGGACATCACGGGCTACGTCAGCGACCCCTCGCGCACGCCAACTACGATTTTGCCGATTTTCCAAAAGGCCAGCTGGACTACGCCGGCTACTTCGACGTGCAGACCGGAGAGTTCGGCGGCGACACGCTGTACTTGATCCCGGGCATCGAAAGTGGATCCTGCATCATGTTCTACCGCAAGGATCTGCTGGGCGGCACCGACCAGCCCGCAGTGCCCACCACCTGGGCCGAATATCTGTTGGCCGCCAAGGCGTTGACAACGAGTGATGTCGCCGGCAGCGCGATGGTCGGAGCGAACGACGTGTCCAACTTCCTGGTCGACTGGTACACCCGTTTCATCACGATGGGCGGTCAATTGACTAGTGGCAGCAAGAAGGACAAGACGCTCACCACGCGTTTCGATAGCGCAGAGGCGGTGGCCGCCCTCCAGAACATGATCGATCTGCTGCCATACTCTCCGTCCGCAGTGACGCAGTACGGGTTCAAGGAGGCGCTCGAAGCGTTCCAGTTGGGCAAGATCGCGATGTGGCCCGCATGGGCGACGATCGCCGGCGCCCTCTATGGCCCCGATTCACGGGTCAAGGATAAGGTCGCAGTGGCGCCCATGCCCGCCGACGACGGCAACCCCCGCGCTATCCGGGGCGGTTGGGGGCTGGGCATCCCCAGGAACTTGCCGCAGGCCAACAAGGACGCGGCGTATCACCTGATGACCTACCTGACCTCGAAGGACTTTGAGAAGTATCAGGTCATGACCCACGAGACGGACCCGAACCGATCGTCGACCGCAGCG
>JBAWWJ010000332.1:0-5751 GCA_037146815.1 Planctomycetota bacterium
CGCGCCAATAATCGCTACAAATCCGCAACGGAACTCGCTTGTTTAAGGACTAATGGCAGATGGCCTTCACCGCACGCCCACATGAGAGCGGTGAATTCAACCGCCATATCAAAATGATTGACATTGGCTCCGGCCTGAATTAACGCTTTGGCAACTTCAAGCTGCCCATGGATTGCGGCCTCAATCAACGGGGTGCGCCCTGTCGCCTTATGAATGAAATCAACTTTGGCACCTTGGCCGAGCAGTTGCTGCACCTTGCTGAGATCTCCTTTTGCAGCGGCCTGCAACAATGCTCTCGACATCTTATTCTTCCGTAGATCAATCTGCGAGCGGCGATTGGAGTGAAGCGGCACCCATCAGGATAAAACAGGGTAAACCGACGAATTGCCCCTCAAGAAATCCCCTCATCGGGTGACTGGAAAATTGGCAGACGTATTCTCCAGCGAATTGCGGCCAGTCGAAGTAGCAGGGTGACCAGGGCTCCGAAGACCAGGTTAAACCAGTGCCCCGGCCATACCATGGCGGCTCCCAGGAATGAAATACTCCCGAACAATGCCGCTGTGGCGTACAAGTTGATATGCGGCCTGAAGACCAGCGGAACTTCTCCCAACAGAACATCTCGAAACATCCCGCCAGCGACACCCGTCACAACGCCAAACAGGGCGCAAATCGTCCCCGGATGCTTCAAGCTGTACGTCTTGTTCGTGCCTACCATGGTGACGAAGGCGAGAAAAAATGCGTCAGTGATCAGGAATGGTGTGGACGATGGATTCAGATACTGGGCCAGGTAGATCGTCAGCGCTGCCGTGACGATCCCGGAAATCAGAAAGGAATGATCACTGACCCAGAAAACCGGGATATCCAGAATGACATCCCGTAGCGTGCCACCGCCGACCGACGTCACGAGTCCCAGGACAATGACTCCAAACCAGTCAATTCCCTTACCACGAGCCGCGAGCGCTCCTGTGGCCGCTCCAAACACGACCGCCAGATGTTCAAGCACGTAGCGCACGATTTTGACTGTCTCTCGAAGTTGTTGAACTCGGTTCTTTTCTGAGTTTGCGAATTCGCACCGCTCGCAAATCTCTACGTAGAGTTTTACCCGGTTACTTCGACACGGCAAACCCTGGCAGGTTCGGAAAGGCCTCATTTCGCTGGCCCTGAATTCAACAGACATGTCCGCGCAGCTGGGAATCCAAACTCAACACTCAACCAGGAAAGACTAGAAACGCGGAGGGCGCGGAGATCGCAGAGCAAAAACGGGAGAATGTACTTGCCTTCAACTCAGCGTCCTCTGCGCTCTCTGCGTTTAAGTCCGAAACGCAGCGGAGTCAGAATTCGGGGAGGTGAAGAATGAGGACTTGAGAATTGGGTTTGCCAACAGCTTCCGACGTCCTGACTTGGCGAAACGTGTCGTTTTCTTGTGGGCTGAAGGCCCAAGAGAACGAAGCACAGGGCTTCAGCCCTGTGAGCGGGGAAACAAATCAAAATGTGCGACCTGAAAGGTCGCGAGAGGTCATCGATCGCAATTGATCGCTATGACCGGGATTCCTTGCGACCTTTCAGGTCGCATCCCTATTCTGTCTGCAGTCACAGGGCTGGAAGCCCTGTGCGTTGCACTGGTGGGCCTTCAGCCCAACCCACGGGGGGCGTTGTCCACCGGTACGGAAATGATGGATGCGAATCGAACCACTCGCCGTGCCAGATCAACGAACACCGATGCAGCGGCTGGAGTGACAACGACTGGGACGGTAAGATAACGAGCCAAAGCCGTTCGACGCATGGACTCGCGAACCTGTACTTTCCTGAAGGAGCAAATATGGCAAATGCATCTGTTGGTCTTGGCTGGATTGAGATCTTTCTGTTTCTGCTCGGTGGCAGTGGTTTACTGGGAATGCCACCCGGTGAACGTGATGCTGCCTTGCTGAAGGCGGTTCCTCAGGGCAGCCTGCTCTACGTCGAATGGGCGGCTCGTGGTCCCGGAAAAGTCGATGCCCCGGGGATCGATGGGCTGATTGCAGATCCGGAAATTCAGTTCTTGTTGAAATCCATCGAAACAGGATTGCTCCCCGAGAACGGCCATGGCGTTGATCCAGACCAGCAGGAACATTCGCAATTCTCGTCAGGCGATTCATTTCGGCTGGCGAAGCTTTTGACCGCCCATCCGGGGTGTCTTTTCGTAACGTTCGATTCCCCGCAGGCAGCCAATGGTTTGCTGTTTGTTCCCAATCCACAAGACCTGCTGAAGCGACTCCACGTCAGCGTGATCATTGATGCCGGGGCGGACAGTGACGCCATCATTGATACCATCAATCAGATTTCCGGCCACGAAATTCCGCATCAACCGGCGATGCAGGCCATTCCGGCTCCTAACGGGATGCAGGTCAATATTCATCAGGAGGGAAATCGACTGCTGATCGGGCTCGGCGCGAATACCGTCGCGCAGATTCAGGCTGGGCTGCGCGGGGAAGTCAAAGGACTCGATTCGAATCCTCGATTTCAGGCGGGATGGAAACGAATTGGTCTCGATCGAGTCGGTGCGGTCACCTGGTTTGACGTTCGCAGCACGACCAATATCGCGATTCAGTCGCTCGGGCCGGCAGGTGCGATCGCTCAACCGATCATCCAGGGCCTGGGAGTTGATTCTCTGGATTATTTACTGACCGGGGCTGGTGTTGTTGAAGGAACGGTTGTTCAGCGGTCATTCCTGGCGACGGGCGGACGAACGGACGGAATCCTGCTGGTGGCCGGAAGCCCACCATTGAAAATCGAACAATTGTCGCATATCCCCATCGACAGCGATCTTGTTCTGGCGGGAAGCTTGAGTGTCGGACAGGTCATCAAAGGGGTTCGCGAACTGGTTGGGAAGACTCATCCGCTCTCTGTTCAGCTTTTCGATGAAACACTCAAAGAACTGGAAACAGAACTCGGGTTGAACCTCGTCAACGACGTTTACCCGGCATTTGGAAACGCATGGACTGCTTTCAGTTCTCCTTCTGAAGGGGGAATCGCTGGAAGCGGGCTGATCGCAACTCTGGAAGTGCGTGATCTCGCCAAAGCACAAGTCTTATATGATCGATTGTTGCAACTGGTCGAACAGGCGCTGGCACCGCAGGGAGCGGAGTTTGGTGGCGATGTCGAGTTGAAACAACAGGAGTTTCTCGGGCATTCCATTTCCTATGTGAATGGCAGCGGATTGAGCCTCGGAGTGAGTCCCACGGTGATCCCGACGTTCTGCCTGACACGTGGTCACGTGTTGTTTGCCGTGCATCCGCAAGCGATGAAGGCTCACTTGCGCCACATGGCATCTCAGCGACCGGGATTTGACCGGGTTGCCATGAAGAAGTTGTCTCTGACCAAGGACGAACTGCTCTTGGGGTGTTATCTCGACGGTGTTCGTTCCGTACAGACTCTCAGCGGTCTGATCCCGTTCCTGGGGCAGACGATTGCCGAGATCGTTCACACGCAGGGGGGGACATTTGATCCATTCGTGATCCCGTCGTCAGCGGCTCTGGTTCCATACGCGGGTGATATCACTCTGTCGGTTGCCAGGGTCAACGACGGTATCCTGATGGAATCGCGGAATCCTCACCTCGGCATCGGAATGATCGCCGGGTTTGTCATTGTGAATAACTGGTTCCACTCCGAATATGCGGGCTATCTGCAGGCACAGAGCAAGCCAGCCACGAACGATGGGGGACTGGGGGCGGCCGAAGGCCAGGTCGTACCAGCAGTCGCTGAGAAGGCTGTCGAAGCCCCCAAAGAAAAGCCGGGAGATGCTGCAGCCAGACGCGCCGCGCCAATCATTATGAAGGCCCTCATTCCCGACGGTGTCCAGCAGTTCATTCCCGACGATGTCTTCCGAAAACTTGCGGAGCCACCTTCACCTGAAGCCTTGAAGCAACGGGAAGAACGACGCAAGGAACTGGAGGCAAAGAAACGCGAACGACTGGAACGCCGTCGTCCGAAACAGCCGTTGCCTTCACCTTGACCGTCAACCTCCGATGAAGCGAACCAACGCGAAGGACGGGTCCCTTGGGGCTTGAATCAGCGTCTACTTGGAGCGACGAGGAGTCGCGATCGCTTTCGTAAGGCGATTGAAATGATCGGCCCCTTAAGGAACAAGCGTATCGGGTTGACGCTGATCTCTCCCTAGTTCGAAGGCTCGACTTTGCAACTCGGATGCCGTTTCTGAAAGCTCGCAATCATATCTTTCGAAACTTTGGATTTGCTAATCGAAATACAAGACAATGTTGAGATCCGCGCCAATGGACTAAGGTCACTTACACGAGTATGAGTCACATCGAGGTTCTGCAACTGTGGTAATCTCGTCAATGGTCCCAAGTCTGATACTCCTGTGTGGCTAAGACCAAGGGTCGTCAAATTCAACAGTCCGGCTAGTGAACTCAAGTCGTCCATTTTCGTGTGATTGAGCCCGAGATAACTTAGATATTTCAGATTCCGCAATGGACTGAAATCGCACACTTGCGTCCCGCTGAGATCGAGGCGTCCCAAACGAACTAGTTTACCTAAAGGGCTGATGTCCGTTATCGCAGTTCCTTTGAGATTAACATATCGCAATTGTGGCAGCGACGTCAAAGTGCTAATGTTCGTGACTCCGGTGCCGCTGAGGTCAAGTCGAGGAGATTGCGCTTCATGTGCAGCTGCGACCAGTTGCTCAAGGATTATGTCGCGAGAAGTTCGCTCGATTGATAGCAACGTCCGAACCACCATATTGTCGTACGGTGTGGCGGTGCTCTCGAACTCCTTCTGCATCATCATTTCATACCGACAGCAGACTCTGATTGCTTCTTCTTTCTGCCTTGAATCGAATCCGGCGTACGGATCGATCACAAGGCGTGCGAGGAGCAGGACGCGATTCCAATGATCAATAGTCGGCTGCACTGCGGAGAAATTTGGCCCGAACAGGCAGTCTCGGGCGTCCAGCAGCCAGTCCTGATGGTCGATGGCTAGTAACTGAATAAGAAATACCAGCGTCTCACGCCATAGCGAACGGTTTGCGTGTTCTCGAAGATCATCCTGGCGTGCCCCTTCCAGCATTCGTGTATTATCGCCTTTGATCCAGGCAGGCGTGACGACGCGCTGTGCGAGGAGGCAAGCAGCGAAATACTCCTGAAACGAAAGGTGCAAGAAAGCAAATCGATCATGTCCGCGTGGTAACAGGAGTCCGCTCCGCTTTCCCAAATACTCGACGAACTCGGCGGCGTCAACTTCATTTCCTGATTGACCAGATTCTGCCATCGCAGCTGCGATCCAGCTTCGTACTTGCTCACCTGTCGCTAGTATTTCCTGGTCTTTTTTTTCCCCAGGCCCCGTCTCTGATCGACGCCGCTGCATCTCGAACCCGACTCGCGCCAACCATCGCTTCCTCGCGACCCATTCCTCACTCGTGCGCTCGATGTGCCGCCAGTGGTCGATTGTTTCCAAGTAGGCTTCAGAAATTTTTGCATAGAGTTTCGCGCGACCGTGTGGAAGATTGGCGTCATTGCGATGGATAAGCGCCATCATTACGAGCAGGTTCGGAATTCGTCCCAGCTTTGTCGTCGATTCATCGGCGCGAACAGCCTTAATAAACTCCACCGCCCGCATATCCCGCTGTGTTTCCGTAGCCTCTCGCAGGGAAAACCAATTGTAGGCGAATTGTTCGACATGAGAGTCGTCGAAAGGACAAACATATGGACTTGCCCAAGAAAAGTGGGCGCGAGGAAAAGCGAAGTATGCTTACCCTTG